>NZ_JBWKKH010000033.1:0-112197 GCF_056431645.1 Saccharopolyspora sp. NPDC045839
TTCGGCTGAGCCATCCCACGCTCCTCCACAAGCAAACGTGATCAACTCCAGCCACCACCTTGCCACAACAAGATCATTCTGCAAGGACCCCTAAGTACGCACGGGGTCCTGACCAGCAGAAACGGTGCTCACCAGGCCGGGCGGAGCGGGTAGTGGGCGTCGGTGTCGTCCAGCCGGACGCCGAGGACCTGGTGGAGCTGGACGATGTTGCGCTCGAAGCCCAGCCGGCAGGCGGCCATGTAGAGCCGCCACACGCGCGCCCGGTCGAGCCCGGCCTCCGCGACCGCCTCGTCCCAGTGCTCCTCCAGGTTCTTGCACCAGCCGGCCAGCGTCAGCGCGTAGTGCTCCCGGAGGTTCTCCTCGTGGCGCACCTCGAAGCCGTTGTCGTTCATCGCCGACACCAGCGTGCCCACCGGCTCCAGCTCGCCGTCGGGGAACACGTAGCGGCCGATGAACTTGCCCGGCCGCGAGCCGTGGCTGCCGTCCGGCCGGGTGATGCAGTGGTTGAGCAGCCGCCCGCCGGGACGCAGCTTGCTCGCCAGCAGCGAGAAGTAGCCCGGCAGCTGCGCCAGGCCGATGTGCTCGGTGAGCCCGATCGAGCTGACCGCGTCGAAGCCGGTCTCGGCGACGTCGCGGTAGTCCAGGTAGCGCACCTCGGCGAGGTCCGCCAGGCCGCGCTCGGCGATGGCCTTCTGCGCCCACTGCGCCTGCTGCCGCGACAGCGTCACGCCGAGCGCGCGCACGCCGTAGTGCTCGGCCGCGTGCATCACCATGCCGCCCCAGCCGCAACCGACGTCCAGCAGCCGCATGCCTTCCTGCAGGCCGAGCTTGCGAGCCACCAGGTCGTGCTTGGCGAACTGCGCTTCCTCCAAAGTGGACGTCTGCTCGGGGTAGACGGCGCAGGTGTAGGCCATCGACGGGCCCAGCACCCATTCGTAGAACCGGTTGGACACGTCGTAGTGGTACGCGATCGACGTGCTGTCCCGGCGCTTCGAGTGCCGCCAGCCGCGCGGGCGGTGCTCGACCACCGGCGGGCGCACCGGCCACCACAGCCGGTACCCGACGAGCTTCACCGCCAGCTCGCGGCGCAGGCTCGGCGAGATGTCGTCGAGCGCGACGGACGGGAACGCGGCCAGCGCGGTGTACATGTCACCGTGCACCTCGATCGCCCCGGTGACGTAGGCGCGCGCCAGGCCGAGCTCGCCCGGCGCGGCGGCGAGATGCGAAAGCGCAAGCGGTGAACGGATTTCCACGCACACGTCCGCCCCGGGTCGTCCGGCGCGGCTGCCGTCGAACGCGCGGATCTCCACCGAGAGGTCGCTTCCGAGGATGCGCGCGAACACCTCTGCCCAGCCCATCAGCGGATCTCCTTCCTGCTCACTTTTTCCCCACGCATTTCTCGTAGAGGCCGGGAAGCCGGCCCTGCGGGTCGTAGCGCTCCTTCAGCTGCCGGTATGCGGGGCGGTTGTAGAGCTGCCAGAACTCCGCTTCCTCGAAGTAGGAGTCGGAGTACAGCGACTTGTGCCCGTCGAGCTCGGTCACCGCGCGCTCGATGGCCCGGTTGAACCGGCCCGGCGCCTCGCCGCGCCGCAGCGGCACCGTGGCCCAGAAGCCGACGTTGACGTACAGCGCGTCGGGATCCATCGGGTACAGCGGCCAGCCCTTGCCATCGCGCAGCTGCACCGGGCACAACCAGACGGGGGCGATCCCGATGTCGCGGTGGAAGAACTCCAGGAACTCCGGCAGCCGCTCGACCGGGATCTCCACGTCCTGGATCACCGGCTCGTTGAGCCCCTTGCCGCGCAGCGTCGCGATCCGGTCGGTGACCGCGTGGCGGCGGTCCCAGGCCACGATCCGGCGGTACACGTCGGAGCGGCGGTACTGCCGCGGCCAGAACCGGCGGACGAGCGGGTGCTGCGCGCCGAGCGCGCGGGAGCACCAGAACCAGTCGGTGTCCCAGCGCCACAGGTACTCGCGGATGCCCAGGTAGTCGACCTGCCGCTGCTGGATGGACCGGTAGTAGACCTGCTGGCCGGTGTAGTCGCTGACGAACGGCGCCTTGTCCACATAGGACCCGAGCGTCAGGTACTGCTCGCGGGCGCCGAACACGGTGCCGTCGAGGAAGTCGACGGGCTCCCCGTCGTAACTGCGGTCGCGGCAGATCTCGGCGATCGCGGTGGCGCACTCCTGCGCGGAGCCGAAGCGCACGTGCCGCAGCCGGACGTACGGCTTGACCTGCTCCAGCTCGATCTCCAGCCGCAGCGCGTAGCCGAGCGTGCCGTAGGAATTGGGGAATCCGCGGAACAGGTCGGCGTGCTCGTTGTCCGGGCGGGCCCGGACGATCTCACCGGATCCCGTGAGGATCTCCATCTCCCGCACCGATTCGTGCGGGAGGCCGTTGCGGAAGGAGGTGGACTCGATGCCCAGCCCGGCGACCGCGCCGCCGAGCGTGATCGTCTTGAGCTGGGGCACCACGAACGGCATGTGCCCGGACGGCAGCAGCGCGTCGACGATGCTCTCGTAGGTCGCCATGCCCTGCACCTGCGCGGTGCGCCCGGCGGAATCCACTTCCAGCACCCGGTTGAACCGCCCGACGTCCAGCCCCGGCCCCTGCGACGGCGCGCGGAAGCGGAACAGGTTCGAGGTCGGTTTGGCCAGGCGCACCGGCGCGCCGGCCGGCAACCGGCCGTACTGCGCTACCAGAGCGGATACTTCGTCGGAATGGCTTCCTGCCGCGACTGTTCCCCGATCGGCCATGTCCCGACTCTATTGCCGGTCAAGCCCGCAGGCATCCCGCTTTACGCGGCGCGAACACGACCGCAACGCGGACAAAGAGGCCAAATCGACCGGGCCGGAACGAGGCCGCCGACCGGCGGAGATCGCAAAAGGCCAGGTGATCAACGCCGAGCGGCCTTATACCAGGCATACTTGCTTGTCGCATGCAAGTGAAACAGGATTTAGATCACATCGAATGCACCCGTTCGTGTGGCGTCACTCCGATCGGCGCAGCGCCCAGGCCCGCAGGCCGCGGAAGCTCTGCACCTTCGTCGGCCCCACCGAGATCAGCCGGTATTCGGCACGCCCCCGCAGGGCGGCCGCCACCTCCCGGTCGACCAGCACCGAAGCGGGGCGGGCGACCGAGGTGAGCCGGCTCGCGATGTTCACCGTCGACCCGTAGACGTCGCCGAAGCGCGCGAGCACCGGGCCCATCGCGAGCCCGATCCGCAGCGGCGGCAGCAGGTCGGTCTTGGCGATCTCCTCGTTCAGCGTCAGCGCGATCTCGGCGGCCTCCGCCGCGTTGTCGGTCACGAACAGCACCTCGTCGCCGACCGTCTTGACCACCCGGCCGTAGTTCTCGGCGACCACGCCGCCGGCCAGCGACTCGAAGCCGTCGATCAGCCGGGCCAGCTCCAGCTCGGTGAAGTCCCGGATCAACCGGGTGTAGCCGACGAGGTCGGCGAAGCCGATCACCTGCACCCGCTCGTCGGCGCCGGGATCGCGTTCGGCGAGCTCCCGCGCCGCGGTGGCCGCCAGGTGCCGCCGCCACACGTAGTCCTGCATCCGCTCCATCACCGGCAGGATCACGTCGGCGACCTGCGCGGTGGTCGCCACGTCCACCGCGAACTGCTCGCCCAGCAGCGACTTGAAGATCCCGACCTGCCACTCCGCCAGCCTGGACATGGTCTGGGCCAGCGACCGCGCCACCGCCGACTCCAGCTCCGGCGGGATCACCTCCGCCGAGACGAGCTCGACCAGCGAGCGCAGCGCGGCGACGTCGGCGTCGGTGAACACCACGGCGTCGTCTTCGACGTGCGCGAAGCCCATCGCCTGCCACAGCTGCTCGGCGCGGCTCACGGGCACCCCGGCCGCCGCGGCGACCTCGTCCTTGGTGTAGCGCGCGGGCCCGCCGAGGATGGTCTCCTCGACCTCGTGACCGCGCATCGACGGCCTACCGCGCGGTTCGGACAACGAGCACATCGCAATCGGCCCGGCGGCACACCTCGGACGGCACCGAGCCGAGGATGCGCCCCTTCAACGTGTTCAGCCCGCGGCTGCCCACCACCAGCAGGTCGGCGGCCTCCTTCTCGGCGGCGGCCAGCAGCACCGACACCGGCGCCCCGACCGAGGCGAACGTCTCGACCGCCGCCGCACCCGCCGAGCGGGCGACGTCCACCGCCTCGCGCAGGGTGTCCTCGGCCGGGGCCGAACCGATCACCTGGAACGCCTCGTCGCCGAGCGCGTCCTTCGCCTCCTCCACCTCCCGCGCGCTGCTCGGGTAGTAGGCGCAGACGATCACCAGCCGGGCCGTCGATTCGCCGGCGACCCCGGCGGCGCGGGCCACCGCGCGCAACGAGGGCGCCGAGCCGTCGGTCCCGACGACGACGGTTCGGTAACTGGACATCACAACTCTCACTTCCGCCGCGGGGCTGGCCTCGGGTGGACTCCGGCGTGAACACTAACGATCGCGATGCCCGCGGGTCACGGGTCGCTACCGATCAAGCCCGGCTGTGAGGCAGGCTTCGACCCCTCACCGGCCAATTTGTCCGGTCGGCCAAAACGGCCTGGAAACTCTCATCCGACCCCACAAGCAGATTGCGCATCGTCGACGCGTAGGTTTCGCCGCAACGTGCAAACCCATTGGTGATGCAGGACACGGACGACGTTGCGCGGGACGTCCACCGGGCCGGATCACGCCATGTACGTACCGTTTCGCGAGAACAAAATGCATCGGGAGAAGCCGTGACCACACCAAGTCTCCAACCCGGGCGAGGGATATTCCGCCGCAAGCCGATCGACTCGATCATCGAGGACGGCGGTGACACCGGGCTCAAGCGAACGCTGGGCCTGTGGCAGCTCACCGCGATCGGTGTCGGCGGCATCATCGGCGCCGGCATCTTCTCCCTGGCCGGCGCCGTGGCCAACGAGAAGGCCGGGCCTGCGGTGCTGATCTCGTTCCTGATCGCGGGCATCGCCAGCGCGGCCGCGGCGTTCTCCTACGCCGAGTTCGCGGGCATGATCCCCAAGGCCGGTTCGGCCTACACCTACGGCTACGCGGTGCTCGGCGAGGTCGTCGGGTGGCTGATCGGCTGGGACCTGCTGCTGGAGTACACCGCGATCGTCGCGGTGGTCGCCATCGGCATCTCCGGGTACTTCAACGAGCTGCTCGGCTTCCTGAACATCGATCTACCACTGTGGATGATGGGCGCGCCGGGCACCGAGGAGGCCGGCGTAGCGGCGGGCAGCTACAAGATCAACCTGTTCGCGGCGCTGCTGTGCCTGCTGATCGCCTTCATCCTCAACCAGGGCATGAAGAGCGCGGCGCGCTTCGAGACGCTGCTGGTGTACCTCAAGGTCGCCGTGGTGCTGGTCGTGATCGTCGTCGGCGCCTTCCACATCAACGCCGGCAACTACAACCCGTTCTTCCCGTTCGGCATCAGCGGCGCGTTCGCCGGTGCGGCGACGGTGTTCTTCGCGGTGTTCGGCTACGACGCGATGAGCACGGCGGCCGAGGAGTCCAAGGACGCGCAGCGGCACATGCCGAAGGCGATCATGTACTCGCTGGCCATCTCGATGGTGCTCTACGTGCTGGCCTGCCTGGTGCTCACCGGCATGGTCCCGTACCAGCAGATCAGCAGCGAGAGCGCGTTCGCCACCGCCTTCGCCGACGTCGGCCTGCCGGTGCTCGGCGCGATCATCGCGGTCGGCGCCATCCTGGGCATCCTCACCGTGCTGTTCACCTTCATGCTCGGCGTGACCCGCGTGGGCTTCGCGATGAGCCGGGACGGCCTGCTGCCGCAGTGGTTCTCCAAGACCCACCCGGTGAAGCAGGTGCCGAGCCGCTTCACCTGGCTCATCGGCATCGCCTCGGCCGGGATCGCCGGCCTGCTGCCGATCGGCGAGGCCGCGGAGCTGACCAACATCGGCATCCTGCTGGCGTTCGTGATCGTGTGCGCCGCCGTGATCGTGCTCCGCTACAAGCGGCCGGACCTGCCGCGCGGCTTCAAGTGCCCGGGCATGCCGATCGTGCCGATCATCGGCATCGTGTTCTCGATCTGGCTGGTCACGTTCCTCGACCCGGTGACCTGGCTGCGGTTCGCCGCCTGGTTCGCCATCGGCCTGGCGATCTACTTCGCCTACGGCTACCGCAAGTCGAAGCTGAACGAGGTCACCGCGACCGAGCCGCCGAAGTGACCTGCTGACCCCGGTCCACGACCGGAACCCGGAACGCCGGATGACGCCCCTCCCCCTGCGTCGTCCGGCGTTCCGGCGTTCCGGCGCAATTTCAATGGAAATCGAAGGTCCGATTTCCATTGAAATTGCGGAAATGGAAGTTGTTGTCCGCGAAGCGGAATGAGTCGCGATCGATCAAGGGTGTTCGCTGTGTCTCAGCGTGCACTGGATCACAGCGCGGCGGGGCTCCGGCGTCCTAGGGTTTTCCGGGCGTCGCCGGAAGTTCCCGGGGGCGTTGGAGTTCCTGCCGGGCCTCAATGCCGAGGGGTACTTGTGACGCGCGTTCGCGAACTGAGCCCGTATGTCGAGCTGCACCGAGCGCAGTGGCGGGAGCTGCGCGATTCCCTGCCCCTACCGCTGTCCGAGGACGAGCTCGTCGCCCTGCGCGGGCTCGGCGAGCCGGTCGACCTCGCCGAGGTCGCCGACGTCTACCTGCCGCTGTCGCGGCTGATCAGCCTCCAGGTGGCGGCCCGCCAGCGGCTGCACGAGACCACCACGACGTTCCTGGGCGAGGAGACGAACGGCACGAAGGTTCCGTTCGTGATCGGCATCGCGGGCAGCGTCGCGGTCGGCAAGTCGACCACCGCGCGGATCCTGCGCACGCTGCTGGCTCGCTGGCCCGACCACCCGCGGGTCGACCTGGTCACCACCGACGGCTTCCTGTACCCGAAGGCCGAACTGGTGCGCCGCGGTCTGATGCACCGCAAGGGCTTCCCGGAGAGCTACGACCGGCGGGCGCTGCTGCGCTTCGTCACCGAGGTGAAGTCCGGCGCCCCGGAGGTCACCGCGCCGGTCTACTCGCACGTCGCCTACGACATCCTGCCCGGCGAGCGGAACGTGGTCCGCAAGCCGGACATCCTGATCATCGAGGGCCTGAACGTGCTGCAGCCGGGCCCGAGCCTGGCGGTGTCGGACCTGTTCGACTTCTCGATCTACGTCGACGCGCACACCGACCACATCGCCCGCTGGTACACCGACCGCTTCCTGGCACTGCGCAGCACGGCGTTCGCGAACCCGGACTCGCACTTCCACCACTTCTCGGAGCTCTCCGACGAGGAGGCCCGCGCCGAGGCCGAGCACCTGTGGCGCACGATCAACGAGCCGAACCTCGTGGAGAACATCCTCCCGACCCGCCCCCGCGCGACCCTGGTGCTGCGCAAGGACGTCGACCACTCGATCAACCGGGTCCGCCTCCGCAAGCTCTGACGGTCTCCGAGCTCATACCGCGAAGCGGTGCGGGCGGCAGGTGCTCAGACACCCAGCCCGTTACAGCGCGAGCGGCGCGGAGCCGAACGCGACGTTGAAGCGGTCGCACCAGATCACGACGCTGCTCAGACCGGAGACCTGTGCGTCGGCCGGGATCACGTAGTTCTGATTGCCCCGGTTGGCCTTCAACGGGCCGAGCGCGACGTAGCGGCCGTCGTCGTACTTGCCCCAGTCACCGCCGGCGGCCTGATCGGTCAGCCACACGTGCAGGTCCGGGCCGTCGGAAGTGCCGAGCTGATCCAAGCGCAGCAGCAGCGCTCCGTCCGGGAGCCGCAACACCCGAGCCGTCCCGGTCGTCTCGTGCTCCTGCGTGACGAACGCTCCGGCCGCCAGTTCCACCGGCCCCGCAGGCGGCGGAGCCGACGACTCCGCAGGCCGGGCCGTCGGAGACGGCACGACCACCGTCGCCGCGGGCGGCAGCGCCTCGTCAACTGTGCGGCTGGTCCACAACCGCCACGGCTGGAAGGCCCACGCCCCAACCGCGACCACGACGGCGACCACGACCACCACGGCCCAGGTGGCCGGATGCCGCAGCAAGGATCGACGAGTCGTTCTCATGCCCGAACGCTACTGCCACCAAGCCCGATTCGTCCCTTACCGAGTCCTTACGGCCCCGAGCCCGGGAGGCCACCGGTCGAAGCGGTGGGAATGGCGGGGCGCGAGGTGGTGCTCGCGAAGGTGAGGTCGGCGAGGAGCTTCAGCGCCGCTTCCGAGGACGAGCCGGGCTCCGCGTTGAACACCGCGATCCGCTGGCCTTCGTCGTCGGGGATGTGCAGCAGTTCGGTGCCGAGCGTCAACGTTCCGACCAGCGGATGGTGGTACGATCTGCGGTCGTGGGCGCAGCCGCTGACCGGGTGGGCCGCCCACAGCGCGGCGAACTCCGGGCTGTTCATCGTCAGTT
This sequence comes from Saccharopolyspora sp. NPDC045839, assembly GCF_056431645.1. Taxonomy (NCBI): domain Bacteria; kingdom Bacillati; phylum Actinomycetota; class Actinomycetes; order Pseudonocardiales; family Pseudonocardiaceae; genus Saccharopolyspora; species Saccharopolyspora sp. NPDC045839. Next base: position 8,399 of record NZ_JBWKKH010000033.1, read on the forward strand.
CGCCGATCAGCTCGGTCAGCTTCGGATCGTCCGGGTAGCGCCCCGCGATCAGCCGCAGGTCGGCCGCGGTGTCCTTGGCCTTGCGCGCCCAGTCGCCGAACAGCTCGCGCAGGTGCGGGTCGAGGAAGAACAGCCGCGCCCAGTTGGGCCGGTCCGCGACCCGCTGCGGGGCTACGTCGAAGCCGTGGAAACCGACATCCAAGGCCAACGTCTCGCCGCCTGACCGCGCCCACCAGGCCAAACGCACTCGCGAGTGTTTCTTCTGGTAAGAACCGGAATTATCACTCACGAGTGGCAGCAGGTGATCTGCGGCTCAGTGATCGAGACGCCCGGCCTTGGCCTGCCGGAGGAAGCCCGCCCAAGCGGCGGAGCCGAACAACAGCGCGGGACCTTCCGGATCCTTCGAATCCCGCACCCCGGTCACCGAATCCACAAGACCGACCTCGACGCAGTCGCCGCCGTTCGGCCCGCTGTAGCTGCTCTTGCGCCACACCGTGCCAACCTCGACGCACTGGCCGCCACCGTGCCCGCTTCGACTGCTCTTCCGCCAAGTGCCAGCTAACTCCGTGGAATCACGAACGTGGAAGTCGGCCATCGGTCAGCTACCCCTCAAAAGATCGATCAGCAGTCCCTTGGAATCATGCGCGGACAGTGCCTGCTCGCTCAAGTAGCCGAAATCTTCGTTGAACTGCGCGATCTCCTCGGGCTCCTCCAGATAGAGGCCGCCGCGTTGGTTCTCCACGTACACGACACCGGGATCGTTCGGCCGCGGAAATCCGAGCCACTTGAAGGACCCCAGATGTCCTCTGCCCGGCCCCGCGCTGAACGGCATCACCTGGAGCGCGACTTGAGGGTGGTCGCACATCTCGATCAGGTGCTGGAGCTGTTCCTTCAAGACGGAACCGTCACGGTAAGACCGGTGAAGCACGGATTCATCGACGATTGCGTGCAAGGACAATGCATCCGCGTCTCGATGCAGCGCGCTTTGACGTTGCAGACGAGCGTCCACCTGACGTAGCAGCTTGGCCTCAGCCATGAAGTTGGCACCATGGATCATCGACTCCGCGTATGAACGGGTCTGCAACAAGCCGGGAATGAACCCGATATCCCACTGCCGAATCACGCTGGCTCCCCACTCAAGTCCGATGTAGAGGGAGAACCAGTCAGGGATGGCTCGGTTGCCGTCCCACCAGCCCTTCTCCTTCGCGATCTCGGAGAGTTGCAGGTACCAGCCGATGCGCTCCGGCAGTACGCCGAGGAACGGCAGCATCACTTCCAGGTCCGGGCCACTGACCGCGTTCCGCATGCTCTCGATGTGCGCGATCTTCGCCGGATTGCACCGCAGGCGCTTAGCGACGTCGGACTGCTTGAGCCCAGCGGCCTCCCGCAGCCGCTTCAGTTCCTGTGCCAACCAACGTCGTCCGACGGTCGGGCTGATCGTTTGCGGTTCCCGAGACTCGGAGTCGTTCACTGCTCACCTTCCAGGTCCGAGCGATCACCAACCACCCAAACGGGGAACTTGTGTCCGTCAACACTACGCGTCAAATTGACTATAGTCACTCTTGGCTCACGCAACACTACTTTTCGCAACTGTCACCACTGTCTCGGGGAGGCGTTATGCGTTGTGCGATTGCCCTGTACCAGGTCGTGAACCCGGACTCGATAGGCGCTTACGACAAGCTGCTGCTCGCCGAGCCGCTTCCCGGCGACGAGGCACCGGAGGTGTGGCGTGCGTGCCTGCACGACTGGGCCGTGGCGAAGCTCCGGCGCGATGATCATCGGTTCGGGGTGTACTTCGCCGCCGTCGTCCCGGTCGACGAGCGGGGCGAGCCGGACGAGGACAAGATGCACGACCTCGTGCTGAACGATGTCGACCCCGTCGAGCACCACCTGTGGTGGTCCGGCGTCGGCGAGCTCGTCGAGACGTCGTGAGGATTGCGGCGTTTTCGCGCGAAACCGGCGCTTCGCAGGCGTGGCGAACGACGGTTTCGCGCGAAAACGGCGCCTTCAGCGGCGGGCGGCCCGGCGGGACAGCAGCAGCTGGAGGTGGGCGCTCAGGCGTTCCGTCGGGTTGGTGAGGTCGATGCCCGTGATCTCGCCGGCCCGGCGGACCCGGTAGCGCAGCGTGTTCGGGTGCACGTGCAGGCCGTCGCTGGCGCCCCGGACGTCGCCGAACGCCTCCAGGTACGCCAGCAGCGAGCGGGCCAGATCGGTGCCGTGCTCCGCGTCGTGCTCGTGCAGCGCCGCCAGGCGGGAGTCGCGGAAGCGCTCGTTGCCCTGCAGCACCGTCAGGATCTCGCTGATCACCACCTGCGCCCGGACGTCCGAGATCGTCGCGATCTCCGCGCGCAGGTCGTGGGTCATCGCGTCGAGGATGCGGTCCGCCTCGGTGCGCGACTCCGCCACCTCGTCCAGCGTCCGCGCCGCCGAGCCCACGCCCACCTGCACCCGCGCCCGCAGGTGCTGCTTGGCCGCCGCCACGATCTCCCGCGTCAGGCTCAGCGCCGACGCCACCGCCGAGCGTTCCGGCAGATCCGGCAGCAGCACGTACACCCGCGAGCCGATGGTGGTGACCAGCGCGCTGCGGCGGTACGCCGAGGCGTGCACCGAGATCAGGCTGGTCATCTCGGCGCGCTGCAGCTCCAGTTCGGAGCGGTCCGCGCTGGCCTCCGGCGGGCGCAGCGTGAACACCACGACCACCGCGGGCTTCGCCGGGTCCGCGCCGATGTTGTCGGCCACCGACTGGGCGTCGATGAGGCCGTCGAGCAGCCCGGTCAGCAGGTTCTCCCGGAACCGCGGCCCGGCGGTGGCCTCGGTGCGCTGCCGGATCAGCTGCAGCGCCGCCACTCGCGCCGCGCCCAGCAGCGCCCGCTCGGAGTGCTCCGACAGCGGCCGCTTGCCCTCCTGCACCCAGATCGTGCCCAGCGGCTGGGTGCCCGCGTGGATGCCGACCGCCATCCGGCGGCGGATGCCCAGGTCGGGCCGCTCGTCGATCCGCACGACGTCCTCACCGGCGCGCAGCCGCTGGTAGACGCCCCACTCCCGGAGCATCGCCAGGTACGGCTCCGGCCCCTGCCTGCCCAGGATCGACAGCCGGCGCAGCTCGTCGACCTCGTCGTCCGAGCGCGAGTAGGCGAGCACCCGGCTCGCGGTGTCCTCGATCGCGACGATGCCCTCGGTCATCGCCGCCACCGTCTGGGCCAGCGAGAACAGGTCGCCCAGCGCCTCCCCGAGGTCCGCGTCGGTGGTCAGGCGGGCGTTGTCGACGGCCGAGCGCGCGAAGGACTCCAGCCGCTCCCAGCGGACCTCGGGCCGCACGCCCAGCAGCGCGATCCGGCAGTCGATCGCGGTGTCCCGCAGGGCTCGCGCGTCGGATTCGGAGTCGACCTTCACCGCCACGGCCGCCGCGCCGTCGCGCGCCGCCGCGCGCACCAGCCGGGCGGCCGCCCGGCCCCGTGCGCCGATGACCAGCACGAAGTCGCCGTTGCGCCCGCTGCCGGACTCCTCCTCCGGGTCGACAATGACGACGTCGCGCACCTCGACCTCGAAGCCGCGCGGCGCCGCGAGCACGTCGACCAGCGGCTCGCCCACGGCGATCAGGAGTTGGCGCAATGGCACCCCCACCACGGCGACGCCCACCGCGTCCACCGCCGGGGCGTTTTCGACCTCGTCCAACCCACGAACCCCACTTGTTCAACCGGACAATCCGATATTGACAACGATAGCCGAATGGACAAGCCCGGGGCGCTAACGAAACCTTAATCTCCCAAGTAACAGGACCCTTGTCCCAGACAGCGACTCTCGCAAGGAGGCGAAATTGGCCATGGACGCCATCACTTCGGTCCCGGTGCCCTACAACGAGCCGGTCAAGGGCTACGCGCCCGGCTCGCCGGAGCGGGAGTCGTTGCAGAAGCGGGTCGCGGAGCTGGAGTCCGAGCGCATCGAGCTCACCCAGACCATCGGTGGCGTGCAGCGCCTCGGTGGCGGTGACAAGTTCGACGTGGTCCAGCCGCACGACCACCAGCACGTGCTGGGCACCGCCGCGCAGGCCACCACCCAGGACGTCGCCGACGCCGTGCAGGCCGCCAAGGACGCCGCCCCCGCGTGGGCCGCGACGTCGTTCGACGAGCGCGCCGCCGTGCTGCTGCGCGTCGCCGACCTGCTCGCCGGCCCGTGGCGCGACACCATCAACGCCGCCACCATCCTGGGCCAGTCCAAGTCGGTGCAGCAGGCCGAGATCGACGCCGCCTGCGAGTTCATCGACTTCCTGCGGTTCAACGTGCACTACGCGCGGCAGATCATCGCCGAGCAGCCGCGGTCGGTTCCCGGCGAGTGGAACCGCATGGACTACCGCCCGCTGGACGGCTTCGTCACCGCGATCACGCCGTTCAACTTCACCGCCATCGCCGGCAACCTGCCCACCGCGCCCGCGCTGATGGGCAACACCGTGGTGTGGAAGCCGACCCCCTCGCAGCAGTTCGCCGCGCACTTCACCATGCGGCTGTTCGAGGCCGCCGGGCTCCCGGCGGGCGTGATCAACCTCGTCACCGGTGACGGCCAGGCCGTCAGCGAGGTCGCGCTGACCGACCCGGGCTTCGCCGGCCTGCACTTCACCGGCTCCACCGCCACCTTCAAGAAGCTGTGGCGGACCATCGGCGACAACCTCGACAGCTACGGCAGCTACCCGCGCATCGTCGGCGAGACCGGCGGCAAGGACTTCATCGTCGTGCACCCGTCGGCCAACCCGACCCCGCTGGCGACGGCGTTCACCCGCGGCGCGTTCGAGTACCAGGGCCAGAAGTGCTCGGCGGCGTCCCGCGCCTACGTCCCGCGCTCGATCTGGGAAGGCGGCCTGCGCGACGAGCTGGCCGACCTGACCCGCTCCGTCCGCTACGGCGACGTCACCGACTTCTCCTACTTCGGCGGCGCCGTCATCGACGCCCGCGCCTTCGCCAAGCACAAGGCGGCCCTGGACCGCGCGGCCAAGAGCGACTCCATCGAGGTCCTCGCCGGCGGCGGCTACGACGACTCGGTCGGCTACTTCGTCGAGCCCACCGTGCTGGTCTGCGACGACCCGGCCGACGAGGTGTTCACCACCGAGTACTTCGGGCCGATCATCGCCGTGCACGTCTACGACGACGCCAAGTACTCCGAGATCCTCGACGTCGTCGACGCCTCCAGCCCGTACGCGCTGACCGGCGCGGTGTTCGCCACCGACCGCAGCGCCATCGAGCTGGCGCACCAGAAGCTGCGCGGCGCGGCCGGCAACTTCTACGTCAACGACAAGCCCACCGGGTCGATCGTCTCCCGCCAGCCCTTCGGCGGCAGCCGCGCCTCCGGCACCAACGACAAGGCCGGCTCGCTGCTGAACATCCAGCGGTGGACCAGCCCGCGGGCGATCAAGGAAACCTGGGACGCCCCCACCGGTATCTCCTACCCCCACATGGGCTGAGCGTTCGGGGCGCCCTCGGCCGAGGGCGCCCCGAACCCCCGAGCAGTTCCCCACTCCGGACCCTTCGCCCGTTCGGCGAACCGCGGCACGCACTTTCGACTGCAGGCAACGCGGAAGGCAGGAGATCCCCGAAACCCCCGAGCACAGCTGCAAAGAAGGAGACCACGATGCTGCGCAGCACCCTGCTGGCCGCCGCCCGTTCCCAGGGCGTGCGCCGACTCGTGGAGGCCAACCCGCTGACCAAGCCGGTCGTCGAGCGGTTCGTGGCCGGCACCACGCCGGAGGACGCGGTCCGGGCCACCCGAGCCCTGCGTGACCAGAACATGTACGTCACGCTCGACCACCTCGGCGAAGACACCCTCGATGCGCAGCAGGCCACCGACACCGTCCGCGCCTACCAGCAGATGCTGGAGGTGCTCGCCGCCGAGGGCCTGGCCGACCGGGCCGAGGTCTCGGTGAAGCTCTCCGCGGTCGGGCAGTTCCTGCCCACCGACGGCGAGAAGATCGCCCTGGACAACGCGCGGCTGATCTGCGAGGCCGCGGCCGCCGCCGGCACCACGGTGACCCTCGACATGGAGGACCACACCACCACCGACTCGACGCTGGGCATCCTCCGCGACCTGCGGGTGGACTTCCCGTGGGTCGGCGCGGTGCTGCAGGCGTACCTGCACCGCACCGAGCAGGACTGCCGCGACCTGGCCGGCGAGGGCTCCCGGGTCCGGCTGTGCAAGGGCGCCTACTCCGAGCCGGCCTCGGTGGCCTACCAGGGCAAGTCCGAGGTGGACCGCTCGTACGTCCGCTGCCTGAAGATCCTGATGGCGGGCGAGGGCTACCCGATGGTGGCCAGCCACGACCCGCGGATGGTCGCGATCGCCGCCGACCTGGCCGCGCGGTCCGGGCGCAGCGCGGACAGCTACGAGTTCCAGATGCTGTACGGCATCCGGGCCGAGGAGCAGAAGCGGATCGCCGCGGAGGGCAACAAGCTGCGGGTGTACGTGGCCTACGGCGACGAGTGGTACGGCTACTTCATGCGCCGCCTCGCCGAGCGCCCGGCCAACCTGGTCTTCTTCCTGCGTTCGCTGATCTCCCAGAACTGATCCGGCGCCCCCGAACGGCCCGGCCCGATTCCCTTTCGGGCCGGGCCGTTTCCCATGCGCCGCAGATCACGTCGGCACGCCCGGTTCGCCTCGTTAATCTGAATCTTGAAAGATTCTTCGCGTTTCTGGGTGGGACAACATGCGCAGGCCGGCCGCAACGCTCTTCCGGATCGCCGTGGCGCTCGCGGCCGCCGTCGGGATCTACCTGAGCACGAAGGACGGCAGCTTCACCGGCTCCCTGGTGTACTTCACCATCCAGAGCAACGTCGTGGTGGCCGTCGTGTTCGCCTGGGCCGCGGTGGCGACGGCGTGCGGAGCGGGACACCCGCCGAAGTGGCTCAAGGGCGGCACGACGCTCTACATCGCGATCACCGGGCTGGTCTACAACCTGGTGCTGGCCGGGCAGCCGTTCCAGATGACCGCGGCGCTGTCCGGCACCTGGGAACTGGGCAACCAGCTCGTGCACCTGGTCACCCCGATCGCGGCGGCGGTCGACTGGCTGCTGTTCGACGAGCACCGCCGGTTCCGCTGGGCCGACGCGCTGCGCTGGCTCGCCTACCCGTTCGGCTACCTGGCCTTCGCCCTGATCCGGGGCGCGCTGCTGGACCGGTACCCGTACCCGTTCCTGGACGTCAACGCCCTCGGCTACGACGGGATGGCGCTCAACGTGGTGATCTACGGCGGAGCGTTCTGGCTCCTCGGCCTGGCGATGGTGGCCGTCGACCGGGCGCTCCCCCGCAACGCGCCCGCGGTCGCAGCCCCTGCCCTGCCACGCGTCGCGGCGTGACCTTCGCGCGGTTTCAATTGAAACCGCACACCCCACCGGAAACGTGCCTCCCGGGAGATTCCACAGTTTCAATTGAAACTGGGCCTCGGCCGGGGGTGTCCGCAGTTTCGATTGAGCGTTCTCCATCCTGGTCGGCCCGCAGCCGCGGGACGCAAAGCCGCACTTCGATGGATGCCGCATGCGCCGCAGGCGCATAGCCCACCCCCGCAACTGGCACCGCCGCGGGTTCACCGTGCCCACCCCTCCGGGGTTCTCCCGGCGAGGACGGCCCCTCCGCCGTGTATTGGACATACATCAGGAGGGGCACCCACAGCCAGGGAACCTCTGAGGTTCCGCTACCCGCACCGCCACGCAAATTGAGGTTGGAAAAACCTCGATGAAACTGCGGATCATCTGGTCAGGCGCGCTGCTTCCGGCGGTGGTGGAGGTTCGCCAGGGCCGTCACCGCGAAGGCGCACGCGCACGCCACCAGCATCGCCAGGGCCATGCCGAGCTTGTTCGTCGCGATGAACGGCGGCACGAACGCCGGCAGGTAGGCCGTCGCTTCCGAGCCCGTCCAGCCCACCAGCGCGCCGCCCGCCGCCGCGCTCAGCAACGCGCCCGCGAAGACCCGCTTGTCGGCGAACAGGAACGGGTAGGCCGCCTCCACGAAGGTGCCGAAGCCGAAGTTGACCGCCGCGCCCGAGGCCGCCAGCGCGCGCTCGCCGCTGCTGCGCGGCAGCACCACGTTCGCCAGCGTGATCCCGAGGCTGACCATCACCAGGCCCACCATGTCGATGGCGCCGAAGAAGCTGTGCCCCTTCTCCCCCATTTCGACCAGCACGAGCGGCAGGATCACCGCGTGGTAGACGCCGCCGATGATCGCCGGCCACATCACCAGCCCAGCCACCGCACCGGCCAGCAGCGGGTTGAACTCCACCAGCGCCTCGATGCCGGCCTTGACACCGTCGCCGATCGCGCTGGTCAGCGGTGCGAGCGCGAAGTGGACGACGAGCCCGCCGAGCAACCCGGCGAGACCGCCGGTGACGATGTTCGCCGTCGTCGCCGGGAACCGGCGCGCCAGCGTCCAGGTGAGCAGGTACGACGCCAGCACACCGGCGAGCACGCCGCCCACCAGGCCGCCGAGGATGCCGCCCTGCGCCGACAGGATCCCGGCCACCGCACCGGCGACCAGCCCGACCTCGCCGAGCCCGGAGACGCGGCGGGCGGCGACGGCCGCCACGACGATCGGCAGCCCTTCCATGAGCGTGTCGAAGACCGGTGACAGGAAGTCAAGACCGGGGATCTTGCTGATCGCCAGCACCAGGGCCATCGCGATGAACGCCGGGATGCTGCCGACCATGATCCCGCGGATGCTGATCCGCCGCCACGGGCTTCCTTCGGCCACAGTGGACGGTCCACTGCCGATGACCGGCCGGTACTTCAGGCCCCAGCGGCGGGCGAGCCCGGACACGTAGGACACCGCGCGGGTGGCACTGGTCGTGCCGGTGGTGCCGGAGCCGGCGACCAGGTCGACGCCGAGGGCCTGCGCGGTGGCCAGCGAGGTGCCGCCGGTCCCGCTGGCCGGGGCGCGGACCTCCGCAGCCGCGGTGACCGCCTGGCCGTTGGCGCCCGACGGGTCCGCGCTGACCAGGATCAAGCCGTCGATCTCACCGGAGCGCAGCGATTGCGCGAGGCGCTCGTCGTGCCCCGCGGCCGCCTCGTTGACCTCGGCCAGCGAGCCCTGCAAGGCCGGCGCGGGCCCACCGGGTTCCAGCGTCCACAGGGTCGCCGCGGTGTCGTCCGAGGCGCGGTCCATCGACGACTGGGCGGCGACGAACTGCACCGCGGCCAGCTCGATGCCCGCGGCGTCCAGCTGCCGCGCGATGTCGGCCAGCAGCCGGGCCGGGTCGTCGCCGCCATGGCTGTGCAGGTTTCCGCCGCTGCTGCCGATGATCGCGACGCGCTTCGGGCCGTCTCCGGTCGACTGGGCCATCGAACCTCCGGGTGTAGCGGGAGAAACCGCCGGGCAGCGCCCAGGCCGCAGGCATACTAACAACCACTACTCGTCCGATCGGGTGATCGCGAACGGCCGATCGCCCGCACCGCCGACCACCCGACTAGGACTTGGCGGCTTGGCGGCGGGCCCGGTGGTTGGCGACGTTGAGGCGGTTGCCGCACAGCTCGGGCATGCAGTAGCGGCGGCGGCCCGCCCGGCTGGTGTCGACGAAAACCCCGTTGCACACCGGCTAAGCGCAGTCCCGGAACCGGTCGTGCCCCAGCGCGCGCAGAGCGCCGAGCAGCCCGGTTCCCACGAGGACCGCCAGCTCGTCGGCCAGCGACGCGTGCGGCGCGGTCGCGACGTGCCACTGCCACCGGCCGCCGTCGTCGCGGTGCAGCGACGGGCCGGTGGCGGCGCGCGCGACCAGTGCCGTCGCACCTTCGACGAGCCGGTCCTCGTCGGCTTCGATGACGGCCCGGACCTCTTGGCGGAGCGCGCACCTGATCGAGGACGAGCCGCGGGAAACCGCGGCGGCACTGCTCGACTTCTTCGGCCGGCCCTCGGTTTCCGCAGCTCTGCGGCCGTGAGCGTTTTGGGGTGGTATAGCGACACAAAACGCTCACGGCACCGTTCGGGAGCCGCGGAGGACTATTCGGAATTGCTTTTTTCACGGAGCAGGTGCAGTGGCGGAACCGCAGGTCAGTGGCGCCTTGGATGGCATCCTCGGCGATTTGTCAAGTCGGCCTTCGGCCAGAATCCACGGCATTTGTCAAATAGCTCGCTGAACTGGATTTCTGGGCAGCACAACGATTTTTGTGTACCGTTCGTCGGCAGCGGGAAATCATGGCATCGCGGTCGGGGGACAACTGTGCCCGCCGACCGGCCTGAACGGAGGACACCCATTACCGCTCCGGCAAGCACCAGAAGAACCGGCATCCCGGCGCGGCTGCAGGCGACCTTCCGGCCCCACGGCCCGCTGCCGTCCGCCGGGCAGCTCGCCCTGTGGGGCACCGACGACCCGTCCACGGCGGCGGCCGAACTCGGCTTTCCCCTTGGTGCGCAAGGGGAACTGCCGACCGTCCTGCCGTCCGGACGCGGGGTCGGGGCAGCCGACGTGCCCGCCGTGCTGATCCCGGTCGGCGACGCGCTCGCGCCGCTGGCGGCGCTGCCGAGCCCGGACCGGTGGCCGGGCTGGCACCGCCCCGGCGACTCGCTGATCGCCTGGAGCGTCGCGGCGAAACTGGCCCTGGAGCACGTCGCCGCCGGGCACCTCGTGCCCGAGGTGCGCGACGACATCGCCTGCTGGCGCCTGGCCAATCCGCACGACGACCGGCTCGCCGCGCTCGCCGAGGCCCTGCCCCCGGCCGCGCACGCGCTGCGCCGCGGCGACGCGCTCTGGACCGCGGCGGAACTCCTCGTCGCCTTCGGCGACGCCGTCGCGGACGCGTGCGCGCGGAGCGCCGCGATCGCCGGGAACGGCTCCTGGGGAGGCAGGTGGGTCACCGCGCTGACCGGCCCGGATCCGGCGGTGCGGCTCGACGAGCAGGCCAGGTCCGAGGTTCTGGCCTGGGCCCGGCCGCTTCCGGCGGGCCCGGCCGGTCCGCTCGGTGGCCGGCTCCGCCTGCGCCTGGAGGTGCCCGCCGACGACGGCGCGCCGTGGGCGCTGAGCTTCCACCTCCAGGCCGCCGCCGACCGGACGGTGTCGGTGCCGGCCGCGCGGGCCTGGTCGGCGGGCTCCGCGACGCTCCGGTTGCCGGGCGGCTCCATCGGCGCCCCGCAGGATTCGCTGGTGCGCGGGCTGGCCGAGGCGGCCCGGGTCTTCCCGCCGCTGGACGCGGCGCTGTCCGAGCAGCGCCCGACCGAAGCCCTGCTGAACATCTCGCAGGCGGCGAAGTTCCTGGCCACCGGCGAGGCCGAGCTGACCGCCGCGGGCATCGCCGTAGACGTGCCGACCGATCTCACCGGGGTGCGCCGCCTGCGGGCGCGCCTCCACTCCCCGGATTCGGCACGGTTCCGCTGGGAGGCCGCCATCGGCGACCAGGCGTTGACGGCGGACGAGCTCGACGAGCTGATCGCGGCGGGCCGCCCGCTGGTGCGCTGGCGCGGCCGCTGGGTGCGCGTCGACGCGCACGAGGCGAAGAACGTCCGCGCCGTGCTTGGGAAAACGCACACGCTGTCGGATTCCGAAGCGCTGGCGGCGGTTCTGGAGGGGCGCCGGGCCACCGAGCTCGGCGAGGTCGAGGTGTCCGCCGGCGGGCGGCTGCGGACGCTGGTCGAGCGGCTCGGCGAGCCGTCCCGGGAACCACGGCTGACCGGCATCGACGCGACGCTGCGCGGCTACCAGCAGCGCGGCGCGGCCTGGCTGCAGAGCATGGCCGAGCTGGGATTCGGCGCGGTGCTCGCCGACGACATGGGACTCGGCAAGACGCTGCAGACCATCACGCTGCTGGCCGCCCGCGCCGGCGCGCGGCCGCAGCTGGTGGTGTGCCCGACGTCGGTGGTCGACAACTGGCAGCGCGAGCTCAACCGATTCGCCCCGAAGCTGCCGGTCGTGCGCCACCACGGCCCGCGGCGACCCATCACGCCGGAGGCGTTCACTCCCGGCTCCGTCGTGATCACCACCTATCCCCTGCTGCGCACCGACGCCGCACTCCTGTCCGAAGTGGACTGGGAGGTCGTTGTGCTGGACGAGGCGCAGCAGATCAAGAACCACGCCGGGCAGACCGCACAGGCCGCCCGCCGGCTGCGCGCGGGCGCCCGGGTGGCGCTGACCGGCACGCCGGTGGAGAACCGGCTCGCCGAGCTGTGGTCGATCATGAACTTCGCGAATCCCGGCCTGCTGGGCGGTTTTCCCCGCTTCAAGGAGCGGTTCGCGGTGCCGGTCGAGCGCTGGCAGGACGCCGACGCCGCGCGGCGGCTGCGTTCGGTCGTCGCGCCGTTCCTGCTGCGCCGCCTCAAGACCGAGGTCGCCACCGACCTGCCGCCGAAGGTCGAGTCGGTGGTCACCTGCACGCTGACCGACGAGCAGGCCGCGCTGTACCGGAAGACGGTGCGGGAAACCTTCGACGACGGCCTGGGCGCCGGCATCGGGCGACGCGGGCGCATCCTCAAGCTGCTGACAGCGCTCAAGCAGATCTGCAACCACCCCGCGCACTTCCTCGGCGAGACCGGGCCGCTCCCGGGTCGCTCCGGGAAGCTCACCCGCGCCACCGAGATGCTGGCCGAGGTGGTGGCGGCCGACGACCGGGCGCTGGTGTTCACCCAGTACCGGGTGATGGGCGAGCTGCTCGCCGAGCACCTGGCCGCCGAGTTGGGCCTGCCCGCGGTGCCGTTCCTGCACGGCGGCGTCTCGACGGCGCGGCGGCAGGCGATGGTGGACGCCTTCCAGCACGACGACACCGCCCCGCCACTGCTGATCATCAGCCTGAAGGCGGGCGGCACCGGCCTGAACCTGACCCGCGCGACGCACGTCGTGCACTACGACCGGTGGTGGAATCCGGCGGTGGAGGACCAGGCGACCGACCGCGCGCACCGGATCGGCCAGTCCCGCCGCGTGCACGTCCACAAGCTGGTCGCGCACGGGACGCTCGAAGAGCGGATCGCCGACCTGCTGGAGCAGAAGCGCGCCCTGGCCGACGCGGTGATCGGCAGCGGCGAGGCGTGGCTGGCCGAACTGACCGACGACGCGCTGCGCGAACTCGTCGAACTGTCCGCGGAGGACTCATGAGCGAAAACGGCTTCCCCGTTCATGAGATCCGACCGCAAGATACGGAGGGCTCATGAGCGGCCCTGTGTCGACCTCAGTCCTCCTCAACCGCACCCCAGGGACCGTGACGCAAACCAGCCACGAGAAACCACGTAACGGGAGATTGGGCTGAACGCAACCACCACTGTGAATCGCGGAGAGGCGGACCAGTCATGAGCGGCAAGCAGCGGACGGAATCCTTCGGCGCGACGTGGTGGGGACGGCGCTGGCGGCGCGCGCTGGAGTCGCTCGGCGCCACCTACCCCAATCCGCGCCTACCCCACGGAAGATCGCTGGCGCGCAAAGGCGCGGTGCAGGACCTGGTCGTCGAGCCGGGCCGGATCCGGGCCCAGGCGCACGGGCGCGGCCGTGCGCACGACATCGTCCTGTCGCTTCCGGTTTTCTCCGACTCCGATTGGGAAACGGCCGTCGAGGCGCTCGCCGGTAAGCTCCGGCACGCCGCCGCCCTCCTGCAGGGCGAGCTGCCGGAGGACGTCGACGAGACGCTGCGCGAGGTCGATCTGTCGCTGTTCCCGCGAACCGGCGAACTCGGCTCGACGTGCACATGCACCAGCAAGAACGACCCGTGCGCGCACGCCGCGGCGGTGCACTACGTGCTGGCCCCGATGCTGGACGCCGACCCGTTCCTGCTCACCAGGCTGCGCGGCCGCGACCGGGAACCGCTGCTGGCCGCGTTGCGCGCGGCGCGCTCCGGCTCGGCCGAACCGGAGCGCCCGACGATCGACCGGCTCGACCCGGAAGCCCTGTTCACCGCGCGCGGCGACCTGGCAGCGATCGCCGTCCACCCGCACCGGCCGGACGGCCGGGTGCCGGAGGCGCTGCGGCTGCTCGGCGAGATCCGGGGCATCGACCGGGAAAGCTGGCAGCACCTCGTGTCCGCCGGTCAGCACGCCCGCAACCGCGCATGGGGCCTTGCGGAAGGCTCGTGAGTGGTTCCTCCGGTAAGGACCGGAATCACCGCTCACGAGCGCGCCGCGTGGATCACCGACGGGATGCCGACCGCGACCTCGGGCATCCCGAACAATCGGCTGACGGTCAGCGTGGTGCTCTGCGTCGGGCGAGGGAACTGACCGTGGCCGAGTTGTGGACGGTGAAGGAGACGGTTCCGGGGAGGAAGCGGTCCTCCGACCACAACAGGGGTGCGCCGGTGGGGTCGGTGGCCCGGCGGACTTCGCGGAGAAGGCCGGTTCCCTCGGCACAGCCCAGCAGGTGGGCATCGGTCTCATCGGCAGCGACGATGTCGATGGTGTGCTCACTGTCCGCGAAGACGACGCCGGACGCATCGAGGGCGCCGGTGTGCGAGAGCGAATCCGGCGCCAGGGCTTCGACGACCGCACCGACCCGTACCGGGTAGACGGTGCGTTCAAGCATGACCGGAACGCGTCCGAGGAACCTGAGACGGAGCACTTCGGTGATGTCGTCCCCCGGATCGAGCTGCAGGCGCTCTCCCTCGACCGCGGTCGCTGCGCGAACGCGAGCATGGATGGTCCGGGCGCTGGGCTCCTCGCCCAGGGAGCGTGCCCAGTTGGTGAAACTCAGCAGTTCATGGAAGCTCTGGGTACGCGCGGTCCCCAGGATCACCCGCCGGGTTCCCCTGCGGGAGGTGACCAGCCCATTCGCTCGAAGCAGCGCCAGGGCATTGCGAACGGTGCCACGGGAGACCCCGTACTGTTCCGCGAGACTCTCCTCACTGGGCAGGCGCCCGTCGTTGCCGAACCTTCCGGCCTCAATCGCGCGACGCATGTCGGCTGCCAACTTCTGATACCGAACGGCGCCTGCCCCGCTCCGCTTGCCGTTCCCTTCGGCTGTTTCGCTGACCATCCACCCAAGGTATCCCGTTGCGCCTCTTTGCCGTGCGGATGCACGTTTTTCCATCGACTGCCCGCCGACAGTTCCTCCTCTCGCACCCATCCGTTCACCGGCATGACACCCGGCCCGGCGACAGTCGTAGCCGCAACTTGTATAGCCAACTTTAGGGGACTTCGATGAAAGCGACCCTCCGTCGCGTCAGCGCCATCGGTGCCGCGGCCCTGCTGCTGTCCGGGCTGGCTGCGTGTTCGTCCGGGAATGGCGCCTCCGACCCAACGGATGGCGTCTGGCGCACCGCGACCTCGGTCGAAGAAGGCGGCGGCATGGATGCCCTGATCGCCGCCGCGAAGAAGGAGGGGAAGCTGAACGCCATCGCGCTTCCGAAGGACTGGGCCAACTACGGCGAGGTCATCTCCACCTTCGAGAAGAAGTACGGCATCAAGGTCGAGGTCGAGAACCCGGATGCCTCCAGCCAGGACGAGATCACCGCGGTGTCTTCCCGCAAGGGCCAGGAACGCTCGCCGGACGTCATCGACGTCGGGCACGATTTCGACGTCGCTGCCGCGAAACAAGGCCTGCTCGCCCCGTACAAGGTGACGTCCTTCGGCAAGATCCCGGACTCCCAGAAGGACGCCACGGGTCTTTGGTACAACGACATGGGCGGCTACGTCTCCATCGGCTGCGATGCCGGTCGCGTGGCGAAGTGCCCCACCAAGTTCTCGGAGCTCCTGGACCCGCAGTACAAGGGCAAGGTCGCGCTCACGGGCAACCCGGTGGAGTCCGCTTCCGCTTTCGGCGCCGTGTTCGCCGCCGCTCTCGCGAACGGCGGGTCCTTCGACAACATCCGGCCCGGCATCGACTTCTTCGCGAAGCTGAAGCAGGCCGGCAACTTCAACCCCGTCGAGGCGACACCCGCGACGATGGAAAAGGGCGAGACGCCCATCGCCGTCGTCTGGGACTACCGCAACGCGGCTTACTCCGATGAGCTGAAGGCCAAGGGAATCGAGTGGAAGGTCACCGTCCCCGAAGACGGAGTTTTCGCCCAGTACTACTCCCAGGCGATCGTCAAGTGGGCGCCGCACCCGGCCGCCGCTCGCCTGTGGCAGGAATTCCTCTACAGCACCGAGGGGCAGAATCTCTGGCTGAAGGGCTACGCCCGCCCCGTGCTGCTGCCCGTCATGGTCGCCGACGGCACGGTGGACAAGAGCTCGCTCGACCGCCTGCCTCAGGTCGATGAGGACGAGGTTTCCTTCCCGACGGAGGCTCAGGGCCAGGCGGCCAAGACCGCAGTATCCAACGACTGGGCGAAGGCCGTCTCCTGATGCCGGCTACCGCACCCACCGTCATCGCCGATGCGCCCAGCGTGTCCCGGCGCCAGGAGCCCGAGGCGCCCCGGGCGCCCCGGCGCCGAGGCCGCAGGCCTGCCACCGGCTGGCTCGGCGTCGCCCCTCTGATGGCCTTCGCCGTGATCGTGCTCGGCCTGCCCGTGACGGCCATGGCCGTCGGCTCGGTCACCATCACGACCGACACCGGCGCCACCGAGCTCACCGGGGCCAACTTCGCCGCCTCCTTCGACGGCCCGTATCTGGAGAGCCTGCTGGGAAGCGTCAAGCTCGCCGCGCTCTCCGCCTTCATCGCGACAGTCGTCAGCCTGCCGATCGCCCATGCCATCGTCACCTCGCGCTTCCGCGGGTTGCGCGAGGCGGTGCTCTCGGCTTCCGGTGTGATCGCGAACTTCGGCGGCGTACCCCTGGCCTTCGCCTTCGTCGCCACCCTGGGTAATGCCGGCGTCCTCACCGGATTCTTCGGTCTCGCGGACAAAGGCTGGAGCCTGTACTCCTTCTGGGGACTGGCGATCGTCTACCTGTACTTCCTCATCCCGCTCATGGTGCTCACCTTGACGCCGGCACTGGACGGCCTCAAACCCCAATGGCGGGAGGCCGCGCAGAACAACCGCGCCACCGGCTTCCAGTACTGGCGGCACGTGGCCTTCGCCATCCTGTTCCCGACGCTGCTCAGCGGCTTCGTTCTGCTGTTCGGCAGCGCCTTCAGCGCCTACGCGACGGCCGCCGCCATGGTGGGGAGCTCCATCCCTCTGGTGACCGTGAAGATCGCCTCGGCATTGACGGGTGACGTCCTCGTGGGCCAGGGCAATGTCGCCCTCGCACTCGGCATGAACATGATCATCGTGGCCGGGATCGTCATGGCCATTCAGCTCCTGCTGCAGCGAAGGAGTTCGAAATGGCTGTCCTGACCGGCTCGCGCTCGGTACCGACCAAGGAATCCCGGCTCGGCCCCAACGTCGTCCTCACCGCCGCCGGGGTCTACTTCCTGGTCCCCATCCTCTGCGCACTGGCCTTCACCTTCGGGTTCGGCGACTCTCGCCGGACGCCCAGCCTGGACGCCTACCTCGCGATCTTCACCACCGAATGGCTCGCTGAAAGCCTCGGCCTGACACTGCTCCTGGCAGCCGCCACGATCCTGCTCGTCCTCGGCCTGCTGCTCCCGGCCCTGCTCGCCGTACGCCTTGCCGTCCCCCGCGCGAAAGCCGTGGTCGCGGTCGTCTGCATGCTCCCGCTCGTCGTCCCGGCGGTGGCTCTCGGTGCCGGCATCACCACGGTCCTGCGCTGGGGAACCGACTGGCTCTACGACACCCCGGGATTCGCCGTACTTGCCGCCCTCCAGCAGGCCGAATTCCCGCTGATCCTGGTGCTCGCCTATGCGCTCATGGCCCTGCCCCTGGCCTACGTCACCCTGGAATCCGGACTGACCGCGATCGACCTGAAGGTCCTGGTCGAGGCCGCGCGGTCCTGCCGGGCGTCCTGGCCCCGGGCCCTGTTCCTCGTGATCCTCCCGAACCTCCGGGAAGCCTTGCTGAACACCGCCTTCCTGACCATCGCCCTGGTCCTCGGGGAATACGCCGTCTCCGCACTGCTCGGCTTCCAGCCCTTCGCCGTCTGGACCGTTGCGATCAGCGGCGCCCACGCCCAGCTGTCCGTCGCCGTCTCCATGGTCGGCCTGATCGGCACCTGGCTCATCCTCCTTGCGGTCGCGAAGCTCGGCCGCTCCAAAGCGTCGAAGGAGTCTCGATGACGCCCACCATCAGCTCCCGGCCCCCAGCCGCCACCTGCAGCTCGGGCCTGGAGTTCCGCGAACTGCGCCGATCCTTCGGCACCACCACGGCCCTCGACGGACTCAGCCTCACGATCAACCCCGGCGAGATGCTCGCCCTCCTCGGCCCTTCCGGCTGCGGGAAGACCACGGCGCTGCGCATGATCGCCGGTTTCGAGCACCCTGACTCCGGCGAGGTCCTGGTGGACGGCAGCGACATCACGGGGCTCCCCGCACACCGCCGTGACGTCGGCATCGTGTTCCAGTCCTACAGCCTCTTCCCCCACCTCACCGTCGCCGACAACGTCGCTTTCGGAATGCGCATGCAAGGCGTCCCCCGCGCAAAGCGCCGGACCCGGGCCCACGAACTCCTCGAACTCGTCGGGCTGCCCACCCAGGCCGGCCGCTACCCACGACAACTCTCCGGCGGCCAGCAGCAACGGGTGGCCCTCGCCCGTGCCCTCGCCCTGAAGCCCCGGGTGCTGCTGCTGGATGAGCCGCTCTCCGCCCTCGACGCGAAAGTCCGGCAGTCCCTGCGCGACGAGATTCGCCGTCTCCAGCTGGACCTGGGCATCACCACTCTGTTCGTCACCCACGACCAGGAAGAGGCACTGTCCATATCGGACCGCGTGGCCGTCATGCGGGCAGGCGGCCTGGAACATTGCGCCACACCGGACGAGCTGTACAACGCACCTGCCACCCCCTTCGTCGCCGAGTTCGTCGGCACCATGAGCCGCCTGCCCGGCCGTCTCAACAGCGACGGCACCCAGGTGGACGTTCTGGGCCTCACCCGCCCTGTCCAGGCACACCTCCCCGCCCGGAGCGGCAGCACGGCCACCGCGCACGACACCGGCGACATCGACGTCCTCGTCCGGCCCGAAGCTCTCGTTGTCAGCGCTGCCCAGGAAAGCCGGTCACAAGTGGTGGCTGCGTCCTTCCGGGGAGCGACGACGCGCCTCACGGTGCGCCTGGCCAGCGGCCAGGAAGCCCTCGCCGATGTTCCCACCGCCGTGGCGTCCGCCGTTCCGGTCGGTTCACGTGTCCGGCTCAGCCTCCCGGAACGCCCCGTCCTGATCGACCGGGCCAGGGAGCAGGAGGCCGCCGCATGATGCCGCACCAGGACACCACCGCCCTGCCCGGCGGCGCGCCGGCCCACACGGCACTGGAAAGCGCCGGAGTGGCTCTGCCGGCAGCTGTGCTCTTCGACATGGACGGCACCCTCGTGGACACCGAACGCCTGTGGTGGGACGCCGTCGAGACGGTGGCGCGCAACCTGGGCAGGACGCTCGGGCCGGAGGACCAACCCGATGTCGTGGGGCGCCCGTCCCAGCACACGGCCGCGTACCTGGTGTCCACAATGGCCACCCCGCTGCCGGCCGGCGCACTCGCCGCACGGCTCGACGAGACCTTCACGGCCCTCGTGGCCCAAGAGGTCGCGCCCAGGCCAGGAGCCCTGCAGCTCCTCCACCTCCTGGCGGGGCAGGGAATCCCGGCGGCCATCGTGTCGGCCTCGCCCCGCCGCGTGGTGGAGCTGGTCCGGGAACGGCTCGGCCGTGAGCTGTTCACGCTCATCGTGGCCTTCGAGGACACCGCCGTCTCGAAGCCCGCCCCTGATCCCTACCTGGAGGCCGCGCGACAGCTGGGAGCCCGGCCTGCCGAGTGCGTGGTGGTGGAGGACTCACCCGTCGGCCTCGCCGCAGCGGAGGCGGCCGGCTGCCCCGTCGTCGTCGTACCCTCCACCGTCCCGATCGACGCCACCCCCGGCCGCACGATCATCACTTCCCTCGAAGAGGTCACGCTCCCGCTCCTGGCACAGGCAAGAGGCTCCGAGCGATGAACACCCCGACCACGAAACCGGTGACGACAGTGAACACCCCCACCCGCCCTACGCCTCCTGCCGCCGGCCGGCCCCGGATCATCCTGCTGGGCATCGACGGGCTCCGCTGGGACCTCGCAGCGGATTCCCCGGCCGCCCCGGCTTTGCGCGCCATGGCCGCCGAGGGCGAACTTCAGCCCATGGTGATGGAAGTGCCCACCATCTCCGGCCCGGGATGGTCCTCCATCCTCACCGGGACGACGCACGCCGAGCACGGGGTGAAGGACAATTCCTTCGTGGGGCACCGGCTCTTCAGCCATCCGGACCTGCTCTCCCGAGCCTTCTACCAGGACCTTTCGACCAGGACTTTCGCTGCCGCGGGCTGGCCGCCGCTCGTCTCCCCGGAAGGGCTGGGGCCGGTCATCCACCAGCGGCTCGAGCAGCAGAAGGCCGGGCTGCACGCCGTCATCTCCCGCGACGGCGAAACCCACGGATACGTCGGCATCGACGCCGAGATCACCGATTTCACCCTCGCGGCGCTCACGTCCCACCGCGTTCCCGATGTGTCCTTCGTGTACTTCTGCGATGTGGACGATGCCGGGCACGTCTACGGCGCCCGCAGCGAGCAGTACCAGGCGGCACTGGCCCGGGTTGACCGGCACATCAGCCGCATCCGCCAGGCCGTGCGGGCCCGGGCGGATGAACACGCCGAGAACTGGCTCCTCGTGGTGGCGGCGGATCACGGGCATCTGGACGAGGGAGGGCACGGCGGGAGCACGCCCGAGGAACGGAACTCCTTCATCCTGCGCTGGCAGGCCGGCGGATCGCTCACCCCCTGGCCCGAGACGGTCTCGCCTCACGAACTGCTGGAACTCCTGCTGGACGAGAGCTCCCGGGAGCGGTAGCGCCCAGCATCGGCGGTCACGCGCGTGATGGATTGGGCGAGAAGGGCCCACCTGCGAGCATTCGTGCGAAACCGCACACCGGAGATCGGCTCTCAGACGGCGGTGGGCCCCGTCCGCAGACCAGGCCCACCGACCGAATGCTCGTCACTGCCGCGGCGCCACCCGGACCAGCACCGTGCCGTGCGCCGGAACGTCGGCCGAGATCTCACCGTTCGTCGTGGAGTCCGCGTGCTTCCACAAGTCGCGGACCGCGTAGGAGTCGGCGACCGGCAAACCGGCATCGGTGGCCTTGGTGGAAATCTTCACCTGCTCGTCGGTTTCGTTGAACAGGGCGACCACCCGGGAACCGTCCTGCATCTCCTTGCTCACAACCCAGCGGCCGTCGTGCTGGGAGATCACCTTGCCCTGCTTGCCCAGCGGGTCCTGGTCGACGGCGATGACCTCGCGGTTGCCCAGGATCTCCATCGTCGCCTCGTCCGCGTGGCGCAGGTCGGAACCGATCAGCAGCGGCGCAGCCATGATCGACCACATCGAGAAGTGCGTGCGGTACTCGGTGTCGGTCATCCCGCCATTGCCGACTTCCAGCATGTCGGGGTCGTTCCAGCGGCCGGGGCCCGCGTACTCGTCGAGCTCCAGGTTCGCCTTCATGATCGACAGCATGCTGTCCCAGCTGTCGCTGATGTCACCGGTCGTGCGCCACAGCTGGCCGAGATCTCCCGCCCACTCCCAGGGCTTGTTCTCGCCCCACTCGCAGATGCTGTAGACGATGGGACGCCCGGTCTCCTTGAGCGCGTTGGCCATGTCGGTGTAGCGCTTCCGGGCGTCCACGCCCAAGTTGTTGCAGTTGTCGTACTTGAGGTAGTCCACGCCCCAGTCCGCGAACTGCTGGGCATCGGACTTCTCGTGGCCGAGCCCACCGGGGAAGCCGTCCACGTTGCAGGTCTTCGTACCGGCGCTGGTGTAGATGCCGAACTTCAGCCCCTTGGAATGGACGTAGTCGGCAACGGCCTTGATGCCATTGGGGAAACGCTCGGGGTCGGGCACCAGCTTGCCGTTCACGTCCCGCACGGGAAGCGCCCAGCAGTCGTCGAGGTTGACGTACTCGTAGCCGGCGTCCTTCAGCCCCTTCTCGACGAAGATGTCGGCGATCCCCTTGACCATCTCCTCGTTGAACTCCGGCCCGCAGTGGGTCGTGTTCCAGTTGTTGAACCCCATGGGAGGCGTCAAAGCGAGACCGTCACCGCCCTCAGCGGGGGCGTACTGCGCAGGGCCGGCCAGTGACAGCCCCGCACCGCACAGCACGGCGACGGTCAGTCCGCCGAGCAGTCTGTTGCGAGCACCAGTCCTACGTCGTCTCGGAGATTCTTCGAATGAGCGCTTCGCAAGCTTCATTGCCGCTCCTCGTCGAGGACATGTCAGCATAGACCTACATTCACACACATCACCGATCAACGGTCAACATCAGCAAACCGTTCAAGGCCGGGCGACATTTACCGAAATTCCCACAGCGAGAGCAGCGTGGGCACCAGAGACCACGCAGAATCCCCTCTGCTGCCGGAAAAACTGGCAATCCGCATATGCGGCGGAGTCAGCGGACGGCGACGCACGCTCCCCCATCAGAATGTCTATTCATGTTGGATTGGCTACTGGCGGAGATGCCCGGGCGTGCTCGCAGCCAAACCTTCGGCGGGAGGCATGTGGGTTCAGCTGGTGAGGAACTGGGGGCATCGGTATGGCCCCACCGTGCGGTTGGGGCCGACGAGGGTGACCTGGACTTCGTCGGGACGGGTCCCGTGCAGGAGGGATTCGGCACGGGCCAGGGTGCAGACCACTTGCCCGGTGAAGATTCCCGGGGAGGTTTCGACCGGTGTGCCGGGCAGTTCGACGGTGACCTGGCCTCGGTCGGAGGTCGCGTGGAGTTCCTGGTCGTCCCGCAAGAGGGTGGACAGCCCACTGTGCAGCTCGGTCTCGTTGGGGCCGCCGAGGAGCAGTTTGATGGCCACGCGGAGATCGTCGATCTCCACGCCGGGGCGTGCTACGCCGCGCAGCCCGGAGTCGGAGGCGAAGTACACGCGCATGCCCTGGGGAAGGCCGGTGGCCGGTTCGCCGGCACCGAGTACGTCGGTGGGCTGGACGCCACAGCCGGCGAGTGCCGCGACGAGGGGGACGACGGCAGCCAGGACGGCGCGACTGCGGATCACGGTGTTCCTTCCACGTGGCGGGGCAGGCGCAGGGTGAACACGGCGCCGCCTTCGGGACGGTTGCCGGCGTGGATCGTTCCACAGTGGAGGCGGGCGTTCTCCTGGGCGATGGCCATGCCCAGGCCGCTGCCTTCGGATCGGGTGCGTGCGGTGTCGGCTTTGTAGAAGCGGTCGAACACGTGCCGGATGACCTCCGGGTCGAGCCCCGGGCCGTGGTCGGTGACCTCGATGGTGATCTCCGCGTCGGATGCGCGCAGCGTGACGGTGACGGGGTGCGCACCGTGGCGCAGGGCGTTGCCGACCAGGTTGGCCACGATCACGTCCAGCCGGCGGCGGTCGAGCAGGGCGCGGACGCTCTCGCCGGGTAGGTCGGTGCGGACGTCGTCATGCCAGCCGCGGACGGTGAGGGTGGAGCGGATGGTGTCGCCGACGTCGATCTCATCGCG
This sequence comes from Saccharopolyspora sp. NPDC045839, assembly GCF_056431645.1. Lineage (NCBI taxonomy): Bacteria > Bacillati > Actinomycetota > Actinomycetes > Pseudonocardiales > Pseudonocardiaceae > Saccharopolyspora > Saccharopolyspora sp. NPDC045839. Next base: position 31,770 of record NZ_JBWKKH010000033.1, read on the forward strand.
GTTGAGGTGGATGGCTTTGGCGTCGAACCGGGAGATTTCGATGAGGTCGTCGACGAGTCGCGCCAGCTTGGCGGTTTCCGCGCTGACGGTGCGCATCGCGGTCGCGCTGTCCGGCGGGAGCTGGTCGGCTTCTTCGTCGAGCACGTTGGACACGATGGTCATCGCGGTGAGTGGCGTGCGCAGCTCGTGGGAGACGTCCGCGGCGAACCGGCGTGCCGTGGCCTCCTGCTCGCGCAGGTCGGTGACGCTGGTCTGCAGGGCTTGGGCGGTGGCGTTGAAGGTGTGCGCCAGGTCGGCCAGTTCGTCGCGGCCGGTCGGCTGGGCTCGGGCACCGAGTTCTCCGGCGGCGAGCCTGCGGGTGGCGTCGCCCAGGTTCCGCACCGGGCGCAGGACGGTGCGTGCGGCAAGCAGAGCCAGGACGGCGGCGAGGACGATGGTGGGGATCGTGCCGTTGCGGACCGTGCGCAGCAGGTCGCTGACGTCGCGTTCCTCGTCCTGGAGGGACACGATGGCGTAGACCTCGAGTCCGGACGCGCGGCGGGATTCCTCGAAGGTGACCGGGGTACCGAGCACCAGCCAGGGCCGCCCGTCCTTCGTGATGCGTTGGACGTTGAGCCGGTCCCCCGTCCGGACAGCTGCTCGCATCGTGGGCGTGATGCGCGATTCGTCCGCCCCGGGACGGGACGATGCGGTGAGGCCCTGGTAGTCGACGATGACGTCGGCATCGCGGAGACCGGCCTGGGACACGTCATCGGCGAAGCGCTTGAGCGTCTGCCGACCGGGGGGAACGTCGAATTCCCGCGCGAGGCCGCTGACGCGCTGTCGGAATTCCTGTTCGAGCGCGGTTTGGGTGCGGGTCACGATGAAGTTCCGCGACTCGTGGTAGGCCAGGGCCGTAGCCGTGACCGCGCTCAGCGCTGCGACCAGTACGAAAGCGGCTATCAGCCGGGTGCGCAGGCTTCCGAGCAGCGGCATCGCCCGGTTCGCCACCTGGACTGCCTGCCTGGAGCGGATGCGTGCACGTGCGCGGAGCCCTCGACGGGAATCGAACCGGCTCATGGCCGCCCGAAGCGGTAGCCGAACCCGCGCACGGTCTGGATGTAGCGGGGTTGTGCGGGGATGTCCTCGATCTTGGCGCGCAGCCGTCTGACGCAGGCGTCGACCAGCCGGGAGTCGCCCAGGAAGCCGTGCTGCCACACCAACTCGAGGAGCTGTTCGCGACTGAGGACCCGGCCGGATGCACCTGAGAGCTCCAGCAACAGCCGCAGTTCGGTGGGCGGCAGCACGATCGGCGTGCCGTGTTTGGTGACGGTCAACGCGGCCCGGTCGATCACTAGGCCGTCCAACTCGGTGGTGTCGGTGCGGGCCGGTTCGACGCGGCGGAGCACGGCGCGGATGCGAGCCTCCAGCACGCGGGCGGTGATCGGCTTCACGACGTAGTCGTCGGCGCCCGCCTCGAGGCCGCTGACGATGTCGAGGTCGTCGCCGCGGGCGGTGAGCATGATGATCGGTGTCGCGCCCAGGGCCCGGGTGCGGCGGCACACCTCGAAGCCGTCCATACCGGGCAGCATCAGGTCGAGCACCACGATCTCGATCTGGTTTCCGACGGGCCGTGAGCGCAGCAGGGCCACTCCTTCCTCACCGGTGCCGACTGCGTGCACCTGGTGGTTGTGCCGGCGCAGGACGAGTTCGATGCCGTTTCGCACGGAGTGGTCGTCTTCGATGAGCAGGACGTGCGGCATGACGCCCATTATGGGCACGGCGACCTGCGTCCTCCGATCTTTGTTACGTGCTCATCACACCGCCATGGGGGTGCCATCACGTCGGGGCGCGAGGGTGAATCCCATGACCCGATTCGACGGCGCGAGCCGCAAACCCCCCGGCATGCGTGCTGCGCCCCTGATCGTCGCTGCCCTTGCCGCGCTTCTGGCCGCATGCGGCGGGCAGGACCAGCCCGGCGGCGGAATCGCCTCGGCCGGCGACCCGCCGCCCGTTTCCCCGGCAGCGGGGGAGCCGGCCCCGACCGGCCGGCAGGGCGGCAAGAGCGCCTTCTTCGACGCGCAGCTCAAGTACGTGCAGTGCGTGCGAAGGAACGGTATCGAGGACTGGCCGGATCCCAAGCTGAGCGGCTATCCCGACTGGCCGAAGATCGAGGTCGTCCAGGCAAAGCTGCAGTCCGGGCCGAACGCCCGGCAGGGCCAGGACAAGCTCACTGAAGCCATGCGGACCTGCATGCCGGAGATGCAGGCGGCGGATGCGCTCGAACCCCAGCGGGACGCCCAGCGGGAGTACGAGTCGATGTTGGAGCACGCCAAGTGCATGCGCAACAACGGCGTGTCCGCCTTCGCCAATCCCACGATGCAGGGCGGCCGGGTCATACCCGGTGGCAACGCGAATCCCACCGGCTCGTCGATCGATCAGGACTCGCCCGCTTACAAGCAGGCTCGCGAGGCGTGCAAGGACAAGCTGCTCGACGGTCTGGACGGCATGCAGTGAATCGACGCACGGCAATCCGGAGCGCCGCCGTTGCGATGGCCGCGGCGGCGGTGGGGGGCAGCACGCTGGTGCTGGCCGGTTGCGGGAACCAGGAGTCCAATGAGGACAGCGCAGCTGCGCTGCCCCCTTCCACCACCGAGATCACCCGGACCGACCTGGTGGAGAGCAAGACCGTGGACGGTTACTGGGACTTCGCCTCGCGCCGCGCGGTGAAGGCGGCGGTGGACGGCACCGTGACCACGGCCGCCACCGTGGGCAAGACGGTGGAGCGCGGTCAGGCGCTCTACAGCTTGAATGCCAGGCCGGTCGTGCTGCTCTACGGCACGACGCCGGTCTTCCGCGACATGAAGCTCGGCGACAAAGGGCCGGATGTCCGGCAGCTCCACCAGAACCTGCGTGCTCTGGGCTACGGCCGCGGGCTCAAGGCCACCCAGGAGTTCGACGGCGCCACCGAGGCCGCGGTGAAATCCTGGCAGAAGGACCTCGGCATCATCGACCCCAGCGGCGTGGTCGGCCAGGGCGATGTCGTCTTCCAGCCGGAGGCCGTCCGGGTGGTGTCCGCGGACGCACCGCTCGCCGAGCGGGTCGGCCCGGACAAACCGGTGCTCACGGTGGCATCTCCGCAACCGATCATCCTGGCCGACCTCGATCAGTCCGATCAGGACCTGGCCAGAACGGGGACCAAGGTCGAGGTCACCCTGCCGGAAGGCACGACCGTCCACGGCGAGGTCTCCAAAACCATCCAGCCCGCCGCCACCGCTGATCCCGGCGGCGGCGGGACAAGCGGCAGTTCCACGCAGCCGGGCCTCAAGGTGGAGATCACCCTGGCCGAGTCGGTGCAGAACGCGGGCGCCCAGGGCACGGCGAGCGTGCGGTTCGTCCAGGAAAGCCGCCAAGGCGTGCTGACGGTCCCGGTGGAGGCGATCGTGGCGCTTCGGGAAGGCGGGTACGGGCTTCAGGTCGTGACCGGCGACCAGGTTCGGGTCGTCCGGGTCGAGCCCGGCATGACCGCCGACGGGCGTATCGAGGTGACCGGGCCAGGCTTGGCCGAAGGCATGAAGGTCGGGGTGGCCACGACGTGAACAACCCGGCACCGGCCGTCATCGAGCTGCGGGAAGCCACCAAGACCTACCCCGGCGGCGTTCATGCCCTTCGCAGCGTGAACATGCGGGTGTGCCAGGGCGAGCTGGTGGCGATAGTCGGTCCATCCGGATCCGGTAAGTCGACGCTGCTCAACCTGATCGGCACCCTGGACAGGGCATCGAGTGGCCAGGTCAAGGTCGCGGGGTACGACGTGGGCGCGTTGTCCGACACCGAGCTCTCAGCGCTGCGCGCCCGGCACATCGGGTTCGTCTTCCAGCATTTCCACCTCGCCCCAGGACGCGATGCGGTGACCAACGTGGCCGACGGACTCCTCTACGCGGGCGTCCCCCGCAGGCAGCGTCGCGACCGCGCCCGCACCGCTCTGGAACGGGTCGGGCTGGGACACCGGCTCGGCCACGAGCCGAATCAGCTCTCCGGCGGGGAGAAACAACGGGTGGCGATCGCCCGCGCCCTGGTCGGCGCCCCGGACCTGCTGTTGGCCGACGAGCCCACCGGCGCGCTGGACACCGCATCCGGTGAGGTGGTCATGGAGCTGCTGCGCGAGCTTCACCGGGCAGGCACGACCGTCGCCGTGATCACCCACGACAACGACATCGCCGATGCGATGCCACGACAGATCCGGTTTCGAGACGGTGAGATCGTCTCCGATGCGTGCACGAGTACCGGGGTCGTCGCGCGCCAGGAGGTAAGCCGATGAGCGGGAGGCTTACCGCCGCACGCATGTCGCCTGCCGACATCCTGCGGACCGGCGCGACCGGCTTGCGAGCCCGGCGCACCCGGGTTGTGCTTTCCGCCCTGGGCATCGCGATCGGCATCGCGACGATGGTGGCCGTCATCGGCCTGTCCACGTCCAGCCGGGCGGATCTCATGTCGCAACTGGATCGGCTGGGCACCAACCTGCTCACCGCCGAGGCAGGCAAGGACTTGGACGGCAATCCGGTCAAACTGCCCGAGAACGTGGTCGCCATGGTGAATCGGATCGGGCCTGTCGAGAAGGCCACCGCGACCGCCGAAGTCGATGCGCGGGTCCGCCGCAGCGACGTGGTCCCCAAGGAAATGCCCGCGGGCGTGACCGTGCAAGCGGCCCGCTTGGACCTGCTGGATGCCTTGAACGCTCAGGTCGACGGCGGAATCTGGTTCACGCCGGCCAGTGAGAACCTGCCCGCAGCAGTACTCGGGCACATCGCCGCCGAACGCCTGGGGGTGACCGTTGCCGGCGAGAGAATCCTCCTCGACGACACCTGGTTCGTCGTCATCGGCGTACTCGCCCCGGTTGAACTCGTGCCGCAGTTGGACCGGGTAGCCATGGTCGGGTTCCCCGCCGCCGAGCGCTACCTCGGGTTCGACGGGCACCCCACCACGGTCTTCGAACGATCCTCGGACGAATCGGTGGAAGCCGTCCGCGGTGTCCTCGCCCGCACCGTCAACCCCGGCGCCCCGGAATCGGTCAACGTCAGCCGGCCCTCCGACGCGCTCGCCGCTCGCGCAGCCACCGACAAGGGACTGACCACGCTCATGCTGGGGCTGGGCGCCGTGGCGCTGCTCGTCGGCGGTGTCGGCATCGCCAACACGATGATCATCTCCGTTCTGGAACGCCGGCAGGAGATCGGTCTGCGTCGCGCCCTCGGCGCGACCAAAGGCCACATCCGGATGCAGTTCCTCACCGAATCCCTGCTGCTGTCCGTGCTCGGCGGCGCGACCGGTGCGGCATTGGGAGCGATCGCAACCGCCATCTTCGCCGCCGCACAGGGATGGACCGCGGTCGTCCCGGCGTGGGCGCTGGGGGGCGGCATCGGGGCAACACTGGTCATCGGCGTTGTCGCCGGTCTCTACCCGGCCATCCGCGCCTCACGACTGCATCCCACGGTCGCTCTCAACACCACATGAACCGCAAGACGGCACGCAGGCGAGCAGAGCGCGGGAGGTCATTGCCGATGATCCTTTCAGCTCGTCCGCCCGGTCACATCGGCGGCGCGATGAACAGGCCTCGGTCGACGTCGTTGTGCGAGCGGGCGGCGATGAACTCGTCCATCTCGTTCGCGGTGCCCCACTGGTCGGCGTTGGCGGGATCGGTCAGGTCGTAGATGTGCGGGTGCCAGGTGTCCTCGTCGATGATCTCGAGCTCGGTCGTGTATTCGACGGTATTCCCGGCGTGGTCGAGGAAGTAGCTGAACGAGTTGTCCCCGGCACGGTGCCGTCCCGGTCCCCAGAGACGCTCGAAGCCAAGGCGGTGCAGGCGCCCGGTGCCACGCATGAACTCGTCGACGCCGCGCATCTCGAACGAGGCATGGTGGAAAGCGGCATGCGGACCGCGTACGAAGCCGAAGCTGTGGTGGAAGGTGTTGCACCGCAAGAACCACATGATCTCGCGGTCGCCGACGCGCATCGTGTCGGACAGCCGGAACCCGAGGTTTTCGACGTACCAGCGGACGGTCACTTCCGGGGTGGGCGTGTTCATCAGCACGTGCGAAAGCCGTACCGGCACGGACTCGCGCTCCTCGATCCTGCGGTGCGCCCGGACCGCGACGTCCGCGGAGACCTCGACGACTCGCCCCTCGTTGTCGAAGAACCGGACGCCGTAGCCGCCGCCTGGTGTGTCCAGCACGCGGGGTTCGTGGACGAGCGTCACTCCCTTGCCGATCAGCCGCTCGGTCAGGGTATCCACGTCGGCGGGGCCGGCGGCCCCGAACGCGACGAGGTCCGTGCGCTTCTGGTCGCCCTCGCGCAGCCGGACGACGTACAGCTCCGGGGAGCCCTCGGCGGCGAGAAAGGAAACCCCCGAGTCATTGGCCGTCTCCGTCAGCCCCCACGTCTCACGGTAGAACGTGCGCTGTTCGGCGAAGTTCGGCATCGCGATGCCGACGTGCCGCAGGTGTGTGATCAGACCGGTGGCGTGCATATCAGTTCCCTTCTGTTGCCGGTAGGCCGAGCCGGTCGGTCAGCCAGTCGACGATGGCCGGCAGGACGGGGCCGGAACCCATGTGCCCGCCGGGAAAGAGCCGCGCGGTCTTCGGGTCACCGTGCTCGAGGGCGAGGTGGATGTCGGCGGCGGCGTTCTGCTGATCGTCCTTTCCGTTTACCAGCAGCAGCGGGCACGACTTCAGGTCCAGAATCCCCTGTTCCAGCAAGGAAAGTTCGGGGCAGCGCGCGACGTAGTCCGCGAAGGTGGTGCCGCCGAAGATGCGAGCGCGGGCGGGCATGAGGTCCATCAGGTAGGACGAGGCGTTCCGGGACTTCTCCTGCCATTCCGGCTGGAACGTCAGGTGCACCCCGCCACCCCAGTTGACCGCGGCGGTGAGATGTTCGCGGTGCGTGTGCGCCAGTTTCATCGCCCAGTACCCGCCGAAGGACAGCCCGAGGGCCGCGACCCGATCCGCGTCGAGGTCGTTCCTGCTCCGCAGCCAGTCGAACACCGGATCCCACTGGCGTTCCGCGTCCGGGCCGGCCAGCACCGGAGACTGCCCGACACCCGGCTTGTCGATGTGCACCGTGGCGAAACCACGTTCGCGCAGTAGCCGACCGCGGGCGTAGCTCTCCTCCTTCCACACGTCGATTCCGCCCCACATCAGCACGATCGGTGACCTGGCCGCGCCGGAGCCGGGTGGCCGGGCCACCAGGAACGAGACGGAGTCGCCTTCGCCCGCGCGGCCGTCGAACGGGACTCTGACCTGCTCGACGGGCGTGTTCTCCAGTTCGCAGACCCGGGCGAAGTAGGTCCGAGCCAGCTCGTACGCGGCCAGCTTGGCAGGATGGATGGGCGATGGGTATCGCCCGAGGAACGCGAACTGGTATGCCTGCCACCAGTTCTCCAGCGCGGTGCCGCGGTCGCCGTCGACCTCGGCCCGCTCGGCCGCCGCCGCGAACTCCGCCGCGCCGCCGAGCCAGTGCTCCGCCCAACGGACCGGGTCGACGCCGGGAAGCGTCTCGATGTACCGGGAAGCCGCGGCCTCGCCGATGGCGTTGAACGGGTTGCGCCGCTGCGCGAGATGCGTGCGCAACCACGACTTCGCCGCGGGCAGGGACGGGGCGGTTTCGTCGGGCAACCGGACCTCCTCATTGACGTCGGTCATGCCGGCAGCGCCATCCGTTGGTGGCACGCCTCGATGAGCGGATACGAATCGCGATGTCGTTGCTCCTGCTCGAGGCCTGCGATCGCGACCGATGTCTTCACCAAGACCGCGCACCGTTCCCGACGGCGGTCCATGAATGCCTTGAGGGCCTTCCGGGTGTCCTGGCAACGGTCCAACTCCTGCGCCAGGACCAGGCCGTCCTCGATGGCGAGTGCGGCCCCGCTGGCCATCTGCGGCGAGGGCGCGTGCGCGGCGTCGCCGATGACGATGCTGGCCCCGTCGGACCACGACGTGTCGACGAACGCGGTCTGCACGGGCCGTCGAATCACCGAATCGGACCGTGCGACCTGGGGGTGAATCTCGGCGACGCGGCCGGAGAACGGTGCCAGCAGCTCTCCCATCCGCGGGGCGAGGCCGGCATCCGGAAGCACGTCCGGTCGAACCCCGTTCTCGGTGAGGAAGACGTATGCCTGGCTCGGGGAGATCGGCACGACTCCCGTCTGGTGGCCGGCACCGGCGAAGGTGTGGATGCTGGTGGCCCAGTCGGGACGCGGCACGAGGGCCCGCCACACCATCTGGCCGTGATAGTGAATCGGAGTAGGACGGCCGATGAGGTCACGAACGACCGAACGAATGCCGTCGGCACCCACGAGCAGGTCGACGGTTCGCACCGTTGCGTCGGTCAGTTCGGCGCGTGCCTGACCGTCCCCCTCGTCCAGGCGGGAAACGCTGAGTCCATAGTGGATCCGTGCACCGAGCCGCAGCGCCTCGGTGCGCAGGATTCGGTGCAGTTCTGGGCGCGCGATTCCCGCCATGGCCGGGCGATCCTGGCCGATCAGGCGCGGGAGCTCGATCGGGTTCGCCACCCCGTTCGCGTCGACGTTGGTGATCACGCTCATGCCGTATCCGGCGGCAAGGCACTGATCGGCCAGCCCCAGGCCGTCGAGCGCACGAAGCGAAGGGCCGGTCAGGCTCAGCCCCCATCCGGCGGCGGCACCCTCGGCGCCCGTCTCGATGACCTCGACGAGCCATCCCCGCCGAGCCAGGGCGCTCGCTGTGGTCAATCCCGCGATGCCGGCACCGACGATCAGCGCTGAACGCGCGCCGTCACTGTTCTCCATAGGTCCTCCATGCCGCTGTGCTCGGCCAAGCTAGGTCGGCAGGCCCCGGTTCCCAATCCGGTTCAGGCGGATGTTGTCCGGTTCCGGCAACGGTTCCGGAATCGGATGACGACGTCTGGAACCGGACAACGACCTCGTGGCCGCCGACCTAGCTTGGCCGGCAGGAGGACGACACGTGCGCATCGGCAACCTTGCAGGACGTCTCGACGCCGCGGGATGATTGCCTCGCCTATCAAGGAGGTGAGCAGTGCCGTCGGGTCCCCTCCGTGATTTCGTCATCACGAAGTCCGGCAATCCGGTGAACCTGCTCCACTCGGCGGCCCGGCTCTTCGGCGGGGCGGTCACCACCAGCCCCCTCGGCCCCCTCGCCGGCGGTGAGCACGAGGTACGCGGTGTCGCGGCCGCGGACTTCGCCGTTGGCTACTTCGCCTCCTCGTTGGCGGTGCGGGTCGGCACGGCGCCCGGCAGGGACTCGTACTTCGTCAACCTGGGCCTGGCCGGTGAGATTTCCGCGAGCCGTGGCGGCAGGCAAGCCGTCCTCAGCCGGGCAAGGGCCGGGGTGTTCAATCCGGGCGACGCCCAGGAACTTCGCCCGAACCGGCCGGGGACGAGATTCCTGGGCCTGCGGATCGACGCCGGACTCGTCCGGCGAGAACTCGCGGCGCTCACCGGGCGCCCGACCGGTTCCGCCGTGCGTTTCGACCTTCCGCTCGACCTGTCCGAACCGCGGGGCAGGGCGGTGAAGCTGCTGATCGGGTCATTGATCGAGCAACTCGACTCCGGCGACCCGCTGTTCCAGCGGGAGGAACTGCAACGGAGCCAGTTGCGCTGCATCGTGACCGCGCTGCTGCTGGCCCAGTCACACACCCATACCGCCACGCTGCGCGGCGTCCCCGGGGTGCCGCATCCCAGAGCGCTGCGTGCGGCAGTCGCCTTCGTCGAAGCCAACCTGCCGGAACCGATCTCCCTCGGCCAGATCGCGGAGGCAGCCGGGTGCAGCGCGCGGACGATCAGCAGCGCGTTCCGGGAGAAACTCGGGACATCTCCGATGGGTTACGTCCGCAACCTCCGGCTGGACCGGATACGCCACGACATACTGTCGACCGGTGACCGGATCGGAGAAATAGCGTATCGCTGGGGCATGACCCATCTTGGCCGATTCGCAGGCGAGTACCGTTCGCGGTTCGGCGAGCTTCCGTCGACCACCGCCGCCCGGAGGTAATTCCCACAGTCCTGGAGGCAGTCCGTGGGCGAATCGCGATCCGCCCCGACTGCTCGACGCATCCCGGAGGGCTCCGGCCGATGTCGAGCGCCACCCGGCAGTCCTTGAGACCGAAGGTTCGGGCGATGGCGTCGATCAGCTCGACATGATCATCCATCCAGGGTTTCGCACCTGGGAATATTGATGGTGCGCGATACTGGGATTGAACCAGTGACCTCTACCGTGTCAAGGTAGACATCAACATCGCCCTGACCTGCGGTTTTAGAGATCCCGCAGGTCAGGGCGGTTCCGTTGTGGACGGTTCAATGCAGTTTGATGCAGTTGAGCGCACATCGATCCTCCCAAAATCCTCCCAAGTTGTCGCTCCCACCCCAAACATCGAGGACCAAAGTCCCGGCAATGACCGGACGGGCGGTGCCGTTGCCTGCCCGCTACGGCAGCAGTTCGCGCGCCAATTCTGAAGCGAGCCAGGGGCTGGACAACACGGCCGTCGAGCCCTCACTACGAGCCGCGGTCGTTCCCCACACTCGACCGGTACCGCTGCCAACGACGCCAGCGAACTCGACCCGATTGGGTGATCGTCATGGGATACACACGTTTGCGCTACACAAGTTACGGCGACCCGCGCTACACCGCCTATTACTGGAACCTCCGCGGCCGACAACGCTCCGCGGGCACCTTCGCGCGGCAGCGCGACGCAGAGCGGGCGTGGCGGCGCGCAGAGGCGCAGATCGCCGACGGCAAGTTCGTCAACCTCGCCACCGGACGTCAGCGCTTCACCCGCTACGTAACCGAGGTGTGGCTACCCAACCACGTCATGGAACTCAACACCCGCCAGGGCTACCAACAGATCACCCAGAAGTATCTGCTGGACGAGTTCGGGGCGATGCGGATGAACGAGATCCTGCCCGACCACATCCGCGACTTCCTCCGCCGCCTCCACGCCGACGGGGCGTCGGCGCACACCCTGGCCCGGTGCAAGACAGTGCTCTCCGCGATCTTCACCACCGCACTCAACGACCAGGTCATCTACTTCCACCCCTGCACCGGAGTCAAGGTCCCGTCAGCACCGAAACGCCCCCTGCGCATCCTGACACCCACCGAGTTCAACGACCTCGTCGAGGCCCTGCCCAACGAGAAGTGGAAACTGCTGATCGAACTCGCCCTCGAATCCGGCGCACGCTGGGGCGAGCTGACCGAACTCCGCCCCTGTGACTTCCATGCCGCCATCCGAACCTTGACCATCGCGCGCACCGTCGTCGAAGTCCACCCGCCGTCGGCGACCGGGCAGCGGTTCGTTGTCAAGCACTACCCCAAGAACGCCGAGTACCGGCAGCTGCGGCTCGGCAGCACCCTCACCGATCGGATCATCGCCCACATCCGCGAGCACGACCTTGGCGACTACGACCTACTCTTCCCATTCCCCACCAGCAACGGTCAAGATTCACCACCAAGCACACCCATCCCGACGCTCAGTGAGCCTTCGCTTCCCGGGCACGGCAGTCTCACCCGCTACAACCAAGGCTGCCGCTGCACCCACTGCCGCCACACCCTCGCCACCTACCGAGCCAGACGCCGCGCCCACGGCAAAGACCGTCCTAACCAGGGTCGCAGTCGTGACACCGACGGTCATCTGCCCCGCGACTGGTTCCGTCTCCAGATCTGGTATCCGGCCCAAACCCGAGCCGGCCTCACCCGCAGAGTCCGCATGCACGACCTACGCCACACCCACGCATCCTGGCTACTCGCCGGCGGCGCAGATGTGGAAACCGTCCGCGAACGCCTCGGCCACGCCAGCCTCCGCGCCACCGAACGCTACCTCCACACCCTCCCCCACCACGGAGACACCGCCATCACCGCACTCAACACCATTCGGAATGCTGCATATGCGGCATGAGTGCCGCCGCCACGGTCACTCATGGTGGTGACCAAGGCGGTGACGATCACGCCGAGGACGGTCCCGGCAGCAGCCGCCGCGGAATTCTGGGGAGGCAGGTTCGCCGGCTGGAAGCCGAAAGCGCTGGGTGTGGACGTCACCACCAGCAACCGCCGGCGTGGGCCAGGCAGCAGAGTCAGACACAAGCGAGTCACTTCTCTCGTTACGTTCGCATCGCCGGCATCCAGGGCGTAGGTTGTGCCGGGCACTGGAACCAGCACCGCTGGTGGTACTGGAGCTTTGATGCGTAGAGAGGTTCGTGAGTGACTCCGCAGCCGGGATTGTTCCCTGTTCTCTCTGCCCAGCGGGAACGCCATAACCTGGCCGGGTACTCGGACGTGGACGCTCAGCGAGCGGCACAGGAACTTGGGTGGGGCTCACGGTTGGCGCCGAGGAGAACGCTGCTGGGCGCCGATGTGCATCCGGTGGTCGAGATCGACGCTCGGGCGCACGCCATGCGGAAGCGAAACGGCCAGCCTCCCACCCTGGATCGGGACACGCTGGCCATGTGGGAATGGCCGGAAGCCGCGTCCGTGCGTGCGCCTGAAGTCGTCAGGGTCGTGGGCGTGCTGAGCAGGGGGCGGTCGTGGCGTCCCGCTTTGTCGGGCGCTGCCCGGCTGCGAGGCTTCTGCAGCACAGCTGTGCTGGCGGACTCCCCCATGGGCGCCGAAGAATCCGAGTGCTTGCTTGAGTGCAAGCTTCGGGGCGTGGGCCTGGTGCAGATCGAGGATTCAGGTGACCTCCGTGTTGTGGAGCCCGCCCGGCGGGGACGGGCTCCACAGGCACGGCGGAGCACGCTCGATCGGTGGATCGAGGAACTGCTTTACCGGGACCTCATCGAGACCGGGGTTTTTGACTGAGTGGTTTCTGCCGCGGGGCGGCGCCTACCACCTTCGTCCATGCAGTCAAGAAGTCAGGCGTCGACCAGTCGCGGTACAGCCGGCCTGACGTGAGTCCTCCGATCTCCTCGTAGTGGAATGCTGCGATCTTGCACTGCTCGATCCAGCTGTTGCGCCGTGCCGCTGGCGTCAACCGCGACAGGAACAACTCGTCTTTGATGTCGAGCAGCCGTTGGAACGAGTGGCAGAACGCGGCGTCGACCCGCTCCTCGGTGTCTTCGATCATGACGAAATGATCGAGCCGTCGACCGTTGCAGGTGTCGCACACACACTCCCAGTAATTCGCTTGATCCGGCGTTAGCGGGATCGCACCGGCAACCTTGTCCGTCCCCACATAGGAAAGGCAGTGCGGCACCAGAATCGACACGGGCCGCTCACCAGGGCGACCGCCACCCTTGGACGTGACCGGGTAGAGGTGTCGAAGCGTGGGTGTAGTGCCAACTGCGGCAGACAGCGCCCCAAAGCACAATGCGCCCAGCGCCGAAACGTCGCTGCGCAGCAGTAGGACCGGGGTGTCGAGCGCGAGCAGCCGGAGAAGTCCTCGCAAAGCAGCCTGCACCCCGAGCGGGTCGCCTTGGTGCTCCAGGACGAGAGCGACCGCGACGTCATATGCCGCGATCTCGTCGCACAGCTTCTCCACATTGTCACGGCTCTTCAGCCAACTCAGGTGGAGTGGCAGACAGGCGATGGCGTCGTCGCCAAGCCCGCGGGTTTGCGCCAGAACGCTCTGAAGGCCCGCGTGGTCTTCCTCGCCGATGTATCCGGAGTCTGTGAGGACAGGTCCTTGTAGCCGACGCTGCGAAGCGATCCACTGCTCGTCGAACGTCGCGTCGGCGAGGTAGCGATTCTTGCCCTTGTACCGCTGGGCGTCGCACAAGATCGGCCGTTCGAATCCGTGCTTCTTGAGGGCCAGACCGTCCCGTGGTGCATCCGCTCCGGTGAGTACGAGGCCGGATCCGGGACGCTCCCTCACGAGTTCCGATGCGGCGGCTGCCTGGTCGGTTCGGCATTGAACGAACAGCGTTCCCTGAAGATCGTCCTTCCATCGGAAACGCCTCTCTGCCGATGCCGGTGCCTCAGCTGGCTGGCTTGCTGGGAACGGCAGGGATTGGGCGGTAACGGACGAGTTCGCAGCGGCGCATCGATCAGTACCCGACATAGCCCCTCTCACGGTCGCGCAGCCGGGCGCGTGGCCCGCAGGACCGCTGTCGCCGCGAGCCCACCGTCGGGGGCTTGCGGCGCCTTGTAAGCTGCGGGTAGCCAAACCATCAGCCTTCAAGGCGATCCTGACCCGACATCCGTGTCGGGTATCACAGAGAGTACTGGCCACGCCCGACAGAACCAGGGCATGCCAGCGGGATCCTGTGCTTGGAAGCAACTCCGACTCCATGCCTCGGAGACCATCGCCTGACGTTTCAGCAGGCAGCTCATTGAGAAAGGCAAGCTGAATGGGGCGCCTGGAGATCAAACTCACTCAGAAGAATGTGTCACATGTCATATGATGGATGCGGTTTGATCGCCTAGGATCCCGATCTTCGTAGATCGACTGCGGACGGTCACGTCCTCGCCGGTTCGCCATGGTGCGTTCCACGCAGGGGGAATCTCGGCTCGGAGTTCGCGGATCCCGGCCAACAGCGTCACGCAGGCGGCATTTGTCTGGCCGAGCTCGCCTTGGAAACCGGTGCGCGCTGGGGCGAGCGGAACCGAACTGCGATGCGGCGACCTCCACGCCGCGACCAGGACAGTGACCATGTCCGGGTCGCGGACGACCCCACGCACCACTGGATGTCGACGCGCCGTTCCGACCGGTGTTGCCACGTCGAGCGCCCCCGCTCCGTGGACAGTACTGTGCCGGGCCCGCCCCGCTGCTCGGGGCGCGTAAAGCCTGGTTGCGCCTGGCGTCAGCTCGCCGCATCCGACATCGCATCGCTGCCCGCCCACCTGGCCCGGTAGCTGCCAGGGACGCTGATGGCCAGCATGCCCCGCGCGAACAACAACCGGCCATCAGCGCAACGGACTCTGGTTATGCAACAGGTTCTCCCACCAATGCCCGACCCCGTACTCCAGGATGTAGATGCTGCACACCGGACCTGCTCGCGTCCACAGTTGACACTGGAGCCCCGGCGGGCTCAATGCTCGTCGTAGTGGTCGCCGTGGACAGCGTGGCGATGTCCGTCGTGGATGTAGTCGACGTGGTCACCGTGGGGAACGGCGACGTGGCCGCAGCCTTCACCATGAGCGTGCTCATGCCCATCGTGCACGACGTGCTCGCCTTGCTCGCACTCGTCATAGTGATCGTCGTGCACCCGGTGCAGGTGCCCATCATGCACGTAGTCGACATGGTCACCGTGGGGAACCACCACGTGCCCGCAGACTTCACCATGAGCGTGCTCGTGCGCGGGGTGCACTTGATGCGCCATCGTCACCATCGACCTTTCGCTCATTCCGGTCCTTTCATTGACCCGAAAAGCCTAATCCCAGATGCGGCAATGCGCATAGAGAAATGCGACCAGCGCAGACCAGAACCCCGCTGGCCCAGCTCGCACTACAGGAGAGCTGAGACAGCGTGGTGGATCGTCGTCAGGACCGCGTTGCGGTGCGGTACGAGGTAGAAGTGATCGCCCGGGAGGACCACGACGTTGCACCGCTTCCGGGTGAGCCGCCTCCAGCCCTGCACCTCCGCCACGGTGATCTCGGTGTCGTCGGCGGCGCACAACGCTGTGATCGGGCAGTCAAGCAGGGAAGGCGTGTTCACCAGCTGGTAGGTCTCGTCCACCTGGTAGTCCGCGCGGACCGCAGGCAGGAGGAGGCTTCGCACCCCCGGGGACGCCAGGACGTCCGCGCGGTCGGGCATGAGCCTGGCGAGCTCGGTGCACAGCTCGTCGTCCGAGCGCTGGTGGAAATCGTCGGCGCGGTGGCGGTGCGGTGGCTCTTTCGCCGAGACGAGGAGATGGCTTGCTTCCCGGCCCAGCTCGCGATGCAGGGCCTGCGCCGTCTCGTAGGCGACGGTGGCACCCAGGCTGTGCCCGAAAAAGACGAACGGTTGGTCGAGCCGGTCGCGGATACCGGCGACGACGTCCTCGACGAGTTCCGACATCGCGCCGCAGGCCGGCACGTTCCAGCGGTCTTCCCGTCCCGGGTACTGGATCGCGCAGACCTCGATGTCCGGCGGCAGCGATGACGACCACGACCGGAAGAAGCTCGCCGCGCCGCCGGCGTGCGGCATGCAGAACAGCCTCACCCGAGCCGCGGGCCTCGGGTCGTAGCAGCGCAGCGCCGAATCCGAATGCTGCAGCACAGGCCATCCTCTCCTGGTTGATCGACTTGGCGTCACCAGTCGTCACCATCCGTGTTCACCCTTGACACGGCCGCGATCGTTCGGAGCATAATTGAAAACGATTGTCGTTTTCTTGTCTAGTGCGCTGACGCTCTGTGATCAGAATCCGACCTCGCCTGATCTCCGAAGGAGGACCATGAGCGCGACCCCGACGGGATCGTCGGTCGACCTCGCTGCCGTTGCCGCGGCCCTCGCCGAGGTGATGGACGTGCCCACCAGCACGATCGAGACCGACACACCCCTCGTCGAGCTGGGCCTGGAGTCGTTCACCGCGGTGCGGCTGCGCCGCCGGCTTCGCGAGGAGCTCGATCTCGATCTCCCGCTCACCGCTTTCCTCGGCGCGGCAACGGTTCGCTCGATCGCCGAGGGCGTGGTCGAGCCGAGTGAGGCCACCGGGTCGTTCCCGCTCACCCCGATCCAGTCGGCCTACTGGGTCGGCTGCGACTCGGCGTTCCCGCTCGGCGGGGTGGCGACTTTCTTCTACCGGGAGTACGACCGGATCCCTGCCGCAGCCCCGGAATCCGATCTGGACCGCCTGACCTCGGCGTGGAACACGTTGGTTCGGCGGCATCCGATGCTTCGCATGGTCGTGGGTGAAGACGCCCGGCAGCGCGTGCTGGATTCCGTGCCGCGCTACGAGATTCCCATCACCGACCTGCGGGGCGTTGACCCGGCGACCGCCGAACGCACCGCCGCTGAGTTGCGGCAAGCATGGTCGCACCAGGTGCGCCCGGCCGACCGCTGGCCGTTGTTCGACATCCAGGCGATTCTGCTGCCCGATGGCCGGACGCGGCTGTGCATGGGGATCGACGTGCTCGCGCTGGATCTGGCCGGGTTGATGCAGTTGCTCGCCGAATGGGGCGCGTTGGTCGAGGATCCGTCGGCAGAGCTGCCCGCACTGCGCACGACTTTCGCCGATGTGGTCCGCAAGCGGGAGTCCGACGCTGACGAGCAGCGACGCCGGGAGCGCGATCGTGCCTACTGGGCGGAACGTGTCCCGTCGCTTCCGCCCGGCCCGGTCTTGCCGTTGGCGTGCGACGTCGACCAGGTGCGCAACCACCGGTTCAGCAGGGCGTCGACGACGCTGGCGCCGGCGGACTGGGAGGCGCTGCGCGCGAGTGCGGCCGATCACGGTCTCAGCCCGACCGGGGTGCTGCTCGCGGCTTTCGGACTCACCCTGGCTCGGTGGGGAGCGACGGAGCCGTTCTGCCTGAACACCACGCTGTTCGACCGGCCCGACGACCCCGACCTGGAGTCGCTGGTCGGCGACTTCACCTCGACCGCGCTCGTCGCGATGCCCGAGCTGGATCCCGCGCGGTGGGCGGGTTTCGCAGACTACGCGACGCGCGCGAACCGGCAGTTCTGGGCCGACCTGGACCACCGGGCGGTGTCCGGCATGGAGGCGCAGCACTCCGCCGGGGAGCCCACGACGACACCGAAGTACCCCGTCGTCTTCACCAGCGGGCTGGGACTGTCCGATGAACAAAACAATCCGGCCGGGTGGCTCGGAGCAGAGGTCTTCGGCATCTCGCAAACCCCGCAGGTGTTGCTGGACCACATCGTCTATGCAGAAAGCGGCGCCCTGAAACTGTGCTGGGACTCGGTCGACGGCGCCTTCCCCGAAGGCTTCGTCAGCGGCATGCTCGACGCCCACACCCGGCTGCTGCACCGGCTGGCCCACGACCCCGCCGCCTGGACCGACACCACCCTCGGCTGGGACCCATCGTTCCTGCCGGCGGAAAAGCTGACGAGTGCGCCGTTCGGCCCGGTCGGCTCGCTGCTCGACGATCCGCTGCGGGCAGCCGCCGAACGATGTCCTGACGAGGCAGCTCTCCTGGACCCCGAGAATTCACTCAGCCACAAGGAGATTTCGTCGAACGCTGCGCAGACGGCTGCTGTGCTCGCGGCAGCCGGTGCCGGTCCGGGTGATCTCGTCGCGGTCGCGGTCGAGAAGAGCGCGGCGCAGATCACCGCGATCCTCGGGGTGTGCGCCAGCGGTGCGGGATATGTTCCGGTGGAGCCGTCGTGGCCGGGGAACCGCATCGCCTCCGCCTGCGCCCAGGCCGGCATCCGGCATGCCGTGGTAGGCCCCAGCGCACAGGTGGAATGGCCCGAAGACGTCACGGTGCACCGCTTACCGGAAAGCGGCGCGCTTCTCGATGAAGCGGCGGAAACGCCGGCGTTGCGGCGGCCGGAACCAGATGACCTGGCCTATGTCATCTTCACGTCCGGGTCCACCGGGCTCCCCAAGGGTGTCGCGATCGAGCACCGGGCCGCTCGCACCACGATCGACGACCTCGTCGACCGCTTCCCGATCGGTGCTGAGGACCGGATGCTGGCGCTGTCGGCGGTCAGCTTCGACCTGTCCGTGCACGACATCTTCGCCGTGCTCGGGGTCGGCGGAGCTCTGGTGCTTCCCGACGCCGAACGGCAGCGAGACCCGGGCCATTGGCTGGAGCTGATGCGTCAGCACCGGGTGACGTTGTGGAATACCGCTCCGGCGTTGTTGGAAATGCTGGTGGAGTACGCCGAGGTCGACCCCGAGCTGGCCCGGGAGGCGTTCGCACCGCTGCGGTTGGTGTTCCTGTCCGGGGACTGGATCCCGGTCACGTTGCCGGACCGGGTGCGCGCGCTCGCCCCGAACGCGCAGATCGTCAGCCTCGGCGGCGCGACCGAGGCGTCGATCTGGTCGATCTGCCATCCCGTCGGCGACGTGGAGCCCGAGTGGCGCAGCATTCCCTACGGTCGCGCGCTTCGGGGACAGCTGTTCCACATCCTCGACGAGCACGGTCGCCCGCAGCCTGTCGGCGTGCCCGGTGAACTGCACATCGGCGGCGGCGGCCTGGCGCGCGGCTACGTCGGGGATCCGAAGCAGACCGCCGACCGGTTCATCACCCACCCGCAGCTAGGTCTGCGGTTCTATCGCACCGGGGACATGGGGCACTGGCGCCACGACGGGACGATCGAGTTCCTCGGGCGCCTGGACCGGCAGGTCAAGATCCGCGGGCACCGCATCGAACTGGGCGAAGTCGAATCCGTGCTGGACCGGCTGCCCGGGATCCGCAAGTCGGTGGCGCTGTCGGTACCGGGCCCCGACGACCGGCCCCGCCTGGTGGCCTACGTCGTCCGGCACGCCGACGCCGAGATGACCGACGAGGACATGCGCCAGCGCCTGCGCGAGAACCTTCCCGAGTACATGGTGCCCACCCGTTTCGTCACGATGGACGAATTCCCGGTCACCGCCAACGGGAAGATCGATTACAAGGCGTTGCAGAACCCGTACCGACGAGACGCCGCGAACGATGCCGCCGGTGCGCCCGTCGCGACTCCTGCGGTGGCCGATTCGCGGCCCGATCGCGAAGCCGACCAGCCCGTCGAACGGGGTGTCGCGTTCGGGTTCGACGCGGCGCTCAACGACGCCACCGCCCGCGGCCTGGATGTCGCGATCACTTTCTCACCCGGCGCGTTGTCGCTGGCGGATGCGCTGTCCGCGGCGGGTGAAGGCGGCAAGCAGCTGCTGTCGGCCGCCGCGGCCGCCGGCCTGCGCACGACCGAGCGGTTGCGGGACGGGGCCCTCCTCGAACTCACTTTCACCCGCGACGCGGCTTCAGCCGCACCACTGGCGGTGATCACGTCGCCGGCTGCCGCGCCCGCTACGCCACCACCCACTCCGCCGCCTCCGGCAGCACTGCCGAGGCAGGTGGCGGAGGCCGAGGCGGCCGTCCAGAAGGTGTTCGGTGACCTCTTGAAGTCCGAAGTGGACGCCACGACGCAGTTCTTCGAGCTGGGTGCCACGTCGCTCACCCTGGTGCAAGCCCAACGCCGGCTCAGCGCGGAGCTCGATCCGAACCTGACGGTGGTCGACTTTCTGACCAATCCCACGGTCCGCGACCTGGCCGCAGTGATCGCGCAGCGAACGGAACCGGCGCCTGCTCGGCCCGCCTCGCCGGTTTCGGGTCGCCGCGCCGCCCGCGCGCATGCCGCGGAGTTGGCCCGATGATCGCCGTCACGGGCCTGGCCTGCCGCTTCCCTGGAGCTCAGGATGCCGCCGCGTTCTGGGAGATGCTGGTCACGGGCCGGGAAGGGCTGACGCGGTTCTCCGAAGAGGAGTTGGCGGCCCGCGGTGTTCCGCAGCGGCTGCGCGCCCATCCGGACTACGTGCCGGTCGGCGGGCTGATCGACGGGCAGGACCTGTTCGACCCCGAGCCGTTCGGCCTCACCGATGCCGAAGCCGCACTGCTCGACCCCCAGCAACGGCTCTTCCTGGAAGCGGCCTGGCAAGCGCTGGAACAGGCCGGGCACGGCTGTGGGCTGGGCGCCGGCTCGGTCGGGGTTTTCGCCGGGGCGGCGCACAGTTCCTACCTGGCCAGCAACCTCGCCGACCGGTGGAGCCCGACCGGCGGCGGCGCCGATCCGGTGGGCAGTCTGCAGACCGCGATGGCCACGCACACCGACTACCTGCCGCTGCAGGTGGCCTACCGGTTGAACCTGACCGGCCCGGCCATCGCGGTGAACACGACGTGCTCGACGTCGCTGGTCGCCGTGCACACCGCCGCGCAGTCGCTGCTCAACGAGGAATGCGATACCACCGTCGCAGGCGGGGTTTCGCTGATCGTCCCGCAGGGACACGGATATCTGCACGTGGCCGAGGGGATCTATTCCGCCGATGGCAGGGTGCGTCCCTTCTCCGCCGACGGCAGCGGCATCGTGTACTCGCAAGGAGTCGGCGCCGTCGTGCTGCGACGGCTGGAAGACGCGTTGGCCGACGGCGATCCGGTGTTGGCGGTCCTGCACGGCTCCGCGGTCAACAACGACGGTGCCGACAAGGCTGGATTCACCGCGCCGTCGTTGCGCGGGCAAGCTCGGGTGATCGCCGAGGCGCAGGCGATCGCCGGTATCGATCCCCGGCAGGTCGGCTACGTCGAGGCGCACGGAACCGCCACACGGCTCGGAGACCCTGTCGAAACCGCCGCGCTCCGGCGGGTCTTCGGCGACGCAGGTCCGGCCTGGTGCGGGCTGGGATCGGTGAAGAGCAACATCGGGCACGCCAACACCGCGGCAGGCATCGCCTCGTTCATCAAGACGACGTTGGCGATCCAGCACGGGATTCTGCCCGCGTCGCTGCACGCCGAACCTCTCAACGACCTGCTGCGGTTGGACGGTTCGCCGTTCGAGGTGCTCACCGAGACCAAGCAGTGGCAGGGCCCTGAATTGGCCGGGGTCAGCTCGTTCGGCATCGGCGGCACGAACTGCCACGTCGTGCTGGGCCCCGCGCCGAGCCGCGCCGCGGCGCAACCAGACTCTCGACCGCAGATCCTGACTGCGTCCGCACACAGCCGCGCAGCGGCCGAACAGACCGCAACGGCCATCGCAGAAGCCGAGCCCGCGGATGTGGCGGACCTCGCCCACACCCTGCAATCCGGACGGCCGGCACTCCCCTACCGCGTGGCCACCGCCGTGCGCGCTGGGCACAGCGCGGCCGCTTCACCGAGCGGAACCGCGGTCCAGGCCCTTTCCGCGCCACCACGCGTGGTCTTCGCCTTCCCCGGCGCCGGAAGCCAGTACCCGGGTATGGGTTCGCGGCTCTACGCAGAGGAGCCGGTGTTCCGGGGCTGTGTCGACGAATGCGCTGACCTGCTGCGCCCTTTGCTGGGAACCGACATTCGCGAGGTGGTGATCGGCGAGGCCACGGAGCAACGAGTCCGCGACGCCGCCTACGGCCTGCCCGCGTTGTTCGCGGGGTCGTTGGCGACCGCTCGACTGCTGGACTCCTGGGGTGTGCGGCCGGACGTGGTGCTCGGCCACAGCCTCGGTGAGTACACCGCCGCTGTGGTAGCCGGGGGGCTCTCATTGCAGGATGCCGCTCGGCTAGTCGCGGTCCGGTGCACCGGGGCGTCCCGTGCCGCGGGCGGCGGGAGCATGCTCGCGATCCAGCTCCCGGAAACCGAGGTGGCCAGGCTGCTGGCCAACCATCCCGAAGTCGACCTCGCTGTGGTCAACGCGCCGGATTCCTGTGTGGTTTCCGGGCCACGAGCGGCTGTCGAAGCACTCGCCGCGGATCTGGACGACGGCCACCGGTCAGCGTTGCTCCGCGTTGATGCGGCGCTGCACTCGCGGTTGGTGGAGCCCGCGATGCCAGCGGTTCGGGCCGCCGCCGAAGGCTTGCCGCCGCGGTCGCTGGCGGTGCCGATGGTCACGACCGTCACCGGCACCTACGCGGATGCGGAGCTGAGCACGGCAGACCACTGGGTTCGCCAGCTGCGGAACACCGTGCGGTTCTCCGATGCACTGCACACCGCCGTCGACCACGAAACCCCGACGATCGTGCTGCAGGTCGGGCCAGGCAGTGCGCTCGCCGGCCTCGCGCGGCGCAACAGTCTCGCCGCGCTGCACACCGCTCTGACCACCTTCACCACGGAAGAACCCGACGAGGCGATCTCCATCCGGGACGCCGTCGGCCAGCTGTGGGCGCACGGGCACGACATCGACTTCGCCGCTCAGCACACCGAGCCGCGTCGCCGAATCGCCGCGCCGGGTTACGCCTTCCAGCGGCGGAGACTGTGGATCGATCCGCCCGAACCCCGCCAGGCCCGCGCCGAAGTCGAGCCCGATCCCGCAGAGCCGCTGCAGATCGCGCGCTGGCAACAGCTTCCGCCAGCCGATCAACCAATCTCGTTGCCTGGCTGCTGGGTACTCGCCGCTGCTGCTGACGATGCCTTGGCCGCTGCTGTGCAGCGGGAGCTGAAGACGCAGGGCGGCGACTGCGTCACTGTCGACGAACTCAGTGGCGTCACCAGGCCCGTCGCTGGTGTGCTCGTGCTCGCAGACGGCGACGACGTGACGACCGGCATCCTCCGCCACGCCGAACTGGCGCGTGCCCTTTCCGAACTGGAACCGATCCCGCTGCTGCTGCATGTCACCAGGGGCGCTGAACAGGTCGACAGCCAAGACCGGCCCGACCCCGTGCAGGGCGCGCTTCGCGTTCTCCCACGGGTGCTCGGCCAGGAACTGCGCGGCCTGCGGTGGCGCACGCTCGACCTTCCGACCGGCTCGGAGGACGCCGCAGCAGTCGTGGCGGAGCTTGCCGACCTCAGTGGCGCGGAGCGGTCCTCCGGCTCGGAAATGGCGGTGCGAGGCGGTTCGCGGTGGCTGCGGACGATCGTGCCGTGGCGGCCGCGCAGAGCCATCCCCACACCGCAGACCGGTCGGACCGCGCTGATCACGGGTGGGCTGGGCGATGTCGGGCTGACCGCGGCCGAACACCTCGCGCGCCACGGGTACCGAGTCGTGATCACCTCGCGCTCCGGCCTGCCCGCCCGGCCGGAGCCCGGCAGCACCGCGGAGCAACGGCTCCAGGCCATCGAGCGGCTGACCGCAACCGGTGCCCAGATCGAGGTTCGTGCGCTTGATGCCACGGATGTTCCTGGCACAACGGCACTCCTGCAAGAACTGTCCAAAGAGGGGTGCCTCGACGTCGTGATCCACGCGGCCGGTGTCGTCGCGACCACTGCGGCGACACCACTGCGGGAAACCACCGCTGAGCACGTCACCGCCCACATCACCGCCAAGGCCGGCGGAGCGCTCGCACTGCGCGCGGCGATCGACGAGCTCCCGACCGAGCTGCGGCCTCGCACGGTGTTGCTGATGTCGTCGGTGACCACGCTGGTCGGTGGCATCGGTATGGGCCCATACGCGGCGGCCAACGGCTTCCTCGACGCCCTGGCGATGTCCGCCGGTGACGACTCGACCCGCTGGGTGAGCGCGGTGTGGGACGGCTGGCGGGTCGGCCCGCTGGGCTCGGAACGCACAGTCGTGCTCGACCACGCGCTGGACGCCGAGACCGGCATGGCCGCGCTGGACCGGCTCCTCGCCGGCGCGACGCCGCCGGTGGTGGCGGTCGCCGCCACCGGGCTGGCCGACCGGATGGCGCAGGCCGCCTTCACCGAACGCGGCGAGACTGCCGGGAACCTGGCCGACCCCGTCGAAGGCGCGGTCGCCGAGCTGTGGAGCGAGCTGTTCGGGTCGCCGGTGACCTCGGCCGATGCGGATTTCTTCCTGCTCGGCGGGCATTCTCTGCTGGCGACGCGGATGCTGGCGGCGGTGCGGGAGCGCTTCGGCGTTGATCTGCGGCTGCGCGATCTGCTCGCCCAGCCGACCGTCGCTGCCATCGCCGCCCGCATCAGCACAGCCGGTCCCGTACCTGAACCCGCTCCCCCGCTGACGGTGGAGGCCACGGCCCCGGACGGCACGTTCCCGCTGACGCGCGTGCAGCACGCCTACTGGGTGGGCCGCGACGGCGGCTACGAATGGGGCGACGTGCCCTGCCACTTCTACCTGGAGTACGACTGCCAGGACCTCGACGTCGACAGGTACGAACGGGCCTGGAACCAGGTGCTCGCGCGCCATTCCATGCTGCGGACCATCATCACCCCGCAGGGCGTGGCGAAGGTGCTCGACGACGTGCCCGCCTACCGCATCCGCGTGCACGACCTGACCTCGCTGCCGGAGCAGCGCAGGGCGGCTCGGCTGGAGCGGCTGCGCGAGCGCATCAGCCGCCAGCCGGGACCTGCGGATCGGTGGCCGCTGGTGCAGGTCCAGGCGGCGCGACTGCCCGGTGGCCGGGTCCGGTTGTTCATCGGCGTGGACGTGCTGATCTGCGATGCGGCGAGCTGGTGGATCATCGACCGCGAGCTGCGGCACTTCTACCGGTCCCCGGATCAGCCGCTGCCGGACATCGGCGTCGACTTCGCCTCGTGCGCGGCGGCGTTGGAGCAGCGGCACCAGGGCGAACGCGGGCAGCAGGCCGCCGCCTACTGGCGCGACAAGCTCGACTCGCTACCCGGTGCGCCCGCGCTGCCGGTGCGCGAATCCGAGGCGCCGACGCGATTCGTCCGGCGAGCCGCGACACTGGAACCGGACGACTGGGCCGCATTGCAGACCGTAGCCGCCCGGCACCGGGTGACGCCCACGGCCGCGCTGCTCACCGCCTACACCGAGACGCTTTCGGCGTGGTCCGGCAGCGACCGGTTCTCGATCATGCTGACGTTGTTCGACCGCCCGGACATCCATCCGCAGGTGTCCGAAGTGGTCGGTGATTTCACGTCGCTGGTGCTGCACGCGGTGGACCACTCCCAGCCGGCCTCCTTCCTGGAGAGGGCCCGGGCCGCGCAGGCCCTGCTGTTCGCCGACCTGGACCACCGGGACTTCTCGGGCCTCGAAGTGCTGGCCGAGCGGTCATCCCGCCTCGGCCGCCGGGTCTCGGTGCCCGTGGTGTTCACCAGCGCGCTGGGGCTGCAGGACGTCATCGGCGCGGAACACGACCCGGAGTGGGCCGGCACCCAGGTGGCGGCGCTCAGCCAGACGCCCCAGACACTGCTGGACCACCAGGCACTGGAGCAAGGCGGACGGCTCTTGCTGCAGTGGGACGCGCTGGAACCGGTCCTGCCACCGGATCAGCTCGACCAGGCCTTCGCCGACTACGTGCAGCGCGTCGAGCAGCTGGCCACCGATCCGTCCGCATGGGACGGCGCGGACGTCGCCGACGAGGACATCGCCTTGCCGGTCCGACCGGGCGGTGGCCGGCACACGCTGTTCTTGATGCACCCCTCCGGCGGTGACGTGGTCTGCTACGCCGAACTCGCCCGGCTGCTCGACGACCGGGTCGACGTGGTGGCACTGACCGATCCGGAGCTGGTCGACGGCCGCGGCGCCACCGACATCGCAGGGATGGCCGCGCGCTTCCTCGACGTGGTGCGCCGGACGCAGCAGCACGGCCCCTACCTGCTCGGCGGCTGGTCGATGGGCGGTGACCTCGCGCAGGAGATGGCCCGCCGGCTCCACGCGCTTGGTGAGCGGACCGAGCTGCTGGTGATGCTCGACTCCAACGACCCGAGCTACATCACGCACATCGACGGGGGTGCGGACGAGGTGGAGCTGGCCGTCATCCGGCGTTTCCTGGGCGCGCTGGAGGGATTCGTAGGCGCCGACCTCGGCGTGGGCCCCGACCAGGGCGCCTCGGCCGTCATCGAGGCGATCCGGGAGCTCTCGGCCGATCAGCGCTGGGACGAGATCGACCGGCGGCTGCGAGCCGCCCGGCTGCTCGGGCGCCGCGACAGCGCCCGCCAGCGGGTCTCGGTGTTCGCCCGGCACCTGCGTGCGCTGGCCGACCACGAACCCGGGCGGCTGGACGACGAGAGCACCAGGACGTTGCTGGTGCGCGCCGATCGCCCGGCGCCGCGCAACTCCGGCGTGGGCATGGGCGTCGACGACACCCCGCCCGGCCTGGCGGACCTGGGCTGGGGCCGCCACCTGGCCGGACCGCTGGACGTGGTCGGCGTCGACGCCCACCACTACTCACTGCTGAGCCCACCGGCGATCACGCAAGTGGCGGCAGCGATCAACGAAGCGCTGAAAACGGCGCTGGACCGGCTCTGATCCACCCCCCGTGCGTCTTCTGCCACGGCCGGAAGGCGCACGGATCCGAACCGACGAAGGACCTCGATGCAACGACGACAGTTCGTCCTCGGCGCAGCCCTGGCCACCGCACTGGTGGCCACCGGTTGCGCCGCCAGCAGCACTCCGGGCACGAGCACCGACACGCTCCGCTACGCGGCCGTCGGCGCTCCGGCGGCGGCCAGCAACGATCCGCACGGCGGGCTCGGCAACGAGTCCGACGCCATGCGCTTCGCTCTGCTCTACGACGTGCTCACCGTGCCGGGCAGCGACGGCAGCACACAGCCCCGGCTGGCGACCTCCTGGACGTCGGACCCGACGTTGACCCGCTGGACTCTCGCGCTGCGCCCGGACGCGACCTTCACCGACGGGCGGCCGGTGCGGGCCGCCGACGTGCTGTTCTCACTGCGCCGGATGCAAGACAAAGCCGCCGAGAACTACGGCCGGATGGCCATGTTCGACCTCGCCGCGTCCACTGCGGTCGACGACCACACGCTGAGCCTGGCGACGCACAAGCCCTTCGCCGAAGTCGGCAAGGCGCTGGAGTCGGCGACCTTCGTGGTGCCCGAGGGCAACACCGACTTCGCCCACCCGGTCGCCGGTTCCGGACCGTTCCGGATGGCCGGCGGCGACGCCGCCAACGCCGTGCTGGAACGCAACGATCGCTGGTGGGGGCCGCGCCCGCCGCTGCGGCGCATCGAGATCCGCGCGATCGCCGACCCCCAAGCGCGGGCCGACGCGGTCGCGGCCGGGCAGGCCGATGTGGCCGGCAGCGTGAACCCGGCGGCCGCACGGCAGTCCGAACAGGACGGTCTGCAGGTCGTGCACCGGCCGGCAGTGACGGTGTATCCGGTGGTCATGCGCCTGGACCGGGCACCGTTCGATGACCCCCGCGTCCGCGAGGCGATCAAGCTCGCCGTGGACCGCAAGCAGTTGGTGGACACCGTCTTCCTCGGCCAGGGCGCGATCGGCAACGACCTGCTCACCCCTGCCGATCCGACCGCCCCGGCACCGCCGCAGCGGCAACGCGACCTCGACCAGGCACGACAGCTGCTGGCCGACGCCGGGCATGCGGGCGGCTTGGACCTCACGCTGCGGACGACGGCGGCCTACCCGGGCATGGACACCGCCGCGACGCTGCTCGCCGACCAGCTCAAGGCCGCCGGCATCCGGGTCCGAGTGCAGGTGGAACCGCAGGACACCTACTGGACCCAGGTCTATTCGCAGGCCGACTTCTACGTCAGCTACCTCGGCGGGATCCCGTTCCTCGACGTGGCGCGGGTGGCGTTGCTGTCGACGTCGCCGACGAACGAGACCGCGTGGCACCGGCCGGATTGGGACCGCGGCTTCGACGCGGCCCTCGCCACGCCCCACGAAGCCGGGCGTGGCGCACAGCTGGGCCGGTTGCAGCAGCAGGTGCGCGATGAGGGCGGCTACCTGGTGTGGGGCGCCGGCGACGGCCTCGACTTGGCGCGCCCGCAGGTGACGGGGCTGCCCACGGGGCCGGGATTCCAGCGGTTGTTCATCGACCAGGTCCGGATCAACGCCGCGTGATCCCGTCACTGCTCCGCTCGACCGCGCGCAGCTCCCTGTTGCTGCTCGCGGTCGCCGTCCTGGTCTTCGCCGCGACCGAGCTGCTGCCCGGTGACGCGGCGCAGGCCAGGACGCGCGGCCGGGCCAGCGATGCGGAGCTGGCCCGGCTGCGCGCGCAGGCCGGGCTGGATGATCCGGTGTGGCAGCGCTTCGGCCGCTGGTTGGCTGGTTTGCTGCGCGGGGACGCCGGTCGGTCGCTGATCAGCGACCGACCGGTGTCGGATCTGATCGCCGAACGACTGCTCACGACGCTGCTGCTGACCGGTCTCGCGCTAGCGGTGGCGGTGCCGCTGATGCTGCTGGTCGCGTGGGCGGGCAGCGCACCGCGCCTGCGGGCTCCGGCCAGCGGCGCGATCGCGGCTGCCGCCGGTGTGCCGCAGGTCGTGGTCGCCGGAGCCCTGGTCGCACTGTTCTCCGGCCTTCTCCATTGGCTGCCCAGGGTTTCGCTGCTCCCCATTGGACAGTCGCCGTGGCGGCAACCAGAACTCCTGGTATTGCCGACACTGTCCCTGGCTCTGCCGGCGGCGGCGTACGGCGCGGGTGTGCTCGCCGGAGCGGTGGCCGACGTGCGGCAGTTGCCTCACGTCGGCGATGCCGTCCTGCGAGGTGTCCCGTGCTGGCTCGTTGCGGCGCGGCACGTCCTTCCGATGCTGCTCGCACCGCTGCTGCGCATCCTCGCGATCATCGCTGGTGGGCTGATCGCGGGTGCTGCCGTGGTGGAGACCGTCTTCGGCTACAACGGCCTGGGCGAGCTGCTGGTCAGTTCGGTCGCCAGCCGTGATGTGCCGACCGTTCAGGCCGTGGCGGTGCTCGGTGCCGCGGTCGTGCTCGCCGGGCTGTGGCTGGCCGACCTGGTTCAGGGCGGCACCGGATGAAGCGGACGATCTGCGGCTTGTCGATCGCCGTGGTGTGCATGGCTCTCCTGGGCGGGGTGCTTGCTCCGCACGGTCCCACCGAGATCATCGGCGTGCCGCACGCACCTCCGGGTTCAGGCGCGCTCCTCGGCACCGATGGGCTCGGCCGGGATGTGCTGTCGCGGGTGCTCTCCGGCGGCCGGGACCTCGTCCTGATCGCGACGCTGGCCGCGCTGCTGGCGACGTCACTAGGTGTCGCCGGAGGTCTGTTCGCCGGCTGGGCCGACGGCCGGGCCTCCCGGCTGCTGACCGCGCTGGCCGACGTGCTGCTCGCCACTCCCCTGCTGCTCGTCGCACTGGTGCTGGCCGTTTCGCTGCCCGGTGATGCGGCTGTCGTGGCCGCGACCGTCTGCGGCGGCACTCCGCTGACCCTGCGGGTGGTCCGCGACGCCGCCCGGCTCTCCCGCCGCTCCGGGTACGTCGAGGCGGCCCGGTGCCGGGGCGAACGCGGTGCGGTGCTCCTCGTCCGGGAGGTCCTGCCGTCGATGGCCGGCCTGGTATCGGCCGATGCCGGGATGCGCTTCGTGGTCGCGATGCAGGTCGCCGCCGCGCTGAGCCTGCTCGGCTTCGGCGCCCAGCCACCGGATGCCGACTGGGCGCTGATGATCCGCGAGAATCTGCCCGGTTCCGGGCTCAACCCCGCAGGGGTGATCGCCCCCGCCGCAGTCTTGGCGGTGGTGACCGCTGGTGTCGCCGCTGCGGCGGCGCTGGCCGGCAGGAGGTCGGCATGAGCGTCTTGGAAGTCGACGGGATGACCGTGCTCGACCGGCGGGGACGTGCGGTGATCTCGGACGTCTCGCTGCACGCCGCCGCCGGTGAGGTCGTCGCGGTGGTCGGCCCGTCAGGCAGCGGGAAATCCACGCTGCTGCACGCGTTGCTGGACGCCTTGCCAGCAGGATTGCGCCGGGCGAGCGGCACGGTCCGTTGGGCTGGCCGGACGGTCGCACCTGGAAGTGCTGCGCGGCGCTGGCGGCGAACCGTGGCGGGCATCGTCGGTCAAGATCCCGCCGCTGCGCTGAACCCGTTGCAACGAGTGCATTCCCTGGTCGCCGAAGGCGCGCCAGACGCGCAGCTGGTCCAGCGCGCGCTCGATGATCTTGGGCTCGACAGCGCCCGGCTGTGGCGGCGGCGTCCGCATCAGCTCTCCGGTGGGCAGGCGCAACGCGTCGCCCTGGCCCGCGCGCTGGTGGGTGATCCGGAGTTGCTGGTGCTCGACGAGCCGACGGCCGGCCTGGATCCGGACGCCCTCGAACTGGTCGTGCGGGCGATTGCGAACCGACGTGCCGACGGACGCTCGGTGACGCTGGTGGTCTCGCACGACCGGGACTTCGTGTCCCGGCTGAGCGATCGCGTCGTCTCGTTCGGGGAGGCGACGAGGCCCACCGCTGACCGAACGATCGTGGGGAGATCGGCTGCACCGGTGTTCTCGGCGTCCGAGCTGACGGTCTCGCAAGGCGGCACGACGCTGCTCGACAACGGTGCTTTCGAGCTCCACCGGCACGAGCTCGTGGCCGTGCTGGGGCCATCCGGTTGTGGCAAGAGCACGATGCTGCGGGCGTTGGCCGGGTTGCACGTGCCGGATTCGGGCGAGGTCCGGTGGCTGGGCGAACCGCTCCCGGCTCAAGTCGAGCGCCGATCCCGCTCCCAGTTGCGCGCTGTGCAGTTCATCGCGCAGGATCCCGCCAACGCGCTCAACCCGGCGCACCGCGTCGGCGCCGCAATCGCCCGAACCGCGCAGCTGCTGCGCGACGTTTCTCCCGCCGACGCTCGGAAACGAGCCGACGACCTGCTGCGCTTGGTGGGGCTCGAAGGTGCCGCGAAACGCTTTCCGCGCGAGCTCTCCGGCGGGCAACGCCAACGCGTGTCCCTCGCGCGGGCGCTCGCCGCCGAGCCCGACGTGCTCCTGGCCGACGAGATCACATCCGCGCTCGACGATGCCACGGCCCACGACGTGCTCGATCTCCTCGACCGGCTGCGCACCGACGGTCTCGCCGTCCTGCTGGTCACGCACGACCGGACGATCGCCGACCGCGCCGACCGCACGCTCCGGCTGCACCAGCGCGGCCTGGCGCCCACCAGTTCCGACAGATCGGAGGAAACCCGTGCCCGGTGACGACACCGTGCCTGCAGACGACACAGCCATGCTGTGGCGAGCGGCCGAACACCTCAGCGCCCATCCCTGGATCGCTGCGGCCGAAGTGGATGACGAGGCCGTGCGGCTCGTTCCTGCCCGCGAGGCGCTCGCGGTGCGACCGACGCCGGGCGGGCTGCTCACCGAACACCTCGACCAGTGGAGCGAGGTCTACGACTGGACCTACTCCCAGGCCTCCGGGCGACATGCCGACGACCTGGACTTGTCGGGTTGGCGGGCGTCGGACACCGGCGAGCCGTTCCCGGTGGAGCACATGACCGACTGGCTGCGCCACACCGTCGAACTCGTGCTGCGCAACAAACCCCGTCGGGTGCTCGAACTCGGTTGCGGCACAGGCATGCTCATGCACCGCCTGCATCCACACGTCGACGCGTACGTCGGCACCGACGTAGCCGCTGACGCCGTGCGGAAACTGTCCGCATCAGCTCCGAAGGGCGTCAGGATCGTGCAGGCCGCCGCGCACGAGGCGCGAAGCGCTCCAGTGCAGGAGGCCATCGCAGCGGCCTTTCCCGGAGCTCAGCCCGACTGTGTGCTGCTCAACTCCGTCACGCAGTGCTTCCCCAGCGTCGAATACCTGCGTGCGGTCGTGCACGACGCGATCGGCATGGTCGCGCCGGGTGGCAGCGTCGTCATCGGCGACGTCCGCCACGCCGGACTGCTGCACGACCACCACCGCTGGCTCGACGACGCCGCCACAACCGCAGAACTGGACGAACGTGCCGAGCGCGACGAAGAGCTGCTCTTCGACCCGGCGCTGCTGGCCCGCTTGGCCGCCAAAGCCGGCCACGAAGTCCGGATCGCCGCCTTCGCCAAGACCATGCGCGCCGACACCGAGCTGACGCGCTACCGCTTCGACGCGGTGCTCCACATCGACCACGCCACCCCGACTGCTGAACCGACCGTGATCCGCTGGCCGGATCTCCCCACCGGCAACAGGATCGCAGCCCTGCGTGCCCGCCTCGACGAGACGCCGGTACGGATCGAGCAGATCCCCAACCGGCTGCTCCCCCCCGATGCCGGCACGACCGCCGCCGAACTGCACCAGGCCATCGGCGATCTGGACGCAGTGGTCTGCCTGGATCCGACCGATCCGCGACTGCTGGAGGTCATCGCGCCCGCCAGCTCCCTCGCCCGGCCGGTGCGGGACATCCCCGGCCCGGGAGCGGCCCACGAGCCGCTGCACGGGTTCGTGCGCCGCAGGCTCGCCGAGGTCGCCCGGCGGGAACTGCGCCGCGCGGGCCACGCTCCGGTGCCGATCACTGTCGCGCCGGGAGGCGCAGATGCCTGCTGACGCCTTGGAAGACCTCGCTCGATCCGCAGAGGCCGCGATCCGCGAGGTCGACGCATCCGCACTGCCCGGCTTCATGCGGCAGCTCGACCACGCCGCCCTGTTGGCGATGGCCCGCACCCTCGGCCGCAACGGGCTGTTCCGGCCGGGCATCCGCCACCGCTGGGACCAGATCGCCGACCGGCTGCGCGTCGCACCCCGCCACCGCTGGATCCTCCGCCGCTGGCTCACCGCACTGCACGAAGAAGGCCTGCTGCAACGCGACGACACGGGCTTCGTCCACGACCTGCGCGCTGTGCAGCGGTCCGAGGCGGCCGAGGCCACCGCCCTGGTGGCCGAAGCCGCCCAGGGCCTGGGATATCCCGCCGAGATGGCCCGGTTCTTCGTTTCGGCGATCGAGCAGCTCCCCCGCCTGCTCCGCGACGAGGTGGCGGTGCAGACGCTCTTGTTCCCCGACGGGGATCTCTCGACCGCCGAAGGCGCCTACAAGGACAACGTCATCAACTGCTACCTCAACGCGGCAGCGGTCGAATTGCTGCGCGGAGAATGCCGACGCGCTTCGGCCCCGCTCCGCGTGCTGGAACTCGGCGCCGGTGTCGGCGGGACCACCGCCGCCGTCGTGCCCGCGCTCGCCGGCGAGCCCGTGGACTACCTGTTCACCGATGTCTCCCAGTTCTTCCTGGACGCCGGACGGCGGCGGTTCGGCGACCGGCTCCGCTACGGGATCTTCGACATCAACGCGGACCAACCCGTGCAACCGGGCTCCGCCGATGTCGTGCTCGCCGCGAACGTCCTGCACAACTCCGTCCACATCGGACGACTGCTCGCGCGGTTGCGGGACCTGCTCGCCCCCGGCGGGCTGCTCGTGGTCATCGAGTCGTGCCGGGAGCACTACCAGGCCATGACGTCGATGCAGTTCCTGATGTCCCCGCGCGACGGCGAACCGCAGCCCGGCGCCACCGACGTGCGGGCCGGTACCGACCGCATCTTCCTCACCCGCGACGAGTGGCTGGGCGAACTGGCCGACGCCGGCTACACGCCGCTGCTCGACCTGCCCGCCCCGACGCACCCGCTCGCCACCCTCGGCCAGCACGTCTTCGCCGCCCGAACCGACGAACTGGAGCAACCATGACCGCCGAACCCGACATCAGCACCGTGCTGGCCGAGATCTGGGCCGAACTGCTCGGCCTGGACGAGGTGGCGCCGGAGTCGAGCTTCCTCAACCTCGGCGGGGATTCCGTGCTCGCCGTGCGGATGTCCGCCCTGGTCCGCCGGAAACTCGGCGTGGCGCTCGCCCTGTCCGACGTCCGGGTGGAGATCACCCTCGCCGAGTTGTCCGACCTCGTCGCCCGCCGCAGCGCCGGCACATCCAGCGACCGGGCACTGCCCGTCGAGGTGACCCGGCGCCTCGATCCGCTCGCACCGTTCCCGCTGCTGCCGCTGCAGCAGGGCTACTTCGTCGGCCAGCAAGACGGCTGGGAAATGTCCTACGACTCCGCGCACCACTACGTCGACATCGGCCTCACCGGCGTCGACCCGGACGAGGCCCCGGAAGCGCTCCAGGACGCACTGCGCCGACTCGTGCAGCACCAGCCGACGCTGCGAGCTCGCGTGCTACCCGAGGGCCGGCAGCACATCCTCGCCGCCGACGACCCCGATGCCGTGCCCACCCTCCAGGTGATCGACCTGCAAGACGCGCCTGACGAGGAAGCCGACGCCGCGGTGGCGGCCACCCGGGTTCAGATGAGCACCAACGGCCCGGATCCCGCTCGCGGCCCCGGCGTGGAGATGCGCCTGACGCTGCTGCCCGGCGACCGCGCCCGGCTGCACACCGCGGTCAGCCTGCTGATCATCGACGGCTGGTCGTCGAACGTCTTCTACCGCGACCTGTTCGCCCTGGTGGCCGACTGGAACGCGATGCTGCCGCCGCTGGAGGTCGATTACGGCGACTACGTCACCTCGGTGTCGACGCTGCCCGACACCGACGCGTGGGAAGCCCACCGCGACTGGTGGTGGGACCGCCTCGACGACTTCCCGCTGCCACCGGCCCTGCCGCTGGTCGCCGAACCGCGCGAGGTACGGCCGCAGCTCATGGGCACCCGCCAGACCACTG
The DNA here is from genome assembly GCF_056431645.1 of Saccharopolyspora sp. NPDC045839. Taxonomy (NCBI): domain Bacteria; kingdom Bacillati; phylum Actinomycetota; class Actinomycetes; order Pseudonocardiales; family Pseudonocardiaceae; genus Saccharopolyspora; species Saccharopolyspora sp. NPDC045839. Next base: position 66,467 of record NZ_JBWKKH010000033.1, read on the forward strand.
TGGACGCCGAAACCTGGGCAGCGTTCCGCAAGCAGTGCACCGCGCACGGGGTGACGCCGTCCGCGGCGATGTTCACCGCCTACGCGATCGTGCTGGCCCGCCAGGCCGGACACCGCCACATGCTGCTCAACTCCTTGCAACTCAACCGCTTGCCACTGCACCCCGACGTGCACCGCATCGTCGGCGCGTTCGCCTCGACGATGCTCATCCCGGTGGAGCTGGCCGAAGGCACCACCTTCGCCGGACTGGCCGCCGACAACCAGCGCCGGTTCAGCGAATCGGCGGCGCACAACCTGATCAGCGGCGTCGAGGTGTCCCGGGAACTGGGCCGCCGCCGCGGCACGCACCGCCCCGTCGCGCCCATCGTGTTCCAGAGCACCCTCGGGATGGACGCGGCCATGGGCGAACGCGTGCCGGACACCGCCGGTCCGCTGGGGCGCATCGACATGGCCGAACACCACCAGCAGCTGCGCACCCCGCAGGTCGCGCTGGAAGTGCGGATGTTCGAGCTGCGCGACGAGATGTTCCTGGTGTTCTCGCTGGTGGACGAGCTTTTCGACACTGTCGTGGTGGACGCGATGTTCCGCGAGCTGACCGGCATCGCCCGCACGCTCGCCGAACCGGGTAGCTGGGACGCCCCGGTGGCGCTCCCACCCGCGGCGGACGCTCCGGAATCGACGGATCTGCGCGTCGGCCGGTACGAACGCCAAGACCGAACCGAAGAGGCCGGTGCACCGCGAACCGACCTGGAACGCACGATCGCCGAAGTGTGGGAGGAAATGCTCGCGATCAGCGGAGTGGACCGCGCGGCCGACTTCTTCGCTCTGGGCGGTGATTCCTTGCTCGCAGTCCGAGTGCTCGGCAAACTCGCCCGGGACGGAATCACCGCGCCGGTCCGGGACTTCCTCGAAACCCCCACGATCGCCGGCCTGGCCGCGCTCGCGGAGCGCAACCGCTGACCGGCTTCGCCACGGATGCCGTGAGTACTTTGGGGCGTTATCGCACCCCAAAGCACTCACGGCAGGGGTCAGGCCAGGCTCGTGTGGAACAGGCCCTGTTCCACCCAGACCGCAGCACGAACACCATCGGCAGCGGCCTGACTGACCAACGTCAGCGCGTCCGGCACCGCCGGGACTCGAGCCATGTCCCCAGCCGCGGAAACACCCGGGACCGTGGTGGCCTGCAGCTCGTCGACCTGCACACAGCCGTCCTCCAGGATCGCGCACCCGAGATCGGCGGCGAACGGAGCGCGCTGCCGGGTCGGCGCGCGGTGGAACATGGCCTGCCGTTCCAGCGTCGAGTCGTCGGCGAAGTGCAGCTGCAGCGCGTCCAGTTCGCCGGTCACCTTCGCCAGCGGTTCGGTGCGCACCTCCACCCCGCGGCCGGACAGCTTGGCGATCACCTCGTCGGGCAGCTCGTGCGGGCCGTGGGTCACCACGACCACGTCGTCGCTGTAGCGATCGGCCAGGTACAGGCCGAGCATCACCTGCGGGACATCGCGGCCGAGCACCGCCAGCGTCTTGCCGGTGGCCTCCCAGCCGTGGCAGAAGGGACAGTGGAAGATGCTGCGGCCGAAGCGCTCCGGCACTCCCGGGACGTCGTAGGGCTCGTCGACCTGCCCGGTCGCCAGGATCAACCGGCGCGCCCGCTCCCGGCTTCCGTCGGCGAATTCGACGGTGAAGTCGTCGATGCCACCGGAAACCGAGGTGACCTGGCCGGACCGCAGTTCGATGCCGGGGTAGGCAGCGAGCTCCGCGCGCCCCAGCGACAGCAGCTCGTGCGGCGAGAAACCGTCCCGGCTGAGGTACATGTGCATCTCGTCGGCCGGTGCGTTTCGGACCTGGCCGCCGTCGGCGACCAGCACGCGGCGGCGCTGTCGACCCAGCACGAGCGCGGCGCTGAGCCCGGCAGGCCCACCGCCGATCACGATCACGTCTAACACGCTTGCTCCCTCTGTTCGGAAACTAATGGAAACGATTATCATTGTTACGCAGGATCTGCGAAAGGGGCACGATGGCCGATCAGCTCATCGCCGCACTGGGCGGTTACGGAGAGGTCGGCGCAACGGCCGTCCGCCGGCTCGCCGAGTCCGGCCACGGCCGGATCCGCGTCGGCGGACGCAACCCGGAGCGGGGCCGAAGTCAACTCAGCGACCTCCACGACATCGACACGTCCTATGTAGACATCGATGATCGGGAAAGCTTGAACAGGTTCTGCGCCGGCGCCGATCTGGTCCTCAACTGCGCTGGACCCTCCTACCGCATCCTCGACACCGTCGCCCGGGCAGCTTTGCGCGCGGGCGCGCACTACGTCGACGTCGCCGGCGACGTACCCGCCCGCCGTGCGCTCGGCTCGACCTTCGGCGACCGCGCAGCGGTCTTCTCCGCCGGGTTGATGCCAGGCCTGACCGGGCTGCTCCCCCGGCTCATCGCAGGTCCCGGAGATCGGCTGGAGATCAACGTCGGCGGCGCCGTGCGCATGACACCGGCCTCCGCAGCGGACATCCTCCTGGCGCAAGGACCGGACTTCGGGGAATCGTTGGCCCAGTGGCGAGGCGGCACCGTAGTCTCGCGAGCCCTATCGCCGCGGCGCGGCATCCGGCTGCCCGGCTTCCCAAAACCCGTCGACGCGATGCCGTTCCTCCCGACCGAGAGCGTCCGAGTGGCCGGCGAACTCCGCGTGGAAGAGCTGCGCTTCTACACCGCCTACGCCTCTGAGGCCATTCCGACCGCTCTGGCGATGGCCTGGGCGGACGATCCCGAGCACCGGGACGAATACGCCGAGATGCTGATCCAGGCGGCGTCCTCCGACCTGCGAGAGCGCGATCCGTACTACGTCCTCACGGCGAGCACCGGGGCATCTTCGGCGATCCTGCGCACTGACGATCCTTACCAGCTCAGCGGCGTGGTGGCGGCGTTGACGGCCGACGCCGTCCTCCAGAAAAAGCTCGGCCCGGGAGTGCACTTCGCGGACAGCGTCCTGGACCCGGCGGACACCGCCGAAGCCCTCCGCCACGACCCCCTCGTCCACTCGCTCACCATCGACACCCCGACCAGCACCAGCAGTGCTTTCGATCACACCCCAGCCGCAGGAAATTGAGAACGACGGTTGTCAGATGCGGCCAACAGAATCCAGGGACAGTGATGGAGCGAAAAACACGCCGCAGCACCGAAAACAACTCCCAGAAAGGGTTCACCGCCATCTTCTGCGACAGCTGCGGGAAAAGCGCGGAGCCTACGCTGCTCGACGCCTTCCGGGAAACGATTCGACGCTCCCCCAACGGAGTGCTCGTGCGCGCAAACTGCCCGCTCGGCCGCCTGTGGTGCCGCACCAGGAAGATCGCGGCATCGCAAGGAACGGGGCAGGTCGTGCTGGTGCAGCGGTGCACCAGCAGCAACCGCAGGCCGCTGGGCCCTGTCATCCTCGTCGGCCCCGTGGAAACCGCCGAGGACGTCACGGCGTTGACCCGCTGGCTGGAAACCACACCGCTGGCCGTTGACGCACTTCCCCAACGCCTGCGGCGACTCCAGAACGCCCATCACACCACCCAGAACTGAACCGTCGCGCACCCGAGCAGAGAAGCGAGGAGTCCTGTGATCGACGAATACGCCGAGTCAGCTGAGTTCATCGACATCCTGATCAGCCCGTTCTGGAACGACCTCGGCCCCGCACTGGCCGAGGCGATCAAGACGACCAACCCCGCCACCGGGCCGGTGGTGGACGTCGGCGCCGGAAGCGGCTGCGGAACTCTCGTGATCGGGGACGCGGTGCCGGAGGCCGAGATCTTCGCAGTGGAACCCTCCACCGGTCTGCGGGCGGCACTGCTGGCCAAGGTCAACGCCCACGACACGCTGCGCGAGCGGGTAACGGTCCTACCGGAAGGGTTCCTCGATAGCGACCTGCCCGATCAGCTGAGCCTAGTGGTCGCCATGAACGTCATCGGCCACTTCTCCCCGACCGAGCGCCTGGCGATCTGGGAACTGCTCGCCGAACGCCTCGCACCCAGCGGTCAGGCGGTGCTCAACCTCCAACCTCCATCCGAGCCGATCGAGATTCCGGAAACGGTGGCGGCAACAAGGCATGTCGGACGTCGCCGGTACGAGGGCCGAGCACGCGCCGAACCCGCCGGCGACAGGACGCTGACCTGGCACATGACCTATCGCACCTACCAGGGTGACGACGTCGTCGACGAGCGGACGCTGAGCTACACCTGGCACTTGGTCAGCGAACCGCTGCTCCGCGACGAACTCGCACAAGCAGGTCTCCGCCTACACCGCCTAGAGCCGGCAGAACTCGACATGTTCGCCATCACCCGAACGCAGGCCTGACCGCCAGGAGCAGGGCGCCGCCCCGCCCCCGGCCCCGCTCACGCCAGGCCCTCCGCGCGGCGGAGCGCGTCGATCTGGGCACCCATCCACTGCAGATAGCCCTGGCCCACAGGAAGGGTCTCCGTCATCGAGACCACCGGGATGCCCAGTTGCTCGGCGCGAACACGCAGTTGCGCGGTCACCGGACCTTCCGTCTGCGGCTTGAACACCAACGCCGAGGCTCGCCGCGCATCGAGCGCGTCCTGGATCTCCGCGACAGCAGCGACAGGCGGATCATTGCCGGCCTCCACCGCATCGACGAAGCTGTCCGGCGTGATGTCGCTGAGCCCGGACTCCTCGAGCAGGTAGAACGCGACGGGCTCGGTCGCCACCACCTCGGCACCCGGTCGCGCCGCCGCGATCTGCCGCGCCTGATCCGCAAGCCGCCCGACACCCGCGCGGAACCGCTCCGCATTGGCGACGAATTCCTGCGCCCTCGCGGGATGCAGCTCGCCAAGGTCGGCTGCGATCCGGTCGGCAACTGCGTCGACGGCGTGGAAGTCGTACCAGAAGTGCTCGTTGACCGAGTGGTCGTGGGAATGGCCGTGCCCCTCGACCGCCTGGGGCTCCGGCACGTGCTGCTGCGACTCGTCGGCGAGCGCAGAAGCTTCGACCGTCGGCTTGGCCCGCGGCGCAGCAGCCAAGACCTTCTCGACGAACTCGTCGTAGCCGCCTCCGTTGAACACCACCAGATCTGCTTCGGCGATCTTGGCCGCGTCCTCCGGGACGCTTTCGTAGGTGTGCGGGTTGACGACCGGGTTGCTGATCAACGGACGCACGTCGACGGCGTCGCCGCCGATCTCCTGCACAACACTCCCCCAGACGTTTGTCGAGGTCACGACCTCAATCCTGCCCTCACCCGCACGAGGTTCCGACCGGACCGAACCACATCCGGCCACCACCAGAGCCACCGCGCCGAGCCCTGCGGCGGCCACAGCCACCCCGGACCTGCGGCCTGCACTGCACGTCATCAAGTTCCTCCCCTGGAAGTCACGAATCCCCAGGAGCATATTCGAAAATGATTGTCGTTATCATCTAGGTCAGGAGTCCTGACGTCTGCGAGGTGCGATGAACGAAGCGTTGAGCCGCCTGCTCGGCCGGTCGAACCGTCCCGACCCCGGCCGCGCCGACCGCGCGGGCGAGATCGCCGAACTGGCGCGCGCCACCCTCAGCTTGCCCGTCAACGCGGCCGTGACGGTGCAGGAACTCGCTTGCGCCGAGCCCGGATGCCTGCCGATCGAGACGAAGATCGCCGTGCTCGACGAGCCACCGCGGCGCTGGACGATCCACGCCCGAGTGTCCGAAGTGGACGACGAGGCCGTCCAGGCGCTCCTGACCAACCGACCTGAAGGGGAGAACGCATCGCGATGAGCGAAACCGACAACCGGGTGTCGGTGACGGTGCTGACCGGATTCCTCGGATCAGGCAAGACCACCCTGCTCAACCGGATCCTCACCGAGAACCACGGCATGCGCATCGCCGTGATCGAGAACGAGTTCGGCGAGGTCGGCATCGACGACGGCCTGGTGCTCGACGCCGAAGAAGAAGTCTTCGAGATGAACAACGGCTGCATCTGCTGCACCGTCCGCGGCGACCTGATCCGCATCCTCGGCGCGCTGCTCAAGCGCAAAGACCGATTCGACGCCATCCTCATCGAGACCACCGGCCTCGCCGACCCCGCCCCGGTCGCGCAGACCTTCTTCGTCGACGACACCCTGCGCGCCCAGCTGCGCCTGGACGCGATCGTGACCGTCGTCGACGCCAAGCACATCATCCAGCAGCTCGACGACGACAAACCCGAAGGCACCGAGAACGAGGCCGTCGAGCAGCTCGCTTTCGCCGACCGCGTGGTGCTCAACAAGACCGACCTGGTCGACGCGGACGAGATCGCGGGTCCGGCGGCGCATCCACCGCATCAACGCCGGCGTGCGGATCCTGCCCACCCAGCGCGGCGACGTCGACCTCGACGAGATCCTCGACGTGCGGGCGTTCGACCTGGACGCAATCCTGGCCGAGGAACCGGAGTTTCTCGACGACACCGACCACCAGCACGACCTCACCGTGACCAGCGTCGGCATCGAGACCGACGGCGCGGTCAACGTCGAACGCCTCAACAAATGGCTCGGCACGCTGCTCGGCGAACGTGGCACCGACGTGTTCCGCAGCAAGGGAATCCTCAACCTCGCCGGAACCGACCAGCGCTACGTCTTCCAGGGCGTGCACATGCTCCACGACGGCGACCTCGGCGCACCCTGGCGCGACGACGAGCCACGGCGGAACAAAATGGTGTTCATCGGCCGCAACCTCGACCGCGACCAACTCGAGCGCGAATTCCGCGCCTGCCTGGAACCGGCGACCGCGGAGGCCACAGCGTGAAAACCCTCGAGAACAACTCACTGCAGCCCCGCTGGCAGGCCGACACGGGCGAACCCGTCGTCGCCCTCAACGTCCTGCCCGCAGGAAACAGGCACCCTGGTGCCGTGGTGGTCGGCGGATCCGAAGGTGCGGTGCACGTCATCGACCCGGACGGCTCCCCGCACTACGAACGGGATCTCGACGACGCCTTGCTAACCGTCGCCGCAAGCCCGGACGGCACCCGGATCGCCGCACTGGGCGTGGCAAGCCGACGACTCTGGAACGCCACCGACGGCGAGCTGCTGCGCAGCGAGGCAGCCGGATGGTCGGCCTCGGCGGCGTGGGACAAGAAATCCAAGTACCTGGCAGTCGCCGACGGCAGAAGGGTGCGGATCCTGGACCGCGATGGCGCGACCCGCTGGAGCTCCGCCCCGCTGTCCAGCACCGTCACCAACGTGCTCTGGCCACGGGGGCAACGGCGCGTAGCAGCGTCGTCCTACCAAGGCGTGACCATCTTCGAACCCGAGACCGACCGGATCACCAACACTTTGGAGGCACCGGGCGCCATTTCGGGGCTGGCCGCCGCGCCGAACGGCCGCTGGGTGGTCGGCGGCAGCCAGGACGCCACCCTGCACGGCTGGAAAATCGACGACGCATCGGACTTCCAGATGTCCGACTTCCCTGCCACCATCTCACACCTGGCCTTCGAGGACGGCGGCCGCTGGATGGCCTGCGAATCAGCCGAAGTCCTCACCTGCTGGGACTTCTCCGGCCCCGGACCCACCGGCCGCGCCGGCATGGTCCTCACCGGGCATCAAGCCGCCGTGTCCGCCTTCGCCTGGGCACCAGGCCACCGGCAGACCCTCATCAGCGGCGACCAAGACGGCAACGTGCTGGTGTGGCGGATCCCCGGTGCTACGAAACCGGGAGACGAACTCCGCCCCACCGGCGGCGTCCGCGACGAAGACCCAGTCACCGCGATCACCACCAGTCGCGGCTCTCTCACCGTCGCCCCGACCGCTTACATCGCACGACGCTCCGGACGTATCGACGCCCTGACCGTCACCTGACTCGCGGGCCCGGTCGGCCACCCGAACCCGCGAACGCGGTGGAGAGGCGTTTCCACCCCTGCACCTCTCCACCGCACTCACCCGCCGAGCTTTTCAAGAAAAACCGGGCAGCGGTTGCCCGTTCAGGTGGAGCCGCCCATGAACAACTCAGCCAACCGCCACGAAACCCGGCAGCGGCGCATCATCCTTCGCGCCCTGGCGGACATCAACGGGCTCACCAGTGCCCAAGAGCTGCACCACGCCATGCGGGCAGCAGGCCACCAGGTCGGCGCAACCACCGTCTACCGCGCCTTGCACGCCTTCGTGGTCGCCGGCCACGACTGCCATCGGCAGAAGTTCGTTCCCATGACCTTCGTCGAGGAGTGGGCAAACCGCATCGCTGCAGAGCACGGCTTCCTCAACCCGCAGCTCACAGTAGAAATCAACGGACTCTGCGGCGAATGCCGAAGGTAGCTCGTCGCCGTTCGAACCACATTGCCCGCACCGTGTATCGACACATCCACCGAAGCCGCAGTAATGGATCTGCTCGACATCCTGCGCAGCGAGCTCGACCTCTCAATCCTGCTCATCACCCACGACGTAAACCTGGTCGCCAAACACGCCGATCAGGTGCTCGTCATGTCGGGAGGCCAACTCGGGGAGACCGGGAGCCCAGCAGAGGTGCTCGGTGCACCACACCACCCAGCGACCATCGACCTCGTCACCAGCGTCATCGAGACCGCGGCGAGAGCGATGTAGCCGACAAATGCAACGCCGAAAGACAAGTGACAGAACCACGCAATTTCGAACCGACAGCGAGATCGCAACCACGAGGCAGCCGTACCCGGTGGCGCGCCAACTGGTCAGCTCACGGTCAAACGATCACTTCTGCACCAAGTGACGCCCCGCCCTCAAGCCCCGCACTGCCCCGGTGAATACAGACCTACGGCAAACAAAACCGCAGGTCATGCCCTCACCCAAGCGATCATCGGGCACCGCGCGACCACAGCGTCACTCCAGGACCGCCGTCATCGACAACACGTCATGTCCAAATCGGTGCGTACGCCACAGTCATGTCACCGTCGCGAGACCTCATACGCAACACAGCCCCTGCCGGTGATGACCACCGTAGGGGCTGTGAGCTGCGTATATAGATGGTGCGCGATACTGGGATTGAACCAGTGACCTCTACCGTGTCAAAAAAAAAAGGTAGCGCCCTGCATCGCCCCGACCTGCGAAAACAGAGAACCCGCAGGTCGGGGTGGTTCCGTTGTGAACGGTTCAATGCGGTTCGATGCAGTTCACCGCGCATCGATCCTCCCAATATCCTCCCAAGTTGCCGCTCCCACCGCGACATCGGCGACCAGACTCCCGAGCCACGGCCAGCCAGACCCGCCAGGACCGTTGACTGCCGCAGCAGCGCGCAAGGTTGGCCTGTTCACGTTCCCGCTCGCGCCAGCGCGGTCAGTAGTTCTCCCGAACGTACTCGTACGTTTTGTCGAACAACTCGCCCGTCACGGGGAGTCCGAAGTTCTTCAAGGCGGCCCGCAGTTCCTTGCGGACTTTCTTGTCTCCGGCGTCGCTCTCGGTCCATCCGGTATAGGCGACCTTGAGGACGATCGAATCGATCCTGAAGACGATGTCCGGCACGATCTTGTGGAGGCCCGGAGGGGTGTTCTCCTCGACGATCTGTGTGAGCGCGCCGCGCTTCGGGTCGGCGAGTGGCTCCAATTCCTCCAGGCGGCCCTCCTCAGCCGCCCGGTCGGCCGCGACAACGTCCTGAGCGATCTGCAACGCCTGTTCGAGGAACGCGAGGGACTCCGCGACGCTGGTGATCGCCTTCTCACGTAACTTCTCGATGCGTGTGGCGAGGCTTTGGTAGACCGGGCTGTCGGACTCTTCCAGGCGGCGCTTCAGACGGCTCTCAATGCTGTCCAGGACTTCCTGGTAGACGCCGCCCGGCTTCGTGTCCTGCGACTCGATGTCGGGAACCTTCAACTCCTCGGCGATCTTCTTGATCAGTTCGAGGCCGGCCGCGTCGAGCGTGACGTTCTTAGTCGGGTTCGCACGTACGGTCACGTTGCTCATGTGACCGTGGATGAGGTTCCGGGTCTTCGTACCGAGCCGCTCCCACAGGAACGCCTTGGACACGTCCTTAGGACGGATCGACTCATACACCTTCGCCAACCAGTAGTAGGCGCCCTTGAACGGGGCCAGCATCGGGTTCGGGTCGAGGAACTCCCATATCGTCTGGATCGAGACGAATCCCTCGACGAACGCGTCACGCTGCGGAGTGCCCTCCTTAATCCGCTCGTGCGCCTCCGCCAGGGAGGCGAAGCCGGAGTCGGTCTTGTCGATGCCCGTGAACATCGCGTCGAGCTTGGTCAAGTCGCCCATGAACTTGGCGACCAACTGCGAGACGTCGACGACATGGAGTTCATCCGGCTCGCCGGACTTCGGTTTTGGGCCGACCAGCGATTCGCCGATCGCCTTGGCCAGGCCGATGTAGTCGACGACGCGGCCATAGTCCTTCCGCTGCCCGGTGAGGGGGTTCTTCCACGGGCGGTTGGGCCGGGTGATCGTCTGGAACAGGTTCGCCGCCTTCAGCGGCTTGTCGAGGTACAGCACGCCCTCGATGGGAGCGTTGAAACCGGTCATCCACTTCGCGGTGACAACGACGAAGCAAAGCGGGTCGTCGACCTTCTTAAAGCGTCGCTTCAGCTTCTCCTCCTGCTCATCGGTAAGCAGGTGCTGCTTCAACTCCGCGGGGGTGTTCTTGGAGTCGACGACGTGCATCACGACGCCGACCTCACGTTCCTGTCCGTCGGGCATCCGAGTGACCGCGCCGCGACGCTTCAACTCCGACTCGATGGCCTTCGCATAGGCGACAACGAGCCGCTGGTTGTAGGCGACTACCTGGGCCTTCTGACCGAGCGGCGCGACGTACTTCAGGTAGTGCTCGACGATGTCGGCGCAGATGGCCGCAATCCGCTCCGGGTTGGAGAGGACGGTCTCGGCGTGGGAGGCCTTACCAGAGAGGTAGGCCTTCTCGCCCTCGTCCAAGTCTTCCTGCTCCGCCAGTTCGTCGAACGCCTCGTCCAGGTCTTCCTTCTTCAGGTCGAAGCCCACGGAGCGCCCCTCGACGATCACCGGCTTGGTGAACCCGTCGACGACGGAGTGCTCCATCGTGTAGCGACTCATGATGAGGTCGGGGTCGTCCGGGTCACCGAACAACTTGAAGGTGGACCGATCTTTGTCCTCGATCGCTGTGCCGGTCGCGCCGAAGAACTTCGCGTTCGGGACGGCCGCGCGCCAGGCCTTGCCGAACTTGCCCTCCTGGGTGCGGTGGGCCTCGTCCACCAGCACGATGACGTTCGACCGGTCGTTGAGGTGACCGGCCTCCGCGAACTTGTGGACGGTCGTAATGACGATCCCGGGCTCGTCTCGTTTCAGGATCTTCCAGAGTTCCCGCTTGTTCTCCGGCACCGACATGCGTGGCATCCCGGCCGTCTCGAACATCTCTGCCGTCTGCCGGACGAGGTCCTTCCGATCAGCGATCACTATGACGGTCGGCGAGCCAACCTTCCGATCACGCAGGAGCCGCGAGGCGGTGAACGCCATCAATTCGGTCTTCCCAGAGCCTTGATGATGCCAGATCAGCCCACCGGGGCCGCCGGCAAGGACCTTCGCGTGGATCGCCAGGGTGGCCTCGAACTGCGGGTACCTCGGCAAGAACTTCACGTCCTGTTCGGAGGCATCCCGGGCGTGCCGGTACATCGCGAAGTCCTTCAGGATCGGAAAAATCACCTGCGGCGTGAGCAGCAGCCGAGCGGCGCGCTCGACCCGGGCCGGCCCGGTCAGCTTCGGGTCGTCCGTGGTTGAGCCCCACTTCGCCCAGATTTCCGAGTCCGGATCCGGGTAGGACCGGATAGGAGCCATGCGGAAGTCAAGGCCTTCGGTGGCGACATTGAAGACGTTGGTGGCGAAGAACTGCGGGTACTCGGCCTCGTAAGTGCTGTAGAGGTCCTTCGCTGCGTTGACCCACGACACCTGCTTCTTCACCGGGGTCTTCGTCTCGACCACGACGAGTGGGAAGCCGTTGACGTAGTAGACGACGTCCATGCGCCGCGGCTTCACCGCCCCCGTGATGGTGACCTCGTCGGCAACTACCAGCCGGTTGTTATCGAGGTCCTCGAAGTCGATGAGCCGCCGCGGCACATGCTTGCCGTCGACCGTCACGAACGAGTAATCACCGCGCAACATGACAGTGAGCCGCTCGTTGGCCGCCACAAGCCCGTTCTGTGCGTCGAGGATCGCCTGGTTGATCTCGAACAGGACCATGTCGGCCGACTCTGGGTCATCGACGAGATCCGGATTCAAGGTGAGGAGAGCCTCACGAGCCCAGGACTCGATGACGACGTCATGCTCATCCCGAGGCAGGTCGGCACCTGGGAAATGCTCCCAGCCCGCGTCCTCCGCCCATTCCAGCAGCGACGTCTGGATCGTGCTTGCCTCGGTGAAGCCCATATCAGGACACCGCCTCCAGAAGCGCGTCGTAGGACTCGGGAATCTCGATCTCCTGGCTCAGGAGGGCGGTCAGGAGGGCGGAGCGGAACGAGCGAAGATGGGCGAGTTCGTCACCCAACTGCGTTCGCGCGGCCTCCACTGCCGCTAACGGGGCGGTGAGGCGTTCCTGCTCTTCGACTGAAAGGTCGGGCACTGGCATGGCGCTTGCCCGGCCGAAGCCAAGTGCCTTGATTGTGATGCCGGTTGCCTGCGCTTCAAAGGCGCCCACTTCGCGAGCCCAGTGACACCATTGCAACGCGAACTCGGAGGTTGAGACACCGTCACGTGCTCGCAGCCGGATCACGTGCTTGTCGAAGCCAACGAAGCCGTCGATCTCTCCGTTCCAGCGCGCCGCCTGACCGAGCGATCCGCCCTCCACAAGGACGATGTCGTCAGGTCGTAGCGCGTACTTCGCCTGCTCGCGTGGCTCGAAATTCATCTCCTGCACATCCCCGAGCGCAAGCACACCGACACCGATATTCGCGGCGCGGATGTACGGCCTGACTTGCTCGCCCGTGGACTGCCGAGCAGACTTTTGGCGTCCCAGAAGCATGTTGAACTTCTCGCCCGCCGGAACAGTTCGAGCCTCCAACGCGCCGAAGGCCGTGGAACGGAGCGCAACACCAGACGCTGCCAGCCGACCCGCTTCCTCACTCTTGGCCTCGATCTGCGCGTCCACGGCCACCATGACGTCGATGATGCGGCGCTGCTCAGGAAGGGACGGTAGGGCGATGTTGATTGTCAGGAAGTCGTTTGGCTTCACGCGCTCACGCCGTCCGCCCATCCCCGTCGACAGGTTCTGCAACGTGTCCCAGAGACGCTTCGTCGTCGTCAGAAGACGGAAGTAGCCCGGCAGCAGCGATGGCCCGCAGGTGAACGTCGGGAATTCATGCGACGCGTAGACCTTGTGGAGTCCGCCGGGTGCGACGGTGATCGCGCCCTCGAAAGCCTTCAGGCGACTGTAGACGACTTGGTCCGGGCCGACTCGATTCAGCTTCTTGTATGCGGTCTCGGAGCCCGCCATACGCTCGCGGTAGAGCAGACCACGGCCACGATTCAGCACCCCAACGATGTCATAGGACTGTGCGGGATCAACCTCCACTGCGTTGACGTCGAGCGCCATGAGATCTCCGAGAGTCACCTCGCCCCACTCACTCACCGGGCACCTCGAACATGCTCAGGTCGATCCCAGCCGCAGTGAGCCGCTCGAACATCGCCGCCTCGGCCTCTAGTCGCTTCTGCCGAGCGTCGGCGTACGCCACAAGAGCCGTGCCGAGGTCCGCGGTTTCTTCGGCTGCGACCCTGATGTACTTACCGATGTTGAGGTCGAAGCCGTTGTCCTCGATCTCTCCGATCGGCACAAGCCGGACGTTCGCTCCGCCTTCGCCGTCCTGGTCCTCGCCGGTCTCGTAGGCATTGATGAGGACTTTGATGTCCTCATCGGTCATCCGGTTCTGGTTCTTGCCCTTCACAAACCGTGCCGAGCCGTCCACGAAGAGGACATGGTCCTTCCGGTCTTCGGCCTTCTGGTTACGGAAGACAAGGATGCAGGCGGGGATGTCCGTCGAGTAGAAGAGTTTGGGCGGCAGGCCGATGACCGCATCGAGCAGGTCCTTCTCAAGGAGGTGCTGCCGGATCTCTGCCTCGGCTTTGCCTCGGAACAGGACGCCGTGGGGCATGACGACGCCGACGCGACCGGAGCCGGGCTTCATCGATGAGATCATGTGCTGGATGAAGGCGTAGTCGCCGTTCTTGGCGGGCGGGACGCCGCCGACGGCACGTGGGTCCTTGGCCCAGCGGTCGGCACCCCAGTCGGTCAGCGAGAACGGCGGATTGGCGATGACAGTGTCGAACTGACGCATCGTGCCATTCGCGTCCTTGAACGCTGGAGCGCGCAGCGTGTCGCCGCGCTTGATGTCGAAGTCCTCGATCTCGTGCAGGAAAAGATTCATGCGAGCGATCGAGGCGGTCGTCAGATTGACCTCCTGACCATAAACCCGGAGCGTCCGATGATCCTTGCCCTGCTCTCGAACCTGATTGATGGTCGCCACGAGCATGCCGCCCGATCCGCAAGTCGGGTCATGGACCGACTCGCCTGGCTCCGGCCGGAGGACGCCAACGATCAGGTTGACTACCTCGCGCGGCGTGAAGAACTCGCCAGCCTTCTTGCCGGACTCATCCGCGAAATTCTTCAGCAGGTACTCGTAGCCCGCACCGAGCAGGTCGTGGGAGACGGTTGAGGGGTCGAGACGAATCTCGTTGAACGCGTCGATGAGGCCGAGGAGAGCCGACTCCGGAATGCGTTCCTCGTTGCCCCAAGCCGCGTCACCGAAGACTCCTGCAAGCGAGCGGAAGTTGGCCTTCTCGATGCGCTGGAAGGCTGTCGCGATCTCGGCGCCCAGCTTGGTGACATTCGTGGTCACCTCGCTCCAGAGCGTGCCTTCAGGCATCTCGAAGCGGTGGTAGTCGGCCTCGATCTCGTCGTTGAGCTCGTCGCCGTATTCATTGAGCGCCTCGTCGTGCTCGTAGACCCAGGTGTCGCTGATCCACTTCCAGAACAGCATGGGGAAGACGTAAGTCTTGAAGTCGGCAGGATCGACCGGTCCGCGAAGTGCGTTAGCGGCCTGCCAGAGGCGTGCCTCCAGGCCCTGCTGCGTGATGGTCACGAGAGGTAGATCCTTCTGCTCGGTGGTGTGATCCCATCCTGTCGGAGAGGACCGACAGTAGTCGACACGTTCTTCCTATACCGTGACCTTTCGGCCTAACGACGCAGCACAACCTACGGAGCTTGATTCGGCCGTCACGACTCGACTCCCCAGGACCGTTTCCCCAGCTCCCAGACTCGCCCCGAACCCAAGATCACCAAGTCGATCGGACACTTGCCGCGTCGAGGTAGGTGGTCGGACCGGCAAGCCACCGAACCGTCGAGCGCCCAACCGTACTCCGACATAAGCACAAACTGTGTAATGGACCACAACGAAGTCGCAGCCGCTAGGCGACACGCCTGTGGGGTTCCAGAAGTTGGCCCGCGTGTCCGACCTACGACTATCGCTGCGCTCGCCGGGCAGGGCATGATCGCGAACCGTGTCCCTGCGTCTGGTCTATCTGATCTTCATACGGCTTGCGGGCTGGCTGGCGTTGCTAGGCCGCTCGTCGGCGTCGAAGGACGTCGAACTGCTGGTGCTGCGTCACCAGGTGGCCGTGCTGCGCAGAACCAACCCGAAACCCCGGATGGACTGGGCCGACCGGGCGGTCTTCGCCGCGCCAATACGGCTGTTGCCGAAGGCGCTGCGGGCGAACCCGCTGGTCACGCCAGGCACGGTCCTGCGCTGGCATCGTCGCCTGCTTGCCAGGAAGTGGACACACACACCGCATCGGCCGTCCGCCCGTCGATGACGATGTCGCCGTGTTGATCGAGCGCATGGCCAAGGAGAATCACACCTGGGGATACCAGAGGATCCAGGGTGAGCTACTCAAGCTCGGCTATCAAGTGGGCGCCTCGACGATCCGCCGCGTTCTCAAGCGATTGCGCATCCCTCCAGCGCCACTCCGACACACTGATACGACCTGGCGGCAGTTCCTGCGCATGCAGGCCTCGACCATGCTGGCGTGCGACTTCTTTCACGTGGACTGCGCGGCCACCCTCAAACGGGTCTACGTGTTCTTCGTGCCGGAGGTCGGCAGCCGGTACGCACACCTGCTGGGCACGACCACGAACCCGGACGGGGCGTGGACCGCTCAGCAGGTCCGCAACCTGCAGATGGACCTCGGCGATGGCGTCACCGAATTCCGGTTCGTCGTCCGGGATCGGGCCGGTCAGTTCACCACGTCGTTCGATGCGGTCCTTGCCGATGTAGGCATCCGCGTAGTCAAGACTCCCCCGCGCTGCCCGCGGGCGAACTGTTTTGCTGACCGGTTCGTGCACACTGTCCGAGCCGAACTCACCGACCGCCTGTTGATCTTTGGTGAACGCCACCTGCGTGCGACGCTCGCAGACTACGTCCGGCACTACAACGGGCGCCGGCCGCACCGTGCACGCGAACTTCGGCCACCACGGCCGAGTTACCCCGTCGCAGACTTCAGCAGTGCGCGAATCAAACGTCGACCGGTGCTTGGCGGCTTGATCAACGAGTACGAGCGCATAGCTTAACGTCGCAGCTCAGGCATGGGGAGCCGATTTCTGGAACCCCACAGGTTCGCGATGTCATTTCGGGTGTCGACGCCACATCAGGACGAAGAGAACATCCAAAGCTGCCTTACGGCGTGCGGGTTGCTTGGTGAAGATTGCGACTGTTGAAGCTAGAGCGATCAGTGCAACATAGATAGATACCGTGATGCCGGCCGCACCTGAGATCGCAGATACTGAGCCCGGGATCACGATGAGGTCCCGCCTGTGTGCTGCCGCACGGTAGAGGCATGTCGATGTCGGTTTAGTCGACCCATGCTTTGCGTTAAGTGCAGCATGGGGTATGAGATTTCGCGAGAATCCGCTGGATCAAGAAATGCAACACTGCAGTCTTTCAGGAAGTCCGACGCGGATTTTGCTGAACCGCATTCTGAAACCAGGAAAAGGGGGCGCTGATTAGATTGCACCGCTTTCGTGAAAACATTCACGAAAAATTGAGACTTTCCGTTTCTTCTGAGTCCTATAAGATGACTTGAAACGGGTTTTGTGTTCCTGAGGGCGTCCACGGCCTGGACCGCGTGCTGGTAAGAGCAGCCGTGCTCGGCCATGTACTTCTTCGCGGCGCGCTTCCGTGCCTTGTTCACACGACGTTTGGGATCTGGGTCACCCATGATCGCCTCCGCAGAGCCCACGCCACCCCGCATGAGGTCGGGTACCTGGCGCCGACATCTGCGACATCTTCTTTCCTCGTCGCCACCAGCCGCGTGGAAGCTAGGTGACTCGGAAAAGGACAGCGTTTGCCCGGTGCCGAGTGTAGCGAGACTCGCCAGCGGGTTCGATCAGTAGGGCGACCTGGCGACGAAAGGCCTGGTCAGTGAAGGCTTATGGCGTCCATTCGTCGGCATGTCGCATGTGGGCGCACTCGACGGGCGAACCGAGCGTCTCGGGCTCGGGCCAGTCCAACGACTTCCAGAAGCAGAGCGCTCCGTGCCCGTTGATCGGTGACGTGCTCCAGCGGTAGCCGGACCAGTCGGCCAGTACCTTGGTGATCGCCTGCGTCGCCAGCCCGAGCCGGCGAAACGGCGGATCGACGCGAACGTGCTCAACGACGCCCAAGCGGCAGATGCGGCAGACGCGGTAGTCGGCGTCGCCCACGATCACGCCGTGCTCGCGGATCTCGACCACGGCCAGGCCCGCAGGCTGCTCCGCCGGGAAGGTGACCAGCTCGACCACGGGCTCAGGATGATCCCGAACCAGCCGCACCGCGCTTCGTCTCCGGTCTTCGTGGACGGAACGCCGTCGACGGAACGAGCTGCTGAACCGGCAGGTTGCCGACAGCGGTCGGAACGGAGAAGGTGACCACGCCCAGCCACTGCCCGCGATCGGAGCGCAGCCACGCGAGCTGCATGCCCGCCACCAAGCGGTCGAGCTCCACCCCCCGGGCATGGACGACCATCGGCACCTTGTCGGCACCCGGCCCCCGGCCCCGGTTGTGCGACACCAAGGCATCCACATTGATCCAGACCGGCCGCGGTGGGCTGATGCGGCGAGCCAACATCCGATGAACGCCTTCGAACACACATTCAGTATGTGCTCTGCCCGGCCATGATCACCAGCAACGCAGCGTCGACGCGCCGCCCGACGGGTGGAGCGCTCGGGTGATGGGCACGCGCGCAACTATTCTTCGTGCAATTCCAAGAAAAATAGCCCGAAACTAGAACCATTCTCGGCAGAGCTAGACTGCAACCGAGCTCTCCGCCCAAAGGCGGCAACCTCCGGGACATTCTATCCGTTCATCGGGAGCCCACGAGGAGTCTCACGTCTAGCGCGTGGGACTCCTCTTTTCGTGGCGAACTGCACTGAAGTCCTCATGCCAGCGGGCGCCGGCTGCCATCATCTGCCGACATGTCGCACGATGCACCTGACGGCGCCCGAAAAGTCCTGGGCTGGCCCACCATCTGGATCGCTGCCGCAATCATCCTGCTCGTCACCATCGGTTCGGGTGTCTTGCTGTTCGCGATCTACCCGCCACCCGGATCCAAGGAAGCCCTCGACATCATCCGTACCGCGGGAACGTTGGGCGTGGGAACCGGTGGGGCTGCCGCGTTGTTGTTGCATGCGCGGAGGCAGAGGTCTACCGAGGAAGCCAACGAGATTGCGCGGAAAGCGAACGAGGACACCCGGTACGATGCAGAGGAAAAGAGGATCAGCGAACTGCAAGCCAAAGCTGGTGAACAGCTGGGCAGCGACAAGGCGGCGGTGCGACTCAACGCGCTGTATCAGCTGGAACGACTCGCGCAGAATCATAAACAACATCGGCAGGCCATTGTTAACGTGATCTGCTCCTATCTGCGAATGCCCTTCGCGCATCCCGGCGATATTGACGAGTCAGCTAAGGCCGACACGAAAGAGGCAAGCGAAGAGATTGAGGTTCGCAATTCAGCGCAGAACATCCTCGTGAGGCATTTACGTCCATTTTCTGACGGCTCCACCGGCGAGCCAAGTAAAGACTTCTGGGATGACATCGGAATCGATCTATCCGGCGCAGTGCTTGATAGCTTGAGCCTTTTTGGTTGCCATGTTCAGGCTGCCCAATTTCAGAATACCCGATTTGTGGGACATGTCAGCTTCTGGGGTGCACACTTTAAAGAATCAGCCTCGTTTAGGGGTGCACACTTTGAAGATGCAGTATTCTTTATTGAGACTCATTTTGAAAAAGACGTCTCCTTCGAGAGGGCTCGTTTTGGCAATCTGGCATTGTGGGAAGACATGAATTTCGGACGAAGTGCACGCTTTTCTGGTGTTTCGTTTGCGGCAGGCTTAGATTTCGAAAATGTGAGAGTTCGGTGGCCTGCAGGGTTTATGACCGCGTGGCCAGAGGGATGGTCCGCAAAAGCTCCCGAATCCGACGAAGACGGGCGCATCGAAGGCAAGGAAGGCGCCTGGGGTTACGTCGTCCCGGTCGACGACGCGCAGAACACGGCGGATGACACCGACGGCGGGAGCAGTGAGGAGGCCACAGCCGATGATCACGGAGTGTCATAACACCGCAGGGTACTGCTCCGGCGAAGGATAGCCGGAGCTGATCGTCCACAGTGGCCTGCGGCGTGGGGAAGATATGGAGCAGCCTGCCCCACGCCGCGCTATACGACGCTATCTGCCAATCGGGCTAGACAGCTTTTGACCTGCGGCGGAGCCACCACGCTACACGGCGTGTCAAGAGGCTATGAGGCCGGAAAGACACTCGTAATGCGTAGGTCAAGGGGCCGATTCCCTTAGGCGGCTTGCCTCCAAGACCGCAGGATCACACGCCGGACCTGCGGTATTTCTTTTGGTCTGGGGTGCAGCGCGGAATCCTCTGTGACGGTCCTGCGCGTGGCGTTTTGATCATGTTCGGCAGGTCTCCGGCGAGGACTCGGCGCTGCGGGAATGGAGTGATGACGCCGAGCAGGCCCTGCTGGAGCGCCGCGATCCGACGCGCTACCAGAGGAAAGCTGAATGCTCCGGTGATCGCGCTCGATGAAGACTTCTGGTCCGCCCACCAGATGTGAACAGGGTGGGCTCCGGCGCGCGAACCAGGCCCCACCTCTGTTCTCATTCCTGGCGGAGTCGGTCGAGATCCAACGCCGTCACGACTGGCAGATGGTCACTGGCGGCGCGGGTCTGATCGTTCTCAATGACCTCGTGATCGACCACGGCCGGTACCAGCGCTGGGGTGACGCGGTGGCCGTCGATGGCCCGATCGCCCATGTCCGCATGGCCGAAGTGTCCGACGGTGCGGTGCCAGGGTTTGTTGACCAGGGCGGCGGTGTCACGGAGTCCTGCGCTCCACAGTGTGGTTCCGGGGCGGCGGTCGGCCCGCCACTTCGTCGGCAGGTCGGTGGCGTCGTCGATGTCCCAGAGGCACTGGTAGATGAAGGGTTCTACCCAGGGGTGATCGGCGTAAGGGTCGGGGTGGTAGTGCTGCCATGATCCGTCGGCACCTGGGACTCGGTCATCGGACACGCTGTTCCAGTCCACTCCGACGATCCCGAGCGGGAACTGTCCGTAGGGCCTAGTCAGTGCGGACACCACTCGTTCGGCCTCGTCGATGCGCTTCTCGCGGCCGAACGGGTTGCCGTGATATTGACGCCGTCCGCAGCAGCACGCCGTCGACGTCGAAGGCCAGTGATGCTAGGTTATGCCAGAACTCCCCGTTGTACGCGCGGAATGTGTCCGTGTAGGGCGTGATCGTGCTGGGATTCCACAACAGGCCGACGTGGAAGTCGGCGCGACTCGAAAGGCTCACCGACTGGGACGACGACCAGGACCCCGACACCGGGCTGCACGCGATGCTGCTGCAAGGTGCGGTCACGCTGGCAGACCACGTCGCCTCCGCCCACGGGCACCTCGACACCCACGCCCCACTCGAGGGCTTCCGCGAACGCCTCGAACAACGGATCAGTCTGCGAGAGCACCAGAAACGCGCCGCAGACGTCGACGGGCATCTCGTGCTGCGCGCCCCCACCGGCAGCGGGAAAACCGAAGCGGCCCTGCTGTGGGGGCAATCAGCCGCCGACGCCATCACCCGGCAGCGCGGGGGTGTGGGGCGTCTGATGTGGACGCCCCCGTTTCTCGCCGCATCGAATGCGATGGCCGACCGGCTCCGCGACGACCTCAACTCGCCGGTCGGGGTCCTGCACTCCAAAGCCGCTATCTACCACCTGGAACGGCAGGATGACCGCGACAGCGTGCCTGCTGCGAAATGCGCAGTCGCCGCTGCGGAAGCCAGCCGACTGTGGCGCGAGACCGCACGTGTCGCCACCCCGTGGCAGTTGATGAAAGGCGTCCTCGGCGGCGTCCGGGAATCAGCGACCCTGCTCGAGTGCACCAACAGCGTGTTCGTGTTCGACGAACTCCACGCCTACGAACCCGACCGGCTCGGCCAGATCCTGGCATGCATGGCGCTGTGGGAACGCCTCGGCGCGAGGATCGGGATCGTCTCCGCAACACTCCCCGACCGCCTGGTGACCTTGCTGCGGGAAACCCTGAACCGGCCGGTGACGGGAATCGATGCGCACCAGACCGGGCAATGGCGCCCACGACACCGCATCCAACGACGCGACACGCACCTCACGGACGAAGCCTGCCTCCGCGAGATCAAATCAGCCTTGCTTGACCAGAACAGCGTGCTCGTCGTCGCCAACACCGTCGACCACGCCATCACCCTTTTCGACCAGCTATCCCCATCGCACGGGCTCTCTTCGGTGACGACGCTGCGATTCTGCTGCACTCCCGGTTCCGCGCCGGCGACCGCGCCGCCATCGAACGCAAGATCCTCCATCGCTACGGCACACGACGCCCCCACACTCCGGGGCTGGTCGTGGCCACCCAAACCGTCGAAGTCTCACTCAACGTGGACTTCGATCTCCTGCACACCTCCTGCGCCCCCCTGGAAGCACTCCTGCAACGCTTCGGCCGCATCAACCGCCTCGCCGCCCGCGACCCCGCACCCGTCGTCGTACACCGACACTACTGGGCCCACCGCGGCAACCAACGCCTCGCCGACGGCGTATACGCGGCCCCGCTGGTGGAAGCAGCGTGGAACATCATCACCCGCCACGACCACCACGCCATCGACGAAGCAGCGACCCAAACATGGGTGAACACCATCTACGACAGCGACTACGCCGATACGTGGGACAAACAGGTACGCCAGGCCCGCGATGAATTCACCACCACATTCCTCGACTTCACACAACCCTTCGCCAACCACTCAGGCCTCGAAGAGGCCTTCCAAGCCGCCTTCGACGGCCTCGAAGCAATCTGGAGCCAAGACGTCCCCGCCTACACCGCCGCACTTCGGACCACTCCCGGGCCCGCCGGACGCCTCAGGGCCGCCGACCTGCTCATTCCCCTCGGCTCCCACCAACGACACGTCGCACGCTGGAAACCCGACCTCAAAGTCCACGTCATCAACGGCGCCTACACCACCGAACGCGGCCTCACCCTGCAGTGAACCAGCACGCTAACCTGCACAACCAGCAGCTCACCGCACCACTGCCGCACGTTGACATCTGAACACCGTCAACCGCCAGGGGTTTTACCCTCGGGTACTCATCCCACCTACAAGGTGTCGCAACTCCCACAGGTCCGACGGAACCGTCGATCGCTGCTGCCGATGTCGACGATGACGCGGTGTGTGTCTGGTGGGAGGCAGTCGTGGATGGCGGTGGCGTCGGGCCACCGGCGCAAGACGACGGCGTGCACGTTCATTCGGCCGGTCGTTCACACGGCTGATCGCGCCGTAGATACGCGGCACCTCGAACCGGCGCGTCACCGTCTATGCCTCCCACCTCCGGCACGCGGCGACCGCGTGTTCCACGGTCAGCCCGTCACCCCCGGCGTCGGCGAAAGCGTCCAAGATCGCTTCGTCGACGTCGAGGGTCGACGGGTCCACGATCATCGCGCTGGCCTCCCGCGCGAGTACCGCGAATACCTGCCGATACACCCGCAGCACCGCGGCCTCACCAGAAACATCATCCAGCGTCAGCTCCGCCGGCTCGCTCAACGCCACCCCCTCGGCTTCCGCACAGTCACACGCATTCCTTCTTCTCTGCCCACAGCAATGACCGGTCGTGCGCGCATTTGATGCTGACGACCGACTGTAGAAAGACTTCTGTCGCGGTCGGGTGAATCCTGGCTCTGGCACGGTTTCCGGTGCGCCACGAGGCGCTGATGTATCGGATGGAGGTGGAAGACCTTCATCGCTGGGCCGTCGTAGCGGCCTGGTGAAGCGGGAGGCAGCCTGAGCCGGGGGTCGCCGGGGAGGGTGGGAGCAGCCTCGACGAAGTCGCGTCGGTCTAGCACTGCCGGATGGGCTGGGCGCGGTGAGCGAGACGGGAAGGTATACGTGAGGAACCGGTGTTGTTACGCCTCTTGACGTGCCGCCAGCTCGAACCCGGTAGATCTGGGCTGGTTCGCGGTGCGCACCCACCTCTCATCTCGGGTGGGAACTCCTGGTCGGGTATCGAAAGCCTGGGCTGGGAGGTCACGGTGAAGGACTACGGCGTAGCCGTGACGATGCCGCAGGGGTAAAGCCGGATGCCTAACCCGTCGACCGAACATTAGTGAACGTGGGAACCACCCTTGTTTGTTCCTCGATTGTCCTTGAGCCACAAGGAAAGAGCCGGGATAGGTGCGATGCCAGCCGAAGGATGAGGGTGGGGCGGCGCCGCCGTAGTACTCCGAGCCGGGGAAAGCCCGAGCGCATGGGGAAGGGCGGCAGCGTGTCCGTCAAGGAGAGGATGCAATGTCCGAAGACGCGCTGGTGAATATCGGCGCCGTGAATTGGCCGGATGCTGATTCGGCGCACTTCGCGGTACGGAGGATGCAGATCAAGTTGCACCGCTGGGCGGGAGATGATGATTCCCGCCGGTTTGGAGACCTGTTCAACCTCGTCTACGACCCGGCGTTTCTGGTACACGCGTGGGAACGCGTGGCCTCCAACACCGGGGCGAGGACCGCGGGAATCGACCGGGCCACCGTGGCTTGGATCGAGACCCACATCGGGGTCGCAGAGTTCCTGAACCATGTACGGGATTCGCTGAAGTCAGGCGAATTCCGGCCGGTCGAGGTCAGGCAGGTGATGATCCCGAAGGCGAGCGGCAAGCTCCGCAAGCTGGGCATCCCGACCGTGACTGATCGAGTGGTGCAGGCTGCTGTGAAGGCAGTGCTGGAACCGATTTTCGAGGCGGACTTTCTGCCGTGCTCGTATGGGTTCCGCCCGAATCGGCGTGCGCAGGACGCGATCGCCGAGATCCATTATCTGGCATCCGAAACCCGGAACTACCGGTGGGTGCTGGAGGCCGATATCCAGGCGTGTTTCGACGAGATCGATCACGTCGCCCTGATGGACCGGATTCGGCGCAGGATCAGGGATAAGCGGCTGCTGGCGCTGGTGAAGGCGTTCCTGAAATCCGGTGTCATGACGACGCCCAGTGTTCGGGAACAGGCATGGACCGGGACCCCGCAAGGCGGCGTTCTTTCCCCGCTGTTGGCCAACATCGCACTATCCACACTGGACGAACACTTCGCTCGTCAGTGGGAGCAGGGGATGAGAACCGAGTACCAGCGGAGCAAACGCAAGCGCAACGGCGAAGGTAACTGGCGGCTGGTCCGGTACTGCGATGACTTTGTCGTCATGGTCTCCGGACAACGCCGACATGCCGAAATGCTGCGGGAGCAAGTGGCCGACGTGCTCGCACCGCTGGGGCTGCGTCTGGCCGCGGAGAAGACCCGCGTGGTCCACATCGATGAGGGCTTGGACTTCCTCGGCTTTCACATCCGCCGGATGCGGAAACGTGGAACGGACAAGCACTACGTCTATACCACCCCGTCGAAGAAAGCCGTCAAGGCGATCAAGCGGAAGGTGTCGGCGCACACCTACAGGTCAACCCTGCACAAGGAACCGGCTGAGGTGATCACAACGCTGAACCGGATGCTGCGGGGCTGGGCGAACTACTTCCGATATGGAGTGTCCAAGCAGGCGTTCAGCCATGTCGACAGCCACGCGTGGCGTCGGCTGACCGGCTGGATCTATCGCAAGCACTCCCGCCTGAGCTGGAAACAGCTACGACACAGATTCTGCGTCCCGGGCGGTTGGAAGATCGACCACAACGGGGTCGTATTCACCGGCGCATCCAGCGTCGCAGTGACCCGCTACCGCTATCGACGCAGCACCATCCTGACCCCATGGGCCCCTAACCCGGCAACCAGCAGTGGTTGACCAGCGGCCAAGGCACGTGGAGCGCCCGGTGCCTGGAAACAGGCACGCCGGGTGCGGCGGGCGGACCGGGGAAACGGACCGGGAGCAATCCCGGCACCGCGCCCCGGTCCGACCCAACTGAATCTGGCCCGGGCTTCAGTCGCTGAGGAGGATGCGTTTGCGGAGCAGGTCGGGCTTGGCTCTGCCGAACATCTGTCTTTTGCTCACTTTGATGCGGTTGACGTGCCCTTCCACCGGGCCGCTGTTGTAGGGCAGGGTCAGCCCGGCGTTGACGGCGTCCTGGTCGCGTCGCAGGCCGACAACGAAGGAGTGCAAGGCCGGTTGATCGTCGGCGTCGACGGCGGCCATCCACCCTTCCAGCTCGTGGCCGCGGAGGCCGCACATCATGGTGGCGAAGGCACGGACGTGACCAGCCAGCGCAGAAAGTTGTGGATTGGCAGCGAGTATGGCGTCGAGCCTGCGTTGGTCCTTCGTTTCCACGTTGTCCGGATCGCTCATGATCCAGCACACGACCCGCCGAACCGAGGGCGGCTTGCGAAGCGGTTCGGGAACGCGGCCGGCCTCGCGGAACGGACGCAGGTACTCGCGCACGATCTTTTGGCCACCACGGTAGCCGCGTTCCTTGATCTCGGTGAACAGGACAGCGACATTGGTGCACCCGTCGTTGAAACGCTGCTGCAGGTAGGGCTTGAACCGCTCCAACAGGCTCGGTCGTCGCCCGGTGCCGTTGCGGGTTAACAACTCCTCAACCGCATCGGCGCGGGCGAAGCGGCGCACGGCCCCTCGTGCAAGCCCGAGCCGGGCAGAGATTGCCCTGATGCCCACGCCTTCGGCGAGCAAGGCATGGATTGCGGCGTAGCGCTCCCGCGTCCGAGACGCGATCCGATCCGTTCTGTCCTCGGGCTGGACAGGCGCTACCGGGCACCGTGGCGTGATCATCTTGGTCGTGCTGCTGATCGATATCGGCAGGAGGGCCAGGGCCGGCGTAAGTGTCCACCGCTGCACTCAGGCACTCCTGGTTTCGGCCGACCGTGCGCTCCACCACGCCGGCAAGGTATGCAGGGTTGCGACAAGTGGAGCCGGAGTAGCGCTACCCGAGCGACATCCCCGTACGCACGGGCCTACGCGAAGCTGGGAGTCCCGATGCATCGTGCAGGGTGTTCATCCCCGTGCGCGGGTTTTCAGATTGGACCCGTGTCAAGATCCTGTGCTGGTCTTGTTCCGGATGCCGACTTCTTGGGCGAGCGGATCCGGCCAGATGGGATGATCATCTCCCCTGTATGGGCCGAGGAACGGGACCTAGTAAGAATAGTCCGCCCCGCGACCGTCCCCGAATGCGCTGGGCCGACCGCACGGTAGGCGACGCCTGGAACATCACCGACGAACCATCCCCGCTTCCGCGGGCGAATTCGCCCAACTACTCGACGAATTCGTGCGCGGCAGGACGAAGTGAACCGCCCTCTGACGTGCTCCGTGTCAGGTTGGAACTCTGCACGAAGCTGATCGAGGATGCTCGGTGTGATCAGACCTGACCTCGACCACCTCCACGCGAGCATGGACGCAGCGAAAGTCCGCGAGGCCCGGTTCTGGGAATGCATGACCGAGCTCGACATCCCAGAGCACCTTGCGTAGCAATGTATCCGAGTCGTGTTCTCCGAGATCCAAGGCGGCGCAAAGCACACCGACCCGTTGACCGACGCTTCCAGTCGCCGCGCCGCTGATCCGCAATGGAGCCAAAGGGAATGAGCCCGCGCCCGCCGATCGTTCGCTACGTCGACAGCCGCGTCCTGGTCGACCGGGACGGTCGGTCTCGACCGACGTGTACGGCGCGGTTCTACTCTAAATGCCGAGCGCCGCAGTATCGACCCTGGCCACGATCGCGTCGCTAATTCCCGACAACTCCGCGCGAAAGGCCCCGCTTCTTGCTTGGGTTCTAGGGGTTGTCGCAACACCCCAGCTCAAAGGGGTGCGGGGTTCGAGATCCGGATGGATCGAAAGCCGCAGGGGCCGAGGAAGCTCGGCCGTGAACGCGAGGCTTACTTTGATCTTGTGCGCCAGGGTATGAGCAACGCGGAAGCGTGCCGGATCGTCGGGGTTAACCGGCGGACAGGCAAGAAGTGGCGCAACGGCCACCACTCGCCGAGCAAGGGCCTGAAGCCGAGACCTCCCGCTGACCAGGAGGTTCCGGCTTCAGGCCCTTCTCGCTACCTGCGGAAAGAGGATCGGGTCCACATCGCTGACCGGCTGCGGGAAGAAGCAGGGATTCGTACCATCGCGGCCGAGCTGGGGCGTGCGCCCGTCGACGATCAGCCGTGAGATCCGCCGCAACCGGCATCCCGGTGGTGCCTACCGGCTGCATGCCGCGCAGGCCCGCGCCCACGCCCGCCGACCCCGCCCGAAGACTGGCAAGATCGCGGGCAACCCAGACCTGCACCAGGCGGTCCAGGCACTGCTCGACAAGAAGTTGAGCCCGGAACAGATCGTCTGGACACTGCGCCGGGACTTCCCTGGCCGGCCGGACATGCGTGTGACCCACGAGACGATCTATCAAGCGCTTTACCAGCAGGCCCGCGGTGGACTTTGGCGCGAGCTGGCCAAGGTGCTGCGGACCGGGCGGGTCATACGCAAGCGACGCCGCCACGCCAACCAGCGCATCTCTCGCTACATACACCCGATAGTCGTGATCACCGAACGGCCAGCCGAGGCCGCCGAACGCGCCGTCCCTGGTCACTGGGAGGGTGACCTGATCATCGGCAAGGACCACAAGTCGGCCATCGGCACCCTGGTCGAGCGCTCCACCCGGTTCGTGAAGCTGGTCCACCTGCCCGAAGGCCGCACCTCAGCGCGGTTCAACGACGCCCTGGCCGAGACCATCACGCCCCTGCCTGCCGAGCTGCGGCGGTCGCTGACCTGGGACCAGGGCGCTGAAATGGCAGCTCACCACGCCTTCAGCACCAGCACCGGCATCCCGGTCTACTTCTGCAACCCGGGCAGCCCCTGGCAGCGCGGCTCGAACGAGAACACCAACGGCCTGCTGCGCCAGTACTTTCCCAAGGGCACCGACCTCGCCCGCTACGGCCGCGAGCACCTGGACCAGGTCACCACCGAACTCAACACCCGACCACGAAAAACGCTCGGCTGGGAAACCCCAGCCGAGCGCTTCGCTAGGCTCCTAGCCGCCAGCAGCAACTAGCCGCCATGTTGCGACAACCCCTTGAATCCACCTTGGAGCACGGGGCCTTTCGTCATGGCAGTAGAGCACTCCGGCTGGGCATTAGATGCCTCTTCCGTTGGGCGTCTACGACTCAGCGATGCTGCATTGGCCGAACCATTGGTGGCTGATGGGCGCCGCGGTCGCTGCCGGCGACCCGATGACAGCCGTGCCGAGCATCAGGGCACCCGCTGCCACAACAGCCGCGGCCCAGCGCTTGAGGCCACGACGGAGGTGGTGCAACTCCATATGAGTTATATCCTCACGACTTTGCTTACTCCCTGCACGGGAGGTTGAGGTTGACATACCTACAGGGCGACCGAGGTGCGACTCGGACGTGTTCCCTGCATCACAGCATGCCATGTTGATCTTGAATGCCTGCAATGGGGTCCTCTTTGGACCCCGATCTTGCGTGGACCTCAGCAAATGGCCGTTTGTGAATTATCCTCGCATACTCTTCAGGTGGTCGTTGATGGCGATCCACTTCGGATCGCCGATGTCTCGGTACAGCAGGCTCGAGTGCTCCCAGCCCTCGCGAGCGGCGTCAAGGTGGCCAAGTTGAAGAAGCGCGGTGGCCAGGATCTCGAGGGCGCGTGCTTGCGTGTGTTGTTCGCCGAGCTGCCAACTGGCCCGGATGCTTTCGCGGGAATATTCCACCGCGCGGCGGTGGCGCTGGTTGCGTAGGTACGCCTCGGCGAGGAGGCAGCAGGTATCAGCGAGACTGGGGAGGTCGTGGCTATCCACGTGACGTGTGAGGGCGTGTTCTCCGTAATCGATGGCGCGGTCGACCTCACCGGCGTCCAGGTGCGCCTGTGCGCAGTCGTGCAGCACCAGGCCAACGCCTTGGCCGTCTCCGACGGCATCGTAGAGAGTCAGGGAACGGTCCCAGAGGATCTTCGCGCCGCGGTGGTCGCCGCGGCGCTGGCGGACTGAAGCGAGCCTTCGAAGGGTTCCTGCCCTGGCGTGATCGAGGTTGTGCTCCTGCTCGATGTCCATAGCGCGCTGGAAGAGCTGCTCTGCTGCGTCGAGATCGCCGACGCGGAACCGCTGATACGCGAGGTTGTGGAGTGAGATCGCGATGCCGCGTGGGTGCGGGTGTTCTGCGTCTTGGAAGAGATTGTATGCCTCGGCAAAGAATTGCTGCGCGGCATGATACTCCCGCAGTGCCATGTAGATGTAGCCGATGTTGTTCAGTGTTCCCGGTTCGCGGGCGCGTTCCTCATCGGATTCGTTGGCTGCCGCGGGGGCGGAGTGGATGGACTGGCGTGCGAGCTGCAGGCAGGCCAGTGCGTCACGGTAGTAGCCCTGGCGTTTCAGAGGTTCGTTGATGGCGTTGGCCAAGCGCCAGACGTGCTCACCGTAGCCGCCCACATGGGCGAGTCGTACCGCTGCGATGAGTGCGGCGCGCTGATTCGTATGCCACTGGAATGCCTCATGTTCGGTGTCGAACTCGGCGGGATGGACCTGCGAGCTCACTTTCCCTGCCGGGACGGCGGGGCGTTGCGGGAACAAGGCGCGTTCAGCGTTATGAGCGCTGACGACGTACCAGTCGAGCACGCGCTCGGTAGCCGTATTCCGTTCATGGGGTATCTCGTCGGTGGTGGCGCATTGCGCGGCGAACTCGTGGAGCAGGTCATGTAAGCGGACCTCACCGGCGGCCTGATCAAGCAGGCTCGCTTCCACAAGAGCGTCGATGCTGGCTAAGGCCTCCAGTCGCCTAGTGCCGGCCAGGGCAGTTGCGGCACCGAGAGACACGGTCGAGGTCGGGTGCAGGCCCAGCATCCGGAACAAACGCTGAGGAGCGGGATCAAGTTCTCGATAGGAGAGCGCAAAGCTCGCGCGGATGCTGACCGCGGCGGGTTCGGTGCCGCCGACGTCGAGGACCCGGTACTCGTCACGGAGCAGGGCAGCGATGTCGCGCAGGGTGTCGGAGGGCCGGTCTGTGGCGTAGTGACTGATGATGTTGATCGCGAGCGGGATACCGGCGGAGAGCCTGATCAGTTCGCGGAATGCCTCCGGTTCGCAGTCACATCGGGTGCCGATCGTGTCGTGCATCCACCGCCGGGCCGCGTCCGGGGAAAGTACAGGGACAAGGAGCTCGACGGCGCCGTACTGAAGGGTCAGAGGCCCGAGATGGTGTCGGCTGACGATCAGGATGAGCGCCTCGGAGGCCGAGTCCAGGACGGGGCGGACCTGGCGGTGGTCGGCGACGTTGTCAAGGACGATCAGGATCCGTCGGTGGCCTAGGACAGCGGCGAGTCGGTCGAGTTGTGCTTGTTCGCCGCCGAGAAGGTCTGCGGAGGTGTCGAACAGTTGCAGCAGCCGTCGAACGAGTTCAGTGGAGGTCATGCTGGGCGAGGTTGAGAAGCCTTTGAGATCGAGATAGATGCAGCCACCGGGGAAGCGGGCGCGGACGCGGCGCGCCCAATGCAGTGCCAGTGCTGTCTTGCCGACGCCTGCGGTGCCGGTCAGGACGACGACTTTCGCCGCGCGTGCCTGGTCGGTCCGGGCATCGAGCTCGGCGATCAGGTGATCCCGGCCGCTGAGCTCGCTGTGACCGGATGGGAGCAGGCTGAGCGGGACGCGATAGTCGGGTTTGGCCTCGGCAGGTTTACGTGGGGCTGGGATGGCGGTGGGCCGGAGGGTGTCGGCGTAGGCGAGCAGTTCGTCGGCTTCGTCGAACCGGTCATGGGTGCGGAGGGTGCGGCGCATTTCGATCAGGTAGTCGTCGGCCTCGTCGTGACGGCTGGTGGCGCGCAGGGCCGCCAGCCGGCGTTTGGCCAGGATGATGTTGAGCTCGTGCTCGGGCTGGATCTCCTCCAGCGCATCCAGGACACGTTCCGGGTAGTCGAGCCGGAGCCAGCTGGCCATCAGCGTGTAGTGACAGGGAAGGACCAGCCGGCGGACGACACGGCGCCGGTATTCCTCGGCCAGCGGGGTCTGCAGGTCGAGCAATGGCGGTTCGTTGACGAGGTCGAGTGCTTCGGCCAGCAGGGTCCAGACTCGCTCGTGTTCGCCGGCTTTGGCGGCTCGGTGCCCTTCATCGTGCAGTGTCTTGGCCCGGTGCAGATCGATGCGGCCCGGGTCGACCTCGATGCGGTATCCGCCGGACGCTGGGGGAACGAGCGGCGGCGCGTCCATGTTCTTCAGGGTCTTGCGGAGTTTGCTGACGTAGTCCTGGAGTTTCCGCGGGTCCTGCTCTGTAGCGTCGCTGCCCCACAGCCATTCGAGCAACACGCTGTCCGGGATCGTCTGGCGTGGCCGCGTCAGGAGGACGCCCAGCATCCCCGGTGTCTTCCGGCTCCCCTGCCAGTCCGCCGTCCACGCGCCATCGACCTGGATGTGGACGCGTCCGCACATTTTGAAGTCCACCAGCGTAGCCCCCTCGCTGGTCACCGTTTTTCCCCGGACTATCGAGTGTCCTCCCCTCCCTGCTGCCGTACAGCGGCCGATCGCCGTATGCACACGTGTGCGACAACATCAACTTCCACTGCAGTGCAAGCAGAATTCGACCGCAGAGTTCCATGAGCCCCACACACCGCGCTCAACTCCCAAAAAATGATCGTCTTCCGTCGTCCACCAGAGGGAAATGATCGACTTCAGTGTCGATTACCTGTGTGTTCGGGCTTTTCGGTGAGTTGATCACCGCAGTACTGCGAGTGTCGCTTCGCATTCTGGTCCTCGTCACGAACCACGTCCGTGATCAAGGCACATCAGGTGCCTGGCGGCAGTGGTTCGGCCAGGAGGTGGCGAATGTACCCGATCTGGGTCAACGGGCCGCTGGGCCCAGGGCATGAACGACGACTCACCCACAGTGGCTTCCGCACAGTGCTCGTGATGGTGCCGCACATGGTCGCCGGCGCCCGGTTGGCCGACTTGCTTACGCTGATCGAGTCGGATCATCGGGTGCAGACGGTCTTCACCGTGCCGGAGACCGTCGCGACGTGGCATGGAACCGAGGAGTTCGTGCGAGCCCAGGGTGGCCTCGTGATTCCCTGGCATCAAGCCATGCAGCACGACTTCGACCTCGTCCTCGCTGCCAGCAGGAGCTTCACCGACGTCGTGAGAGGACCGGTGCTGGTCACATCGCACGGGGCGGGAACGATGCGATCCCGGCTGCGGTCCCGCAAGGAAGGCTCAGCAGGACTTCCCCAGCATGACTTGGTTCGCGAGACGCTGGTACGCAACGGGCGTGTGGTGCCCTCGGCGTTGGTGCTCTCGCATGACGACGAACTGGAGGTACTCCGGCAATCCTGCCCGGAGGCCATCCCGGCGGCAGTGGTCGCCGGCGATCTGTGCATAGACCGCATGCTGACCGGCCTTCCTTACCGCCAGCAGTACCGGCACGAACTGGGGGTCGGCGGGGGGCAGACCCTCGTCATGGTCAGTTCGACGTGGTCGGCCGAGTCGATCTTCGGGCAGCGTCCCGGCCTTTTTCGTCGGCTTGTCGACGAGCTCCCCTCGGACCGGTTCCGGGTCGTGACGTCCTTGCATCCCAATGTCTGGACGGTGCATGGTCACCGGCAGGTTCGCGCCTGGCTGTCGGACTGCACGCGACGAGGCATGCTCGTTATGCCGCCGGACGAGGGCTGGCGGGCGGCCCTGATCGCCGCGGATGTCCTGCTCGGCGATCACGGCTCCGCCACTCAGTACGGCGCCGCGCTCGGGGTTCCGACGATGCTGGCAGCGTTCCCGGAGGGCAACATTCGGCCCGGCAGTCCCGCCGACGCGCTCGCACGGACCACTCCACGCCTCACACTCGACCGTCCCGTGGGCGACCAGCTTCAGGCAACGATCCGGAGCACCAGTCCGGCGGTAGGGGCGAGCATGATGGCTCGGCTGACCTCTCGTCCTGGTCACGCCGCCACGATTCTGCGGCGCCGCATGTACGAGCTGATGGGCCTTCCCGAGCCTGCCCACCCCGCGTGGCTCGCCCCATTACCGCTCCCCCGGCCGCTCACCGGCCCCTTGCAGGAAACGCCTCCGGAGGTATCGCCATGAGCCCGTCACCCTTATGGCCGACCGCGCACCCCCACCAGACCTCTCACGACCTCCCACCGGCAGTGCCCAGCTTTCGGGTTGACCGCCGTGCCCGCGGCGTTGTCGAGGTCACCTGGGCGCCGCTGCCGGAAACCGAGGGCATCCTTCGGCAATTCCTGCTCGCCTTCGTCCAGGACTCGGTACCGGAAGGCTGCGAGCTGGCGGATGTGCTCGTCGACGAGCGCATCCGCCACCCGGCGACGAGTGCGACCGCGGGGCGTGCGCTGCTCTCCCGGTTTCCGGGGTGCCAGCTCGTCGTGACCGCGGTAGCGGCCCACCGCTACGAGATCCTCCCGCGAACCGGCCCGGTCACAGCCGTGGATCCCGGCGCTGGACTCCCCCATGCCGCTTTCCGCTGCGCCGTCGCGGCCGGATATCTGCTCTTCACTGCGCGTCCAACGACCACCGTCAGGACGGCTCAGCTGGCACGCGATGCTGTGCTGCGGTGGCCTGCCCCGAGGGTCGCGACGGCGGTCACCGAGTCTGCGATTCCGACGCCGCGAGCCGATCCCGCGCTTCCTCCCACCGAGGGTGCCCCGCGTCGCGATACAGCTCCTGTGCCTCCGCCCAGTACTGCCGGGCAGCCGTGACATGGCCGGTGCGTTCGGTCAGGGATCCGAGCTCCCAGAGAATGTCTGCCTGGTATGTCGCAGAACCCGATTCCCGCATCACCTGCAGAGCCTCGGACAGGGCCGCGCCGGCCTCCACGGTGCGATCGAGACGAGCATAGGTCTGCCCGAGGAACGTCAGGGCCCGCGCATGCCCACGCTGATCGCCGAGCTCGTTGAGGATCGCCGCGGAACGCTGCATGCAGTCCACGGCTTCTGCCGCGTAGCCCAAGTCGGCCAGGACGAGCCCGACCCTGCGCAGCCGCAGCGCGATCCCTCGCCGGTTCCCGCTCTGCATGGCCAGCTCCAGTGCCTGCCGGAAGTAACCCAAGGCCGCCTCGAGGTTCCCGCGCGAACGTTCGGCCTTGCCCAGCTGCGACAGCGCAGTGGAGATGCTGTCGTGGTGGCCTTCGGCTTCGGCCAGCGCCAACGCTGGCCTGCAGAGGTCAGAGGCCATATCGAACTGCCGGAGATCAAGGTAGGCGAACCCGAGCTGGCACCGCAGGCGGGCTTCCGCCAATCGGTGCCCATCTCTCTCCGCAGCAGTGATCCCGATGCGGTGGGTGATGATCCAGTCCTGGTAGTGCTTGCGGTACAGGAAGAAACTCCACAGCGCTTCGCAGAGCTGCCAGCACAGGTCATAGTGTTCGAGCTCGAATGCCTCGGTCACCGCGGCAATGAGATTGGCGCGTTCCTGCTCAAACCAGTGCAACGCATCCTCAGCCGAGTCGAACTGCGCCGAGGCCCCATCGAACCTTGGCCCGAGGCGCCATCGCTGCGGGTTCACCCTCAGGTCCGCCCCGACAGCGTGGTCGAGGTACCAGAGTAGGGACGCCCGCTTCATCCGTGCACGCTCCTGCTCGGTCTCCTCTTCCTGACCACGCTGCCGAGCGTGCAGACGCAGCAGATCGTGATAGCGATAGCGGTGGCGTACGAGCTCCTGAATCAGGTTCGACTCGACCAGCTCTTCCATGCTGTCCTTGACATTATCGATGTCTGCCGCAATGCCAACCGCACACTCAAGTGAGAAGTCCTCCCCTGGGCACTCCGCCAGCCGCCGGTACAGACGAGCAGCCGGT
Organism: Saccharopolyspora sp. NPDC045839; assembly: GCF_056431645.1. Classification (NCBI taxonomy): domain Bacteria; kingdom Bacillati; phylum Actinomycetota; class Actinomycetes; order Pseudonocardiales; family Pseudonocardiaceae; genus Saccharopolyspora; species Saccharopolyspora sp. NPDC045839. The sequence continues at coordinate 101,635 of NZ_JBWKKH010000033.1, forward strand.
TCCGACAGATCTCGGCAGCACGCATCGAACACGGCCCTCACGGACACGTCATCAGCCAACGACAACTCCGACAAGCGGCGCGCTTCGTTTCGTAACTGTTCCGCGAATTCTTCCAGCATCCACTGTGGATGAGCGGCAAGGCGTGCTGCGATCACCGAGAGGGCAAGGGGAAACCCACTGCACAAGCGACTGATCTCAATCGCACTGGCCTGTTCTCGCAGCACTCGCTGTTCACCGAGCACAGAGGACAGCAGCTCCACTCCCGCGTCGTGTCGCAACGGAGCCAGATCAAGAAACCTCGCGCCATCCAGGGAAAGCGCGACCAGTCGCGCGCGACTGGTCACCACAACCGCGCTCGTTTCCGAGATCGGAATCAGCGGGCGCGCCTGGGCGGCTGACACCGCGTTGTCCAGCAACAGCGCGATGGACTTCCGGGCCGTCATGGAGCGGTACAGCAAGGCACGGTCTTCCAAGTCCGTCGGCACCTGGTCAGAGGCCACACCCAAGGCACGCAAACAACGGCCCAGCGCCTCACTGGGCGACATCGGCCCAGTCGTATCAACCGCACCTAAATCCACATACAGCTGGCCATCAGGGAACCGGGACTCAAACCGACGCAGCCACGACGCCCCCAACGCAGTCTTCCCTACACCACCTGAGCCCCCCACAGCCACCAGCAGCCGACCACTGTTCGCTCGGACAGCCCACGAGTCAAGCTCATGGAGTTCACTGTCCCTGCCCACCAGCTTCGCCGGCGCGGAAGGAAGCTGCCGCGGAATCACACGCGGCATCGCAGTGGCCTCGTGGATATGCACACCACCATGCACGACACCCGCCTGAACCATTGACCCCGCCACGGCGCCCGACATCGTGTTCGCCGTATCCGAGCCCTGCTCCAGACTTCGATCACCGTCCCGACTGCGCGCCCCGTCCCCGACCACGTCGCTCCCCGCTGCGTCCGACAGCCCCCGAACCTGGCGCCCCGAGTGCCCGCACCTGCCACCCCTACGCCCGGCGGACCCTCCCCTCCACCAGCCGACCCAGCAGACCCGAGTCGAACCGTCCATCAGACTATGTCGCTCAACAAATGTCATTCATTACAAAACACGCCAGCACCCTGCGCGACATACGCGTTATCAGGAACACAAAACATGCATCGATAAAGTGGTGAGCATCTCAACTAGAGTAGTGAAAAATCAGCCAGACGGCGGGCCGCTACGGCACTCAACCCCACTATCGTGGCATCTCGACCCCTACATTCATTCTGTTCACATTTTTAGAAACGAATACTGTTTAACTAGGCTGGCCACTCCCACGTCTGGTTCGTCGCCACGCTTTGGACAGAATCGAAGTCCGCAGAACGCATAGTTCCCGCGACTCAACGGAGACGGCCCGCGCAATCGCGGCTCCCTGGCTTCGGGAGCGGCGGGCAGCAGCTCCGTTGCGGCCTCGCGAGCCTCCTCGCGTACAGCCCGGCTTGCGCAGGGGGCGCGGACGGGACATACAGTCCGTCTTTGATGCACCCGCTCACACCTTGATCAGCCAATCAAGCTGACCAGGTCCTGGCCTGCCCCTAACACACTAGCCTCGGCGAGCCCGCTTTGCTTACAGCTGCGGCCCGACCGACCAGACTGGCGTGCCATTGGCGTCGTACCAGGGAGTCTCGCCGTCGCCTTCCTGTACCTCGACCTGAGAGTCGGCTGGATCGTCAGACATGGGCAAACGTCCTTTCAGGATCCTCGTTGGCCGTACCACCAGAACCATTACACGTACCACAAGGCGCTCGCGTTCTTCGCACATCGACACGCCGCGTTCACACCGTTCCTGTGCGGTTCTCCAACGATGTCCACATGCGAGGCTGCGACGCCGAAGGGTGCCCTCACTGTCACCGTGATGGAAGAACTACTCTCCTCCGACACAGCGCACCGAAACACTGTCAGAGCAGAATAAGCCACAACGATACTGGAGACGTTGACGCAGTGCGTTTTCTCCTGTGACCTGTGCTGCCCTTTCCGTAATCGTCATGGCCGTGCCACCGCCCGCTGTCTGTTGCGGGGAAGCTGTGACCTGCGGTGATCGACGTTCATAGCTTCCGCCGGGACCCGTGCAGACGCATCTACGTGCGGAGTGAAGGCTCTTGTTGCTCGGACAATGCGCTCGGCGGCAGCCCCGTCTCCAAACGGTGATGGAGCAAGACCCACTCTACGATGCAGCGACGGTAGATGAGCCAGCCAAGATTGAGTAATGCGGGTGATGTCTGGTCCGGGAAGGCTACGGCGGCCGAAGGTTCCCTCAACTTCTGGGCGTTCGTTGCTGTTGCGGACGACGAGAACGGGGCGTTTGAGGACGGTAGCCTCTTCCTGGACACCGCCGGAATCGGAGATCACCAGAGCCGACCGACGAATCAGAGCGAGCAACGCTGGATAGCGGAGCGGGCCGGTCAGGCGCAGCTGGTCAGCGAGGTTTTCCAGGCCGTGAGCGACGATATGATGCTGGGTTCGCGGGTGCAGCGGCAGCACTACCGGCACCGGCAGCTTCGCGAGTTCGTTGAGGATGGCTTCCATCGCGTCCGGGTCATCGGTGTTCTCGGGACGGTGGAAGGTCGCCAGGACGAATGTCTCGCCGGTGAGACCGAGATGGTCGAGGATGCTGTTCTGCTCGTCGCGGCTGGGTAGGGCCGCGGTCGCGGCTTCGACGATGGTGTTCCCGGTGACGGCGATGCGGCTTTCGGGGATGTTCTCGGCAAGAAGGTTCTCTCGTGCGAGGCCGGTGGGTGCGCAGCAGAGGTCGGCGAGGTGGTCGATCAAAACGCGATTGTGTTCCTCGGGCATGGCGCGGTCAAAGCTTCGGAGCCCAGCCTCGACGTGGACTAGCGGGATGTCGATTGTGCTAGCGGCGAGTGCTCCGGCCAGCGCGGAGGTCGTATCCCCTTGCACGAGCACGACGTCAGGGCGTGCTTTCCGCAGTACGGGATCCAGCGCGCTGATCCCACTGCCAAGTTGCTGTCCCCGTGAGTTACTGGGGTGGATGTCAAGGGTCAGGTGTGGGGTGAGGTCGCCGGTCATGCCCGTGGTGTAGTGCTGTCCGGTGTGGATGATGAACGCCTCTCCGGCGAGAAGCCGCGCGATGGGCGCAAGTTTGATGGCTTCAGGCCGGGTTCCGAGCACCAGTGCGATGCGCATCGAGAGGGGCCTCCTCGTGCTGTGTCACCAGAAGAGGTGCCGTCGTTGGCCGGCGCAGAACCGCTGTGCGGCGAGGAACAGCCGCAAGTAGAGCTGGTCGAGGGTAAGGTAGTTCGGGACAAGGTCAGTGCGGGCAAGGGGGCCTTCGTCGTAACTCACGCCGTGGCCGCTGCGGGTGGCGTAGCGGGCAACGATGGCGGTGGTGTCGCCGGCGAGGAGGCGGAGGGCGTCGTCGAGATCGAACTCGACGAGGCCGGTAACTTCGGCGTCGGCGAACGGGATGTCTTCCAAGGCGACGTCGAGGGGAAGCAGATGCCAGTGCTGGAATTCGCGTTCGATGTAGTCAGGTGCGAGGGTGACTGCGGTCTGACGTAGGCCGATGGGATGCAGGTCTGTGTAGGTGATCGCGAGGCCGAGTTCTTCGTGGACCTCGCGGATGCCGTCAGGGATGGTTTCGCCGGCGTGGTAATGGCCGCCGACGGTGATGTCGGCGTAGTCGGGCCGGTTGAAGGAGTACCGGCCGGGTGCTTTCTTCTGCAGGTAGACGCACCTGCGCCGGGGGGCCAGAGCGAGAGCGGAGAACGTTCGGTGCCAGTGACCTTCGCGGTGGGCTTGTTTCTTGTCCTCGGTGCCGATGTGCTGGTACCGGTCGTTGTAGATGTCGATCAGTGGCACGATTGTCCTTTGGTGAGCTGGTTTTCGTGGAGATTGCAGTAGGTACTCAGAGTCTCGGCGTAGTGTTGGGGGTCGCCGACGGTGCCCCAGTGGCCTTCGATTCGATGTACCGACACCGCTGCTGTTGCGGCGAGGTCGCCGACGGCGATGCCGAGGTCCACTTCACCACGTGCCCGCCTGGTCGGCACCAGCCGGTCGAGGATGGTCGGGCGCAGAATCAGGCGTGACACGACCGCTAGCGGTTCGTCCACGGTATGCGACGGCGGGCGTTGCCGGATAGACGTGACCAAGCCCGGATACGACGGGTCGGTGTCGATGATGCCGAACGAAGCGACGTCGTCGATGGGAACGAGCTGGCCGGCAATGACGGCCGCCCTTTCCCAGGCAAGCCGGCGCATTGCCGCCAGGTTGCTGCCACGTGCCGGTTCGCCGAGCAGGAGGTCGTCGCCGAAAGCGACAGCGAAGGTATCGACTGCGGCCAGCCTGTCGCGCAGGGTCAGCAACGGTGTGGCGTTCCCATAGCCGTGAGCGAGGTCTTCCTCGACGGACTCGACGGGCATCCCGCCGCAGCGCAGATGCTGGATGTAGTCCGGGACGACACGATCACCAGGCCGAGTGACGACGATGACTTCCGTGGCGCCGGCGGCAAGGCACTCACCGATGACGTGCTCAACGGCTGGCGTGGCGCCGACAGGCAGCATTTCTTTCGGAACAGCCTGCGAGAACGGGTGAAAGCGTGTCGCGGATCCGGCAGCGGTGACCACAGCCGGGAACGGTGTCAGGCTCATCTCACGCTCCTGAGGAGGTCTTCGATGGCGGTGTCGAGTTCGTCCAGCGGACTGCGGACGCCGAAGTGGACTGCGTAGCAGGGAACCGTGGCGACAATGTCGTCAATACGGTGACGAGCACGGTCGCTGAGATCGTGGTCGGATGTCGTGCGGGGCACTAGCCAGGGCTGAATCCAGAACTCGTCGTGTGGCGTGAAGCAATTGCGCAGCAATATGTTTCGCGCCTCGATGGCAGGTAGAGGCGTGATCTGGACCGGGTCTGCCGTGTTGGTCAACCGCGGCACGAGGATGGTTTTCAGCCAAGAGCCCGTAACGCAGCCTGCGCCGAGCGCGTCGGCGTACTCGCGGGCGCTGAACTCTGCCTTGAGCGTCGCGCCGAACGTTGTGGGGAGCTCAGCGATGTCACGCTGTGGCCGGGACAGCGTGGCCGTCGCGCGGGCGAGTTCGGGCACAACGTCAAGGGTCCCTCTTGCGATCGGCACAGGCAGCGGGACGCCGATCAACCGGGAGCGGCCATACAGGATAAGCCGATCATTAGAGAGAAGGTTTCCGTGGGTGCTGCGGAGCAGGCAGGTCAGCAGGGTTGTCTTGCCGGCTGCTCGTGGGGCGCAGATCATCACCCCGTGGCCGTCGAGATCAGCGCCGGCTGCGTGGAAGACGAGGCCGTCGTGGTCTTCGTAGGTGCGCAGCATGGCTTCGCGCATCAGCCGTAAGGGATAGCTGTGCTGCCTCGAAGTTCGAGGATCGAGGTAGAGTTCGATGTGCTGGTCGTGTACCCGGGCCGCCCACGCGCTGCCCTGCTGCTCCAGGTGGTCCGTGGCGATGGCGAAGTAGCGTTCGCCGCGGCCCTGCGCCTCCAGCACAACCACGCCCGGGACCGTCTCGACCCGCCGTGACGGACCTCGGACAGTCTGCTCGATGAGTGCCCGGCACGCTGCGGTATCAACGGTGATGTCAAGCTGAAATGCCCGCAGGGTTCGGTCACTGAGGCGGCTCGGTAGATAGTGCGCGAGGTAACGGCGCTGAGCTGCCGCCCAGTCGAGGGGGGCGGTGATGCTGAACTCGATGTCCCCGGCGTACGAGATCCAGGTGGCAGGGGCTGCTGTTGCCATCACAAGTCCAACTTCCAGATGCGGGTGGCCACCTCGTCGACACGCCGTCGGCGTCCGCGCTCGTCAAGTTGCAGAAACCCGAGAACTGATGTGAATGCAAAAAAGTCATGCACCACCGCGGGGTCGAGGTCGGCGCGAACTGCCCGGAGCGCGATCCGGAGTCGCGCGCGGAACCAGCGGTCAGCTAGCCCGTTACCGCCGTGCCGGTCGCGCGTGAGTTCGTCGACGACGGAAAGCAGATCGTCGATAACGCGGGGCGTGGCCGCGCGCAGTGCGGACCGGAGCGCGTATCCGCAGAGTGCGTCCAGAATGACGCCGGTGTCGAAACACAGCCCGGAGAACAGCCGATCGAACAGCGTCTCCGGCCGTGAGCGCTGGCTCGGGATCAGCGGCGGCAAGACGTCGATCAGTACAGGCTTGCCGTCGACGACACAGAAGTTGGCCAGGTTCGTGTCGATGCGGGCATCAAGAGAATCCAAGCGGCGAACCCATCCACCGATCTCGGCAATGGCCGAGGCGAATATCTCAGGGATGGACTCCAGCGCTTCCAGCAAGGTCGGGCCAGGCATCCATCGGTGACACACGGTCAACGGGGTCGATGCCACGATCTCCAGCTCACCGGGCAAGCGCACGCCGACCGACCTCAGTGCGGCGAGGTAGACCCGCATTCCCGAGGCCCCGGTGTGCGTCGCGGCGGCGATGAAGCCATCGCCGGCCGGATGACGTCTGGTCAACCGCTTGACGACGTACTCACCGTCGCGACGATGGGTGCTGAACTCCCCCAGGACGGTCATGGTGCTTCACCTCGCCGGTCGAGGAAGGTGTCGGCGTCGGTCACCATCGAGCGGAACTCGGCAAGCAGGTTCAGGCCGAGGTGATCCGCCAGGTCCTCGCATGCCGCGAGCACGTTGGAGGCACTCTCCGACAGCGACACAAGGCGGCCTGTTGGTTGATGCCGGTAGTGATTTTCGACCATCGCGATCTCCGACAGCGCTCCGGCTGCCACCAGCAGCCGATGAAACGCCTCGGCCTCGTTGGCCGCGGAAGCAGACCCGCGGGGTGAGGTAGCAGGTTGGGTGTGAGCGAGCACCGCGATACTCAACGCCGCCAACGCCACGTCGGCCAGCTCGTCGCCGATGTCGGTAAGGGGCCGTTCTGCGTCTTCCAGCGCCGACACGTCGCTGCCGTTTCGGCGCAGCAGGCACAACGCCAGGTGCCCGATCTGGACAGCCAGCTCGGCGGCCGCGGTCACCGGTTCCCACCCACGAGTTGCTGTGCCGGCGAATCGCCGCCGAAGTCGGCCGACCTCGGCGATAACGTCCTGAAGATCGTCGCCGTGCAAGATGCTCATCCGAGAATCACGGGCGTAGCCCCAGCGGTACCGCTGCTCCAGTACGCATCGGATTCGCTGCGCCGAGCTCGGACTCGAACACCGAGGTCCTGGGTCAAGGCGGCAACGAGACCCGTACCTACTGCCGCGTTGAGCAGCAGCTCGCGGCCTTCGTCTCCGAACGTGAACGGGACCTGGGCCAAGCCGCGGTCGGTGAGCGCAGTCTGGACATCATCCAGGCTGGGCGGGGTTCGAGCGGCCTCGGCTCTCCTGCACCGGTCGCGTTGCCCTACCGGGCAGTTGTTCCGCATCCGGCACACCGTGGTGCCGAAGATCCCGAATGAGTCCGAGGTGCGCAACACGTATGCGAGAGCGCAGGAGTTCGTGTGGAACACCGGGTAGTTCGCATGCCGGCGCCAGGTGCGATGGATGAACTCCCAGAACGGACGGGGATACACCCCTTCCGCCTCGGTCACGCCCGGGGCGTGCGCAAGTTCCGGCCAAAGACGGGACAAGCGCTCCAGCGCAGCCTTCTCGACCTTCAAGCCCGCTGCCACGGTGCACCGCGCGTAGTCGGCGACGTGATCGAGGACCTGCTGCATCGTCGTAGTCGTCGCCGATTCCGGGAACGCGGGCCGCCAGTAGTGCACGACCGGAATCCCGGCCTCGGCCAGCCGTGGGAAGTTCGAAGCGGTGGCCTCATGCCGGACGCCGCGCTCGATGTGGCGCCCCAGACCCGAGTAACTGACGTACACCACGATGCTCAGTCCGCGCTGCCGCGCAGCCTTGATCTCCGCGATCGTGCCCTCCGGTAACCCGCACTTGGTGATCAGCACGACCGGATTCGGCACCCCGCTCGCGGCGAGTTCTTCCAGCAACCCGGACAGATGGTCGCGGGAGTCCGGCAACGCCATCACGTCGGTCCACGTGTACAGCGCGACCGGTCGAGATGGCCCGTAGAACTTCGATGCAACGAGCGCTTCGGCGCTCTCTTTAGGCGTTGCCACGTACTCCGGGTGTACTGCTGTCTGGCCACGTTCGTTGAGGAAGCAGTACCCGCACGCTTTCGGGCACCCCTGGATCGGATTCACCGCAAGCCATGTCGCGTGCTGATCCACAAGCGGAGTCCGAACTCGCACAGGTGACGAATGCCACGACGTCATCGTCTTCCTCCTTACGTCGCTGTCTGGAGAGCCCTGGGACCGGGGATCGCGGGCAGGCAGCTGAACGATGTCGGGGAAGTCGCGTTCAACTGCCGTCCGGTCCCAGGGCACACGAGGAAGCTAGAGCCACTACCGACGGGTAACCCGGTCTGTCAGTCAGGGTTGCCGGGCAGTCTGGTTGCCTGGTCGCCGATGTGACGGGCTAGTTCAGCGGAATGCGAAGACGGTCTGCCAGCGCCGCCGCTTCCTTCGCAGTCGTCCGGCGGGCGCGATGCACGATGGTCCGCAGAACGCTTCGCGCCAGCGGGCGGTAGGCGACGTCCTCTGCAGCCTCGCGCTCGGCGGTGTGCAGCAGCACCAAGGCACTGCCGAAGTCCTGCCTCTGCTGATGAGATCGGGCCTGCTCCAGCAGGAAGGCGACGCGGCGTTCGATGGACGGCGAGCGCTCGTACTCCAGGTCCTCGGCTAGATGGCACGCCTGGCTGACCTCGCCAGCCTCGACCTCGATACTGATCGCGTGCATCGCCACGTTCACCGGACCGAACGCGGTCCACAACGTGTTGCGCTCACCGGTCTTCCACGCCACCGGCGTCACCGAACGAATCCTGTCCCGCGCAGTCCACGGATCCCCGCGACGCGCTGCGGCAACGCCACCCACCAGCACCAAGGAGCCGTAGACCGCGGCGGCCTCGGGTCCGGAAAGTTCACCGAACTTACGGACCGCGCTCATCGCGATATCTTCGGCGACCTCGTTGTGCCGACCGGCGAGGGCGACATGCGCCCGGTTCCACTGCGCAGCCCCGACACGCAGCGCATCGCCACTGATCACCGCGCTCCGATGAGCGCGGTCGGCGGCTGTTTGGGCAAGGTCAACCCGTCCCGCGCGCTTGGCGACCGTACGAACCAAGCCGTACAGATCGGCAGCGATCCGCTGTGCGTTCAAGTCCTCCGAATGCAGGAGTGCACGTTCGGCTTCGATCGTCAGCGTCGGCATGATCTCGGCGACTTCGGTGTACCGGGTCGGTGAGGTTTGCCAGACTCGCCATGCGTCGTCGACTTGGCGACGCAGATCCGGCAACGGCATCGGTTCGGCATCCGCCGAGATCGGCAGCGTCATCGCCCGGTGCAGCGCCTCACCGAGCTCAACCTGGCCTAACCCCGGCCTAACCGGAGCGCCTGAGTGTTCTCCGAGCAACGCCGCGGGATGGACGTCGAGTGCCCGCGCTACGGCCATCAATACCGGCACCGTCGGCAGCTTCCGGCCGCGTTCGATCTGGTAGAGGTAGTCGGTGGTGATCCCGGCAAGGCCGGCGACCACCGCCTGGGTCTTCTTCGCGGCAAGCCGCTGGAAGCGCACACGCTCGCCCACGTCCTGCGCCAGTTGATCAGCCATACGCCGTCATCCCCCAGCAGAATGGGTTGGCCGGTTGGATGCTACCGCCGAGATCACCTGCCACACTGACGTTCATGGCTACCACCGGTCAGACACGCCTGGTGCTGTGGGACGTCGACCACACCCTGATCGAAACCCGCGGCGTCGGCCGCGCGATCTACGAGCGGGTCTTCCCTGAGGTTACGGGCCAACCCCTGCGCGAGCTCGCGACCGTGCAAGGACGCACTGAGCTCGACATCATCCACGACACCCTCCAAGCACACGGCCTCACCCCAACCAAGGACGCCGTCAACCGGCTCGCAACGGCGCTCGTCGAGGGATACCGCGCCGCACTCGACGAACTCATCGCCCGAGGCCGCGCCCTACCTGGTGCACAAGACGCGTTAAAGGATCTCGCCGCCGACCCACTTCTCAATCAGAGCGTGCTGACCGGCAACACCACCGAGGTCGCCAGAATCAAGCTCGAAGCGTTCGGGCTCGACCCGTACCTCAACCTGGCCATCGGCGCCTACGGCGACGACCACCACGACCGCGCCACGCTCGTCACCATCGCCCGCACCCGTGCAGCCCAACACCTGGGAATCTCCATCGAGCCCAACAACATCGTCCTCATCGGAGACACACCCAACGACGCCAAAGCCGCACTCGCCACAGGCGCCCGCATCATCGGCATCGCCTCCGGCAAATACTCCACATCGGAGCTCCGCGCCGCCGGCGCAACAACCACCTTCGAGGCGCTGCCGGAACCATCCCTACTCAGGACCGTACTGTGAGCGCCCCAGAAATCATGCGTTCCGTTGGATTCACGCCACCCAACGATCCCGGCTTAGGGGTCCTTGCAGAATGATCTTGTTGTGGCAAGGTGGTGGCTGGAGTTGATCACGTTTGCTTGTGGAGGAGCGTGGGATGGCTCAGCCGAA
>NZ_JBWKKH010000034.1:0-111481 GCF_056431645.1 Saccharopolyspora sp. NPDC045839
TCGATCGACTCCGGATCGAGCAGCCGCTCCAGCCGCACGTCGGGGTCGCGCGGATCCCGTTGCGCCTGCTCGGTTTCCGGTCGGGTGGCCACTGCGGTCATCGATTCCTCCGGAAGTTCGGTGTGGGGAAGGCCGCCGTGGGCGTGTTTGGCGCTGCTGAGGGCGGCCGACCGTGTGCGGCTGTCGTACCGCAGAGCGCTAAAGGACGGGCTGAGCGGACGCCCAGCCCGTCCCGTGCGCGAACGGTCATGCCCTAGCGAAGGCGAGCGCGACGTTGTGCCCACCGAAGCCGAAGGCGTTGTTGATCGCTGCCGTCTGCTCGACGTGCCGCGGCTTGTCGGCGACCACGTCGACCTCGATCTTCGGGTCGATCGTTTCCAGGTTCCGGGTCGCCGGGATGATGCCGCGCTGCAGCGAGAGGATCGTCAGGATGCTCTCGACCGCGCCGGCCCCGCCGACCAGGTGACCCAGCGAGCCCTTCGGCGCGGTGACCACCGCACCGTCGCCGATCGCCTTGCGCACCGAGTTCGCCTCGCCGATGTCACCGACCACGGTGGACGTCGCGTGCGCGTTGACGTGCCCGATGTCCGACGGCTGCAGGCCCGCGGTCTGCAGGGCCTTGCGCATCGCGGCGACCTGGCCGCGGCCGTCCGGCGGGCTGCCGGTGATGTGGTAGGCGTCGGACGTGATGCCCACGCCCGCCAGCCGGCCGTAGATCCGCGCGCCGCGCGCCTTGGCGTGCTCCGCGCTCTCCAGGACGACCACGCCGGCGCCCTCGCCCATCACGAACCCGTCGCGGTCGACGTCGAACGGGCGGGAGGCCCGCTCCGGGTCGTCGTTGCGGGTGCTCAGGGTCCGGGCCTGGGCGAAACCGGCGATGGTGATGGGGTGGATGCAGGCCTCCGCACCACCGGCCACCACCACGTCGGCATGCCCCTGCTGGATCATCTCGAAGCCCTTGGCCAGGCCCTCGGCGCCCGAGGCGCAGGCCGATGCGGGGGAGTGCACCCCGGCGCGGGCCCGCACGTCCAGGCTGACCATCGCGGCCGGCCCGTTGGGCATCAGCATCGGCACGGTCAGCGGCGAAACCTTGCGCAGCCCCTGCTCCTGCAGCAGTTCGTTCTGCTGGAGCAGCGTGACCGGTCCGCCGATGCCGGTGCCCAGCGACACGCCCAGCCGGTCCGGGTCGACCGGCTCGTTGTCGTCGGTGGGCAGCTCGAACCCGGCGTCGGCCCAGGCCTCGCGGGCGGCGATCACGGCGATCGCCTCGCAGCGGTCCATGCGCCGCAGCTGGACGCGGGGCAGCACCTCGCTCGGGTCGACCAGCAGCGGGGCGCCGATCTTGGCCGGGAGTCCGAGCCGGTCCACCCACTCGGCTTCCAGCCGGCGGACGCCGCTGGCGCCGTTGACGAATCCGTCCCAGGTGGACGCGACGTCACCGCCAAGCGGTGTCGTCGCGCCCAGCCCGGTGATCACGACATCCGTGGTCATGCGTTCTTCGTGATGTAGTCCACCGCATCACCGACGGTCTTGAGGTTGGCCAGCTCGTCGTCCGGGATCTTGACCCCGAACTTGTCCTCCGCCTGCACGGCGATCTCCACCATGGACAGCGAGTCGATGTCCAGGTCGTCGACGAAGGACTTGTTGACGGTCACGTCGGCGGCGTCGACACCGGCGACCTCCTCGACGATGGCGGCGAGACCGGTGGTGATTTCCTCGTTCGACACGGGTAGTTCCTTCCTGGTTCTTGCGTTCCGCACCGCGAGCCGGTGGCCTGCGGCAGCTTTGGGGTGAGCTCAGGGGCAGATGGCGACCTGGGCCGCGTACGACAGCCCGGCTCCGAAGCCCACGAGCAGCATCACGGCACCGCTGGGGATCTCCCCAGCCGCCCGCATGTGGTCGATGGCCAGCGGGATGGATGCCGACGACGTGTTGCCGGAGTAGACGATGTCACGCGCGACCACGAGGTCGTCACGGGCACCCTGCGACTTCAGCTTCTTCGCGATCGCCTCGACGATCCGCAGGTTCGCCTGGTGCGGCACGAAGACGTCCACATCGGACAGCTGGAGCCCGGCCGCCTCGACGGCCTGGGCCGCCACCGGCGCGATCTGCGTGGTCGCCCACCGGAAGACCGACTGGCCTTCCTGGTAGATGTACTTGGCATCGCGCAGGTATATGGTGTCGACCAGGTCGCCGGCGCTGCCCAGCACGCCCGGGCCGAGCTCCGGCTCCTCGGCCGGTCCGACCACCGCGGCACCGGCACCGTCGGCGAAGATGATGCAGTTCGCGCGGTCTTCCCAGTCCAGCCATTCCTGGAACCGCTCCGAGCCGATCACCAGCACGTTGCGGGCCGATCCGGAGCGCACCGCGTCCGAGGCGGTGGACAGCGCGTAGACGAACCCGGCGCAGGCGGCGTTGAGGTCGTAGGCGCTCTTGGCCTTGATGCCGATCTGGTCGGCGACCTGGGCCGCGGCGTTGGGGATGCCGCCCTGCATGGTGCACGTGGCGACGATCACCTGGTCCACATCGGACGGTGCCAGGCCCGCGTTCGCGATCGCCTTGGCGCCGGCCTCGACGGCCATGCTGACCACGGTCTGGTCGTCGTCACCGAGGCGGCGGTGGATGATGCCGACGCGCTGCCGGATCCACTCGTCGTTGGTGTCGACGATCTTGGCCAGGTCGTCGTTGGTGACGATCCGGTTGCCCTGCGTGCTCCCGAAGCCGAGCAGCCGGGTGGCGGCCGGAATGGGGTTCTGGGTGAGGCGGGGTCGCGTCACGCGTCGCTCCCGAGCAGATCGGCGACCTTGTCCAGGTCGGCAGGGGTCTTCAGAGCGACGGCCTTGACGCCCTTGAGTTCGCGGCGCACCAGGCCGCTGAGGGTTCCGGCGGGCGGGAACTCCACCACGGCCTCGACACCGCGGTCGGCCAGCGCCGCCATGCAGCTGTCCCAGCGCACCGGGCTGGTCACCTGCGAGACGAGGCGGCTCACGATCTCGGCGGCATCGGTGACGACCTCGCCGTCGGCGTTGGACAGCAGCGGCAGCGCGGCGTCCGTGGCGGTCACCTTCTCCGCGTGCTGGGCCAGGCTTTCCCGCGCCGGTGCCATGAAGCGGGTGTGGAAGGCGCCGGCCACCGGCAGCGGCCGCACCCGGGCGCCGGCCGGCGGTTGGGCCGCGAGCTCCTCGAGGGCGGGCACCCGCCCGGCGGCGACGATCTGGCCCGCGCCGTTGCGGTTGGCCGGGTCCAGGCCGAGCCGCTCGAGGTGGGCGACCACGTCGTCCGCATCCCCGCCGAGCACGGCGGACATGCTGGTCGGCTCCAGCGCGCACGCGGCGGCCATCTCCCGGCCGCGCACGGCGGCGAGCGCGACCGCGTCGTCGAAGGTCAGGGCGCCGGCGATGGCGGCGGCGGCCAGCTCACCGACGGAGTGCCCGGCGACCGGCGTGCCCGCCGGGACCGTCACCCGGCGGCGCAGCTCGTCGGCTGCGATCAGCGACAGCGCCACCACCAGCGGCTGGGTGACCGCGGTGTCCTTGATCTCGTCCGCTTCGGCGGTGGTGCCGAGGCGGAGCAGGTCGAGGCCGGTCGACTCGGACCAGGCGGCGATGCGTTCGGCGACGCCGTCCAGTTCGAGCCACGGGTTCAACATCCCTGGGGTCTGCGACCCCTGTCCGGGGGCTAGAAGCGCGATCACCCTTGTTACTGAACACGTCCGGGTGCGATCGACGTGATGTCGACAGAGACGAAGTCCGGACCGCAAAGTTGTGGAGTGTCTACAAGCGCGGGGGTGGGGGAACCCGGCCAGGGGGCGAATCGTTGTCGGCTGTGTCCGGTTGGTGACCGACCGGTGAAAACCGGTAAAGCCCTGTTGCGGCGCGTGATCACCGCGTCACCAGAGGCCGCGGGACTTGGCCAGTCTGCCCACGGCGAGGCCGACCCGCAGGACGTGGGCGTCGCGGGCGTTGGACGGCGTGTGGCCGGTGAGTTCCGCCACTCGACGCAGCCGGTACCGGACCGTGTTCGGGTGCACGTACAGCTGCCGAGCGCAGTTCTCCAGCACGCCGCCGACCTCCAGGTAGGTGTCGACGGTCTCCATCAGCGCGCCGCCGGCGTCCACCAGTGGCAGCACGATCCGCTCGACCAGCTGCCGCTCGGCCTCCGGATCACCGGCCAGCGCCCGCTCCGGCAGCAGGTCGCCGGAGGGCACGGGGCGCGGCGCGGTCGGCCACGCCACCACGGCCCGCAGCGCGGACATCGCATCACCGGCCGACCGGTGCGCCTCGGCCAGGCTCGGCATGGTCGGCCCGACCACGACCGGCCCGTCGTCGAACGCCTCGGACAGCCGCTTGGCCGCCTCCTCGTTGGTGCGCGCGTCGTCAGGGCCGCCGAAGACCACCACCAGCCGGGTGCCCTGCACCCCGAGCAGCACCGGGCAGCCGACCCGCGCCGCGCGGCTGCGCACCTGGTAGACGATGGTCGGCGGGTCGTCGGACGGGGCGTTGCCGACCAGCACGGTCGCCTCGGATGAGGGCTCCCAGCCGAGTGCGGCGGCACGGGAGAGCAGCGACTCCTCGGCGTCGCCACGCACGATGCCGTCGACCACCAGGGCTTCCAGCCGCGCGTCCCACGCGCCGCGGGCTTCCGCCGCCGCGGCGTACGAGGTGGCGGCGGCGAAGGAGATCTCGCGGGTGTAGCGCAGGATCGCCTCGGTCAGCAGGATGCGCTCGTGTTCCTCGGAGGCCAGCTCCGGCAGCTGCTGTTCGAGCACGTCGATCGCGACCCGGACCAGCTCCAGGGTCTGCCGCAGGCTGACCCACCGGGACAGGTCCCGGGGCGCGGCGCGGAAGGCCTCGGCGGTCAGCCGGATCGCCTCGGTCGGGTCCTGCAGCCACGCCACGAAGTTGGTGGCGCCGGTCTGGGTCACCAGGAGCACGCTCGCCCGCTGGTCGGCGGGCAACCGCCGGAACCACGGCAGGCGCTGTTCCATCGCGCTGACGCTGGCGCTGGCCAGCCCGCCGGTGCCCCGTTCGAGGCGGCGGAGCGTGGCGGCGGAGAGCTGGCGCTGCGTACCGGTATCCCGCTCACCTGCGCGTTCGGCACTCATGCCTCCAGAATCGCACGTCGCCGATCAGCTCCTGCGACCAGCGGCCGGCGGTGCGGGCCGGCTCACAACGCGCCGGGGCCCGGGCCCGGGAACGGCGTTGCGGTACCGCCGGGGCTCGGGCCGCCGCGGACGGCTGATCCCACTGTCGGGGCGGCCGCCTTCGTCGGCATCGACCCGATCGAGGGAAATGAATCGACCTTTCGAGGGGCCTGTCGCGGTTGCCGGTAAAGCCGTCGCGGGAAACGATCTCCGGCACACGCGAATCGGGTTTTGTTCTATCGAGGTGAATTCAAGTGGGAGCTCTCCAGCAGGGACTCGCAGAGGCGTGGGTCGCAATTGCGACCTTCGTCCCGAAGCTGGTCGTATTCCTCATCATCGTGCTGGTCGGCTGGCTGATCGCGAAGGCGATCGGCAAGGCGATCCAGATCGTGTTCGCCCGGCTCGGTTTCACCCGGCTGCTGGCGAAGTCCGGGCTCGGTGAAATGACGTCGAAATCGAACATCGACATCTCCGGCCTGCTGGTGAAACTGGTCTACTATTTCATCCTGCTCATTTTCGTGCAGCTGGCGCTGGGCGTTTTCGGGCCCAACGCGATCAAGGACCTGATCGACACGGTGGTGCTGTTCCTGCCGCGGATCGTGGTGGCGATCGTGCTGGTGCTGGTGGCCGCGGCGATCGGCCGCGCCGTCGGCGACCTGATCCGCGGCGCGCTGGGCAGCCACCCGATCGGGCCGGTGCTGGCCAAGATCACCTTCGGGTTCATCGTCGCCCTCGGCGTGATCGCCGCGCTCAACCAGCTCGGCATCGCCCTCACCGTGACCACCCCGGTGCTGATCGCGGCGCTGGCCGCGCTGGCCGGCGTGATCATCGTCGGCGTCGGCGGCGGCCTGATCAAGCCGATGCAGCAGCGCTGGGGCCGGTGGCTGGACAGCGCCGAGGCCCAGTTCGCCGGCTCTTCCGGCTCCACTGGCTCCTCCGGCGGCCCGGCGGAGAACGGCAAGAACGGCGCGAAGCCGGAGACCGGCGACGCGGGCGTGAGCGGCCACGCGTGACCGCGCGCCGCGCCTGGCCGAAGGGCGGGACTCACCCGGTGGGTGGGTCCCGGCCTTTTTCACGCACTTGGCCGTGGTCGCCCGCGCGCGGTCGCGACACCATGGGAGAACGGATCAAGCCGGGAGGTGATCAGTAGTGGCTCTGCCTCTCGTCTGGCTCGCGGACGTGTTGCGCGCGGCCGGGCTGACGGTGGTCGAGACCGACGGCTGGCGGGACCGGACCGCCACCTCGGGATCGCAGCCAGCACCGGTCGGCGTGCTGGAACACCACACCGCGACGCCCGCGTCCTACGAGAACCCCGCGCCGAGCGTGCAGCTGTGCATCGACGGACGCCCCGACCTGGCGGGGCCGCTGTGCCACGCGGTGATCGGCTTCGACGGGGTCGTGCACATGATCGCCGCAGGTCGGGCCAACCACGCCGGCAAGGCGAAGGCCTCCGGGCCGAACCCCGAGGGCGACGGCAACACCCTCTACGTCGGGTTCGAATGGGACTACCAGGGCGTGGACCAAGGGCCCAGCCCGGAGCAGTACCGGGCGGCGCTCAAGGCGACCACCGCGGTGCTCAACCACCTCGGGCGCCCGATGGACGCCGCGCGCGGCCACAAGGAGACCAGCGTCACCGGCAAGATCGACCCAGGTCACGTCGACATGGACCAGTTCCGCGCCGAACTCGGCAAGAGGGATCAGGAGGACGTGATGAACCCGGAGCAGGACGCGATTCTGCGCCGCCTGGAACACGAGCTGCTCGGCCCCCGCGGGCCGAAGGGCGAGATCCAGGGCTGGCAGACCGAGATCGGCCCGCGCACGATCGTCGCGATGCTCGTCGACCTCGTCAACGAGGTGGTGGCGAAGCAGCAGGCCCCGGCGGCTCCGGCGCAGGGGCAGGGGGCCGACGCGGAAGCGATCAAAACGGCGTTCCAGGCGCTCCCGCCGGATCAGGCCGCGCCGCTGCTGGCGGAACTGGTGCGGATCCAGCAGGACCGCCAGCTCACCCCGGAGCAGTACGCCCAGCGCCCGCAGGCGTAGCGATCAGCGGGTCTGCCACCGGTCGAACCGCTTGAACCCGAGCAGGCGCAACCCGGGCGTCGCGGCGACGAGACGCGGAACGTCGTCGCCGTCGCGCAGGTCGCTCGCAACGATCCGGCGATGCGCGTCCTCGTCGGCGAACTCGGCGTAGTTGACCACCCGCGTGCCGTCGGTGCTGATGTGGAAGTGGTTGGCGAGCATCCCGGCCGGCGGCTCGATGTCGGTGCGCCGCGCGAAGCCCGGCCGTTCGTCCAGCAGGGTGTCGACGAAGCTGCGTGCGGTTTCGTGGCCGTCGGTCTCGAAGGAGACGGCGACGATGCAGCCGGGCTGCCCGTCGCCCAGCACGAGGCTGCGGTAGCGCTGGTACTCGACCACGCCGTGGCGCTCGATCCCGGGGACTTCCGCGAAGATCCGCTGGACGCGCTCCGGTGGGTCGCTCCGCTTGAACCCGGCGTGCACCGCAGCGTCCGTCCACTGTGAATAGTGGAGCAGCGTGCTGCCGTCGGTGCTCGTCAGGCAGCTGTAGGAGAGCAGTCCAGCCGGCCACGGCAGGTGGTCCCACACGGACATGGCGGCCGTCGTGGCGGCCTGCTGGCGCTCCGGTGTTCCCACCGTCCACTCGCTCATGAGCACCAGGCCCGCATCCGCGCGGACGACGTCGGGCAGGGCAGCGGTGCTGATCATCGGGTCCTCCTGGAGGTCGTCGGGGTTCAGCGGAAGTCCTCGGCGTGGTCGGTGACCCACTGCCGGAAGGTTCGTGCCGGGACGCCGGTGATGTCGGACACCGCGGAGGTGATCGGCCCCGGCCGCCGAACCATCTCGGCGTAGCCGTCGAGGGCGGACTTCGCGATCGAGGCGGGCATGCCGGGGAACATCTCGGGCAGCGCTTCCTCCGGGGTGAGCTCTTCCCAGCGCAGCGGTCGGCCGAGCGCTGCGCCGATGGTGCGCACCTGTTCCGCCTGCGTGATCAGCTCGGGCCCGGTGAGGGTGTGCTTGGTCCGGGCGAAGCCGCTGCTGGTGAGCACGTGCGCCGCGACGGCGGCGATGTCGCGCTCGTGGATCAGCGTCATGGCCGCCGCACCGAAGGCTCCGCGCACGACGTCGCCGCCGCGGATCTCCGGGGCCCAGGCCAGCGTGTTCGACGCGAACGCGTACGGGCGGAGAAACGTCCATTCCAGACCGGAGCGCTCGATCTGGCGCTCGGTGGCGTGGTGGAAACCGGCGATGGGGCCGACCTGCTCCGCCACGTCATCGCGCACCGCCGCCGAGGACAGGAAGACGACCCGGCGGGCGTGCTCGTCGATCGCTTCGACGACTGCCGGGTCTGCCGGGACGGAGGCCATCGGCCAGATCAGGAGCGCGGAGTCGATTCCGTCCAGCGCGGAGTGCAGCGAGGTCGGGTCGGTCAGGTCGCCGCGCACCACCTCCGTCGTATCGGGGAGCTTCGCGGACGCGGGGTTCCGCACCATCGCGCGGACTTCGGCGCCGGCGTTCTGCAGGAGGCTGACGGCTTGCTGCCCGACCTTGCCGGAAGCGCCGATCACCAGGGTCTTCTCATTGGACACGAAGGAAAAGTACAACGTTCATGGCAATAAGTGCAACAGTCGTTGTACTTAACTGGATGTGGGCGTGATCACGAGAGGTCGATCGGGTGCGCGCGAGAAGTCCCCAAGTTCGGGGAAAATTGCGAATCCACCCGACCTGAGCAGGTCAAGGTGGTGGTCCGGGTTCGCGGGGAGCCGGGAGATCGTCCGGCGGTGATCGGTCAGGCGTCGCGGACGGCGCGGCTGTGGGCCCGCTGGTCGCGGCGGCTCTGGAGGCGCTTGACGAGGGCCGGCTGCTGCTGGAGCGCCTCGGGCTCGTCCAGCAGGCGGTTCAGCCGCTGGTAGTAGCGGTTCGGGGAGAAGCCGAAGCGCTCCTGGATGACCCGTTCCTTGTTGCCCTGGTAGTGCCAGTGCTCCAGCTCGAAGTCGAGGATGGCGCGATCGGTGTCGTTCATCCCGGCGTGCCCCCTTCGAGTTGCTGCCGATCGAGTCTACCGGCCGGGGCACGCGTGTTCGATCGGCCATCCCGGTTCGTCGTGCGGGAATTTCCTTGTCACTCAGGGCAAACGAGCGGCGACGGCGCGTCGCCGGTGGGACAGGTGGCGGGTCAGCGCAAGCCCCGCCAGCAGTGCCAAGAGCACCGAGACGCCCGGCCACCCGAACCGGGAGTAGGTGCGCACCCCGAGCCAGGAACCGAAGCTGCCGCCGAGGAACGCGCACGTCATGTAGGCCGCGTTGAGCCTGCCGCGCACCTCGGGGCGCAGCGCGAAGATCCGCACCTGGTTGGCGACCATGCCGGACTGCATCGCGACGTCGAGGAGCAGCGTGCCGACCACCAGTGCCGCCAGGCCGAGCGCCCCGCCGAGGCTGCCGACCGCGAGGACGGCGGCGGCCGCGATCACGCCGAGGATGCAGACGAGGTTGACCGGATCGGGGCCCCGGCGGTCCGCCTGCCGCCCGGCGAGCGGCGTGCAGATCATGGTCGCCGCGCCGACCAGGGCGAGCGCCCCGACCGCCGACGTGCCCAGGCCGTACACCGGGCCCGTCAGCAGCAGCGCGACGCCGGTCCAGGCGGCGGTGAAACCGGCGAAGATCGTCGCCTGGTAGCAGCAGGAGCGGCGCAGCTCGGGCTCGGCGCACAGCAGCCGCAGCGACTCCGCCAGCAGCGCCGGATACCGCTGCCGGGATGCCGGGACCGTCGCCGGCAGCGAGAAGGCCAACGCGGTCGCGGCGAGCAGCGCGAGCGCTCCGGCCACCGCGTAGGGCGCCCGCCAGCCCAGCCATTCCCCGATGGTTCCGCCGAACGCGCGCGCCAGCAGCATCCCGCCGATCGAGCCGCTCAGCAGCACGCCGGTGACCGATCCGCGCCGGTCGTCGGCCACCAGCCCGGCCGCCATGGGAGCGATGATGGGCGCGATCACGGTCGTCACACCCACCAGGACGCTCGTGCCGACCAGGGCCGGCAGCGCGGTCGCGGTGCTTGCGGCGAGCAGGCTGATCCCGGTGAGCCCGAGCAGGGCGACGATCAACGGGCGGTGCGGGATCCGGTCGCCGAGCGGCACCAGCAGGAAGATCCCGGCCGCGTAGCCCAACTGCGCCGCCGTCACCGCCAGCGCGGCCGATTCCGGCGGCACCTGCAGGCCGGCGGCGATCAGCGGGCTGATCGCCTGCGGGAAGTAGATGTTGCCCACGGCCACGCCGCAGGTCAGCGCCAACAGCAGGACGAGCGGCCGACTCATGCCGGCGGGGCTGCTTCCAGATGTCCGGGAAGTGCTGTCACGAGGCAACGATCATCGGTGCGCCGACCGGGCGCAACCGGTTTTCCGGACAGGCCGATCGTGTGATCCAGCCCACGTATCGGGTGCGGAACAGATCTCCGGGCGCACGATGTTGAGCAGATCGAACGAAGTCGTGCGCTCCGGGGTCGGTGAAAATCCGAACCGGCGGTGAAAGTCCGCGAACCGGCGCCTCCACGCGGAGGTGTCGGCCGATCCGGTGGAATTCCGGTACCGACGGTGAAAGTCCGGATGAGAGGCAGCGCACGGGCGGCCGCGATCGGCCGTCGGCGTGTCGGGCCGGCGGTCGTCGACGTCGGCTTCCCGCGTGTACCCCGGTGCGTTCGCATCCGGCGGGAGGAGCGGGCGTGCAGGCAATCGCGGAATGGGTGCTCGAAAACGGGTTCACCGTGCTGGGCCAGAAGATCTCCTGGGCGGAACTGGTCGGGCAGCTGTGCGCGCTCGCCGTCGTCTTCCTCGCGCAACGCAGAACCCTCGCGACCTGGCCGGTGCAGGTGTCCGCGACGGTGCTGCTGTTCGCCGTCTACGCCTCCGCCCACCTGGGCGGGCTGGCCGTCCGGCAGGTGATGATCCTGCTGATCTCGGTCTACGGCTGGTGGGCCTGGAACCGTCGCAGCGACCCGGTTTACGGCGTCGTGGTGCGCAAGGCCAGCGTCGTCGAGCGGCTCGTGCTGATCTCCGCGCTGGCGCTGGGCACCGCCGCGTTCGCGCTGCTGCTGTCCGCGCTGGACGCCTCGTGGGCCCCGTGGCCGGACGCCTGGATCTTCATCGGCACCCTGGTCGCGTTCTGGGCGCAGGGCCGCGGCCTCGTCGAGTTCTGGCTGGTCTGGCTGGCCGTCGACGCGGTCGGCGTGCCCTTGCAGATCGCCTCCGGCCTGTACTTCAGCGCGGCGATCTACGTCGTCTTCGCGGCGCTGGTGATCCACGGCTGGTGGAGCTGGAACCGCACGGCACGCGTCCAGCGCACCCGCGAGAGCGCCGCAGTCGGAGGTTGACCGCAGTTTCCATTGAAACTGCGACGCACGCGGTCTGATCCCGCGCCCGGCACACCGCGGGGCGCCCGCCACCCGGCGAGCGCCCCGCGGTGTGTCCCCGATCAGGCGACGCCGGGATCCGACGTCTGCGGCCCCGCGGCCTGGACGTCGTCCAGCCGGTAGCGCCGGGTCGCCTCGACCACCTTGGACTTGTCCACCTGGCCGGTGCGGGCCAGCGCGGCCAGCGTCGTGACCACTGTGGACTCCGCGTCCACCAGGAACACCCGCCGCGCGGCCGGCCTGGTGTCGGAGAACCCGAACCCGTCGGCGCCGAGGCTGACCATGTCGCCGGGCACCCACGGCCGGATCAGGTCCGGCACCGCGCGCATCCAGTCGCTGACCGCGACCACCGGGCCGGCGGCGTCCGCCAGCGCCCGGGTGATGTGCGGCACCTGCGGCTCCGCCTCCGGGTGCAGCAGGTTGTGCCGGTCGGCGGCCTCGGCCTCGCGCCGCAGCTGCGACCAGGACGTCGCCGACCAGACGTCGGCTTGCACGCCCCACTCCTCGGCCAGGATCTGCTGGGCCTTCAGCGCCAGCGGCATGATCACGCCCGACGAGAGGATCTGCGCCCGCGGCCCCGAACCGCCCGGCGCGGCCTGGTACCGGTACAGGCCGCGCAGCAGCCCGTCGACGTCCAGGTCCGCCGGCTCGGCCGGCTGCTGGTACGGCTCGTTGTAGATGGTCAGGTAGTAGAAGACGTCCTCGGCGTTCTCGCCGAACATCCGCCGCAGGCCGTCCTTGACGATGTGCGCCACCTCGAACGACCATGCCGGGTCGTAGGCGACCACCGCGGGGTTCGTCGCGGCGATCAGCTGCGAGTGCCCGTCGGCGTGCTGCAGGCCCTCACCGGTCAGCGTGGTCCGCCCGGCGGTCGCGCCGAGCACGAACCCGCGCGCCATCTGGTCGGCCGCCGCCCAGAAGCTGTCGCCGGTGCGCTGGAAGCCGAACATCGAGTAGAAGATGTAGACCGGGATCATCGGCTCGCCGTGCGTGGCGTAGCTGGTGCCCGCGGCGGTGAACGACGAGGTCGAACCGGCCTCGTTGATGCCCTCGTGCAGGATCTGGCCCTGCTCGCTCTCCCGGTAGGCGAGCATCAGCTGGTAGTCCACCGGCGTGTAGAGCTGGCCCAGCGGGTTGTAGATCTTCTGCGACGGGAACATCGAGTCCATGCCGAACGTGCGGGCCTCGTCCGGGATGATCGGCACGATCCGCGGCCCGATCTCGCGGTCCTTGGCGAGGTCCTTGAGCAGCCGGACGAACGCCATCGTGGTGGCGACCTCCTGCTTGCCGGAGCCGCGCCGGACCACCTCGTAGACCTTGTCGCCGGGCAGCACCAGCGGCTTGGCCTTCGCCCGCCGCTCCGGCAGGTAGCCGCCCAGCTGCCGGCGCCGGTCCTGCAGGTACTGGATCTCCGGCGCGTCCTGCCCGGGGTGGTAGTACGGCGGCAGGTACGGGTCGAGGTCCTCGTCGCTGATCGGGATCCGCAGGCTGTCCCGGAACAGCTTCAGGTCCTCCAGCGTCAGCTTCTTCATCTGGTGGGTGGCGTTGCGGCCCTCGAAGTGCGGGCCGAGGCCGTAGCCCTTGATCGTCTTCGCGAGGATCACGGTCGGCTGGCCGTGGTGCTCGGTGGCCGCCTTGTAGGCCGCGTAGACCTTGCGGTAGTCGTGGCCGCCGCGGCGCAGGCCCCAGATCTCGTCGTCGGTGAGGTGCTTGACCATCTCCTTGGTGCGCGGGTCGCGGCCGAAGAAGTGCTCCCGGACGAACGCCCCGTCGTTGGCCTTGTAGGTCTGGTAGTCGCCGTCCGGGGTGGTGTTCATCAGGTTCACCAGGGCGCCGTCGCGGTCGGAGTGCAGCAGCGCGTCCCACTCGCGGCCCCAGACCACCTTGATCACGTTCCAGCCAGCGCCGCGGAAGAACGCCTCCAGCTCCTGGATGATCTTGCCGTTGCCGCGCACCGGCCCGTCGAGCTGCTGCAGGTTGCAGTTGATCACGAAGGTGAGGTTGTCCAGCCCGTCGTTGGCCGCGACCTGCAGCAACCCGCGCGACTCGGGTTCGTTCATCTCGCCGTCGCCGAGGAACGCCCACACGCGCTGCCGGCTGGTGTCCTTGATGCCGCGGTCGTGCAGGTAGCGGTCGAAGCGCGCCTGGTAGATCGCGTTCATCGGCCCCAGGCCCATGGAGACGGTGGGGAACTCCCAGAAGTCCGGCATCAGCCGCGGGTGCGGGTAGGACGGCAGGCCGCCGCCCGGCCCGGCGTGCGAGTACTCCTGGCGGAACCCGTCGAGCCGGCCGGCGGACAGCCGGCCCTCCAGGAAGGCGCGGGCGTAGATGCCGGGGGAGGCGTGGCCCTGGATGTAGAGGTGATCACCACCACCCGGGTGGTCCTTGCCGCGGAAGAACCAGTTGAAGCCGACCTCGTAGAGGCTGGCGGAGGACGCGAAGGACGAGATGTGGCCGCCGACGCCGACGCCCGGCCGCTGCGCTCGGTGCACCATCATCGCGGCGTTCCACCGCATCCAGGCCCGGTAGCGGCGTTCGGTCTCCTCGTCGCCGGGGAACCACGGCTCCTGCTCGGTGGGGATGGTGTTGACGTAGTCCGTGCTGGTCAGCGAGGGGACGCCGACGCCGGATTCGCGGGCGCGCTGGAGCAGCCGCAGCATGAGGTAGCGGGCGCGCTGCTGCCCGTTGGCCGACAGCACCGAGTCGAAGGACTGCAACCACTCCTCGGTCTCCTGCGGATCGATGTCCGGCAGGTGGGAGGCGAGACCGTCCCGGATGACCCGCACCCGCTGCGCGGGCATGGGGACGTCGTTGTTGAGCGGGGACAAGGGAACTCCTCGACTACGTCGTGGACGTGGCAGGGCGCCGGACAGTGATGTCCGACACCCTCATGGTCCACCATCTCGGCTACCGATGCGCACACCGGAGGCGAACCAGGCTGTTGATGTCGTGCCGGTCGGTCTAGAGTCGAATCCCAACGCGTTGCTACGGCGTGTCGTGCCGTCAGCAGTTGCGCGGATGGCGGTCGGCAGTGTTCGCTATCCGCCAGATCTGGAAGGTGTGCGGCGTCCAAGGGTCGTCGCACCGGTGCATTGGAGGAGTGAGCAAACCGTGGTCGCCGCGGGAGACGCCGGTAAAGGCGAAGCCGACGTCGCCGAGAGGCTCGACATCGAGCCGGAGATGGTTGTCCAGGAACTCGGCTGGGACGAAGACGTCGATGACGATGTCCGAGCCGCGATCGAGGAGCGCTGCGGGAGCGAAATCCTCGATGAAGATGCCGACGAAGTGGTCGATGTCGTGCTGCTGTGGTGGCGCGAAGAGGATGGCGACCTGACGGACACGCTTCTCGATGCCATGACGCCACTGTCAGATGAAGGGGTCATCTGGGTGCTGACCCCGAAGACCGGCCGGGAGGGCTACGTCGAGCCGGCCGACATCTCAGAGGCGGCATCGACGGCGAACCTCGCCCAAACGGGGAAGGTCAGCCTCGGCGAGGGCTGGATGGGTACCAGGCTGGCCTACCGCAAGGCGAAGGCCCGGCGCTGATCGGCCGTCGCTGGTCGCTGTGCGCATGTCCACCCCGTGGGCACCGGTGTTCGCCATCGGTGCCCACGGCGGTCGGCTCGGTGTAGGTTCGGCGATGACAAGGTCACGTCGATCAGGAGGATTCCTCATGACGGTCGAGGTCGGCGCGCAGGCGCCGGACTTCACGCTGCCGGACTTCAACAAGGAGAAGGTCTCGCTGGCCGACTTCCGCGGCAAGAAGAACGTGCTGCTGGTCTTCTACCCGTTCGCGTTCAGCGGCATCTGCCAGGGCGAGCTGTGCCAGGTCCGGGACGACCTCGGCGAATTCCAGAACGACGACGTCCAGGTCCTCGGCGTGTCCGTCGACTCGCCGTTCGCGCTCAAGGCTTGGGCGGAGAAGGAGGGCTACACCTTCCCGCTGCTGTCGGACTTCTGGCCGCACGGCGAGATCGCCAAGGCCTACGGCGTGTTCAACGAGGCGGCCGGCATGGCCAACCGCGGCACGTTCCTGATCGACACCGAGGGCAAGGTCCGCTTCGCCGAGGTGAACCAGCCGGGTGAGGCCCGCGACCAGGATGTCTGGAAGAAGGCGCTCGCCGAGCTCAAGGCCTGAGCGAAGCGGTGGCCGACCGGGTGCCGAACGTGGCTCGAAACACCGGTAGGGTGTCCGAAGTGATCCGATTGGATGAACCCGGACGGCCACCAACGGGGCGCATAGCTCAGCGGAAGAGCACTTGCCTTACAAGCAAGGGGTCGTAGGTTCGAACCCTACTGCGCCCACCATCATCGCAGCCCGTTGATCCGGGGTGAAATACCAGGTCAACGGGCTTTTGTGTGCCATCGATCGCCGCGCCGACGCAGGTGCCGGGCAGGTCACCTGCGCGGTCGGTAGTACCGGCCGGGTGGATCATCCGGCGGTAGGCAGGGCGATGGTGATGGTCAGTCCGCCGCCGGTGTTGGGGGTGGCGGTGGCGGCACCGTGGTGGCTGTGCGCGATGGCGCGTACGAGGGCTAGGCCGAGGCCGTGTCCGTTGGCGTGAGTGCGGGCGCGGATTCGGTAGAACGGCTCGAACAGTCGGCCGGCTTCTTCGGATGTGATGGGCTCGCCGGTGTTGGTGACGGTGATGATGGCGGTGCCGTCCCGGGCGGTGGTGGTCAGTCGTGCCGTGCCACCGGTGTGGTTGTGCCGGATGGCGTTGTGCAGCAGGTTGGTCAGCAAGTGGTGGAGCAGGTCCTCGTCGCCGTGCGCGGTGGCCGGGTGCAGCTCGTTGTGCATGGCGATCCGGCTGGCGGCTGCTTCGGCTCGCACCTGTTCCAGCGCGTGCGCCGCGACCGAGGTGAGGTCGACGTGCTTTGCGTCGTGGATGCCGTGGTCGGCTCGGGACAGGGCGAGCAGCGCTTCCACGGTTGCGATGCTGCGTTCGTTGGTGGCCAGCAGTTTGGGTGCCAGGGTGGCGAGATCGTGGTCGCGGGGGTGTGCGATGGCGACCTGCAGCATGGTGCGCGTGGTCGCCAGCGGGGTGCGCAGTTCGTGTGACGCATTGGCGGTGAAGCGTTGCTGGGCTTGGAAGCTGGCGTGCAGCCGGTCGAGCATCGTGTCGATGGTGTCGGCGAGTTCGGTGAACTCGTCCTGGGGGCCATCGAGGTGGATGCGTTCGTGCAGGGAGTGGCCTGCGACGGTGCGTGTCGTCCGGGTGATGCGGTGGATGGGGGCGAGCATGCGCCCAGCGATGATCCAGCCGAGCAGGAACGAGATCAGGGCCAACCCGATCAGCGCCACGCCGGACAGTTGCAGCAGCGTCATCAAGATGTCGTCTTTGCTGGTGATCGTGACGATCGCCGGTCCGATGTCGTCGGCGGGGATGGCCGGAACCACGGTTCCCGGCATGGGGGCGGCGGGCTGCAGGTCGTAGCTCGGGATGTACCGCATCAGCGCGTACACGGTGAGCAGCAACGCGATGCCGCAGGCCAGCACCGTGCCCCCGTAGAGCAAGGTGAGCCGCAGCCGGATGGATAGCCGATTCCGCCGCAGCGTGGCGTGGATGCTCACGTGGTGGCGGCGAGGTAGTAGCCGACACCGGTAGCGGTGTGCAGGATGGGTGGGTCGCCGAGTTTGCGTCGCAGTGTGGAGATGGTGATGCGGACGGCGTTGGTGAACGGGTCGGCGTGGGCGTCCCAGGCCTTCTCCAGCAGGTGTTCCGCGCTGAGCACCGCCCCGTCCGCTCGCAGGAGAAGTTCCAGGACGGCGAACTCCTTCCGGGTCAGCCGCAAGGAGTGGTCGCCGCGGCGGGCGTCGCGGCGCGCGGCGTCCAACCGGAGGTCGGCGTAGGTCAGCACGGGGGGGTGCGCTGCGGCGGCGCGTCGTCGCAGCGCGTGCAGCCGGGCGACGAGTTCGGGGAAGTCGAACGGTTTGACCAGGTAGTCGTCCGAGCCGAGACGCAGCCCGTCGACCTTGTCGGCCAGACCGCCGGCCGCGGTCAGCATGAGGATCCGGCAGCCGGGTCGGCTGGCCACCACGTGGCGGCATACATCGTCGCCGTGCACACCGGGGAGGTCGCGGTCGAGCACGACCACGTCGTATTCGTTGACCGCCACGCTCTCCAGGGCTGTCGCCCCGTCGCCGGCGATGTCGACCGCCATGCCTTCGCGGCGAAGACCGGCCTGCAACGCTTCGGCGAGGAAGGCTTCGTCCTCCACGACCAGCACCCGCACGCGTTCATCCTCCTGCCCTCAGGTGCGCCACCCCGGTACACCCGCCTACGTCGGCCGGACACCGGCTGGCACGGCGACCACATGATCCTCGTCGGGACATATGGCCGGCATATGGAGATCATCAGACGCTGACGATAACCGCGGTCCGGCTGGATGGGACCAGACCGCGGCCCGCTGCCGCGGTTGCTCCGGCGGTACGACCGCCGGAGCGATGTCCGCATGCAGAAGGGAATCTCACATGTCATCGTCCTCGCGGAAGGTGGCGACGGTCGTCGCCGGCGTGGCCATCATGCTCGGTGCCGGTGGAGTCGCGTTGGCCAGCACCACGAACTCGCCGGCCAACGACAGCAAGCCGACCACGGCGATCGAATGCCAGCCGGCCGAGGTGTTGCCGCCCGGCACGCCCGCCGTGCCGGCGGTGCCGATCGACGACGTGTCGGCCCCGTCGCTGCCGGGGGAGCCGATCGAATGCCAGCCGGCGGAGGTGTTGCCGCCCGGCACGCCCACCGTGCCGGCGGTGCCGGTCGACGACGTGCCGGGCGAGCCGGCGGAGGTGCTGCCGCCCGGCACGCCTGACGAGTCGGCGGTGCCGGTCGACGACGTGTCGGGCGAGCCGGCCGGGCTCGACAAGTAGGTCGCGATGACCGCTTGAGGCAGCGGTCCGTCGGTAGCTCGTGGGCCAGGTGGACCCCTGGCCCCACGAGTTACCCGCGGCATTCGTCGTGTCGTGATCGCCGTGGTTCTGGCGGGGCGCTGAAGCTCGGGATCGTAACTTTACCAACTGGATGGTAAAGTTACTCGCATGAGGCCGAGTTCTAGGACAGCGATCCTCGAGGCCGCCCTGCGGGTTGCCGAGCGCAGTGGGATCGGCGGGTTGACCTTGGATGCCGCCGCCCAGGAGGCCGGGCTGAGCAAGCCCGGGCTGATGTACCACTTCGCCACCAAGGAGCAGATGCGGGTGGCCGTGGCCGAGCACATCACCGCGGCCTGGGAGGAGGCGATGCTGGCCGAGCTGGGCAAACCCCTCGACGAGGCCACCGCCGCCGAGCGGGTGCGCGCCTACTGCCGCGTCGCCGTGGAACAGGCCGGCGGCAAGGCGGATCTGGCGATCTTCGTCGACTCCGCGCACGAGGAGGCCTGGCTCGCGCCGTGGCGCGCGATGCTGCACCGGTGGCTGGAAGAGCCCGCGCTCGCTCCGGACTCCCGGTCCGTCGACATGGCCGTCGCCCGGCTGGCCGCGGACGGGTTGTGGATGGCCGATGCGAGCGGGACCTCCGGCTACGACCAGGCCATGCGGGCCGCGGTCATCGACCGGATCGAACGGCTGGCGACCGGGACGGAGCAGGAGGAATGAACAGGTTGTTGATGCTGGGTGCGGCGATCGCGCTGGAAGTCGTCGGCACCTTGTCGCTTCGGGCGATGGGCGGGTTCGCGCAACCGTGGTGGCTGGTGCCCGTGGTGATCGGATACGTCGGCGCCTTCTACCTCGTGGCGAAGGTGTTGGCCACCGGCCTGCCGGTGGGGGCCGTGTACGGGATCTGGGCCGCTTCCGGTGTCGCGCTGACCGCGATCTTCGGGGCCATCATCTTCGGCGACCCGTTGACCTGGGTGATCGGACTGGGCATCGTGCTGATCATCGGCGGGGTCCTGCTGGTCGAACTGGGTTCGCAGCGGGCCGAGCGCGCGCGGCACCAGGCCGGCGAGCCGCAAGGCGTGCTGAGCGCTTCGGGAGGTGAGTGATCGTGTGGTTGCTGCTCGTCGGCGCCATCGGGCTCGAGACCGTCGCGACCCTGTCGATGAAGGCGTCGGAAGGCTTCACCAGGAAGGCCTGGATCGCGCCGGTCGTCCTGGGGTACGTCTGCGCGTTCGCGTTGCTCGGCGTCGTGCTGGGGCAAGGCATGCCGGTCGGGGTCGCCTACGGCATCTGGGCCGCGAGCGGTGTCGCGCTCACCGCGATCCTCGGCCGCGTCATCTTCCGCGACCCGCTGACATGGGTCATGGCTGCCGGTGTTGCGCTCATCATCGGTGGCGTGCTGGTGGTCGAACTCGGTGCCCAGGCGGCGCACTGATCTCCCATCGGCCGGGTTCCTCGAGACCGAGTTCACCGAACCTTCTCCGCACCGGTTCCTGCTCGGGCGGCTCACCAAGCCTGCCCGAGCGCGCCGGAATGCGACCGCAACACCTGATCTGTTGTCGAGAGTGAGGAGTGGCGAGTCACCATGAGCATGACCGAGACGATGCGGAAAGCCGCGCGGGCCGTGGGACACACCGGGCGGATCTGGATGCACGGGCGCGTGCTGCGCGACGACTTCAGCCGCCTCCTGTTACCGGAGGGCATGCGCGATCCGTACCCGTACTACCGAAGGCTGCGCGCGCAGGGCCCGCTGGTCCGCAGCACGTCGGGCGTGTGGGCGGTGACCGATCACCGCCTGTGCGACCGGATTCTGCGGGATCGGCGATTCGGCGTGCGGACCGTCCCGTACCGGCGTGACGACTCCGCGCCGCTGGCGTACCAGCCGGGCGCCGAACACGACTTCTCCATCCTCGGGCTGGATCCACCCGACCACGGGCGGATCCGCAGGCTCGCCGCGCCCGCGTTCAGCCCGAAGATGATGGCGGTCTACCGGGCCGAGATCGAGCGGATCACGCATCGGCTGCTGGACGGGGCGGCGGGTCTGGGCCGGTTCGACCTGATGTCCGAGGTCGCCGCGCCGCTGCCGATCGAGGTGATCTCGAAGCTGCTCGGGATTCCCGAGCAGGACTCGAAACCGTTCCGGGAGTTCGGCACGATCGTGGCCGCGTCGCTGGACGGTGTCGAGAGCTGGGACACCGCCCGCAGGCTCGGCCCGGCGACCCGGGCGCTCGAGGAGCTGTTCGCGGAGCTGATCAAGCGCCGCGCCGTCGATCCCGGGGCGGACGTGCTGAGCACGCTGGCCGCCGACCTCGGCGCCGACCGGATCTCCCCGCGCGAGGCGCTGGCCCTGAGCCGCCTCCTGCTCATCGCCGGTTTCGAGACCACGGTCAACCTGATCGGGAACGGGATGCTGGCGCTGCTCGACCATCCCGGCCAGTGGGCGTTGCTGGGGAAGGAGCCGGAGCTCGCGCGCGGTGTGGTGGAGGAGACACTCCGCTACGACCCGCCGGTGCAGGCCACGCTCCGCTACCCGAGCGAGGACGTCCACCTCGCGGGGCGCCGGATCGCCGAGGCCGAACCGGTTTACGTGCTGACCGGCGCGACCGGCAGGGATCCCGCGGTGTTCCCGGAGCCGGACCGGTTCGACATCACCAGAACGCCGGGCACCGGGCACCTCGCGTTCGGTTCAGGGGCGCACTACTGCCTCGGCGCGCCGCTCGCCAGGCTGGAGGGTGAGGTGTTCTTCGCGGCGGTCGCTCGGCGCCTGCCCGGGCTGGTCAGGGACGGTGCGGCGCCGCACCGGCGGCTGATGGCGTTGCGCGGCCTCGGAGAACTGCCGGTGCGGCTCGGCTGACTCCGCCAGCGCCTGCGGTTTCCCTTGGTTCCGTGAGGGGATTCACGGGTGCTGAAACGCGACGCGGCTCCTCCCGTCGGGAGGAGCCGCGTCGATGTTAATAACCGCTAGCGTCTGAGGATGCTCAGAGCGGGCGGACGCTGCTGGCCTGCGGGCCCTTCGGGCCCTGCGTGACCTCGAAGTTGACCTGCTGGTTCTCCTCCAGCGTGCGGAAGCCGCTGGAGTCGATCGCCGAGTAGTGGACGAACACGTCAGCGCCGCCGTCGTCGGGGGCGATGAAGCCGAAGCCCTTTTCGGCGTTGAACCACTTGACGGTTCCCTGTGCCATTTACTGTCTCCTCTGTGGAACTGAAGACGGATCGCCGCCGGTGCGGCAACCCGGGCCGTAGTTTCAGACGGCTACCACTTCAGCTGAACCAAAGGGAGAAGCTCGCCCGCAACTCGTCCTGCGAGCGTGCCGAGAACACGAACTCAGAATTCAATACGACCGAGGTCAGATTAGCACCTCCGGGGCTCGCTGTGTGCCCGGTGACCGACAGGTTCGGCGGATGGCTGGATGATGTGGGTGTGAATGCGAGTGGGCGGGACGAGCTGCTGGGGGTGGCCGAGGCGCTTGAGCGGCTTGCCGCCGTTTCGACCGGTGGCGATTGGCGGGTCGGGGGTTTGCTCGCGACCAGGCCGGATGTCGTTGCGGATCTCGGTGGCGGCTCGACCGAGCACGTCGCGGAGGCCCGGGCCGGGAGCGCTCGGTGGATCGCCGCTCTTTCGCCTGCCCTGGCCGGGCCCCTTGCCGCTTGGCTCCGGTCGGCCGCCCGGGCGGAACCCGTCGACGCCGAGGCCCTGGCGTTCGCCCGCGCCCTGTGGCGGCGACTCCCCGAATCATCGTCAACTTGTGGTTGACGACAACTGAACGTCAACCTATGGTTGACGCATGGACAAGGTACAGGTTTCCCACCACGTTTCCCTGGACGCGTTGATCCAGGGCATCAAGAAGGTGCACACCGACGCCCTCGACCAGCTCTCCGATGCCGTCATAGCCGCCGATCACCTCGGGGAGGTCGCCGATCACCTGATCGGGCACTTCGTCGACCAGGCCCGGCGGTCCGGCGCTTCCTGGACCGAGATCGGCAAGAGCATGGGCGTCTCGAAGCAGGCCGCCCAGAAGCGATTCGTGCCGAAGGCCGACGCCGACCTCGACCCGAGCCAGGGATTCGCCCGGTACACCGACCGGGCGCGGAACGTCGTGGTGCTCTCGCAGACCGAGGCCCGCACCTCGGGCAGCGTCGAGATCCGGCCCGAACACCTGGTGCTGGGGCTGCTGGGCGAGCCGAACGGGCTCGGGGCGAAGGCGATCGTCGCCCAAGGCGTGCCGCTGGACGCCGTCCGGGAGTCCGCGGCCGAGGCGCTGCCGCCTGCCGCCGACGAATTGCCGGCGCTCATCCCGTTCGACGCCGCGGCGAAGAAGACGCTGGAGCTGACCTTCCGGGAGGCGCTGCGGCTGGGGCACAACTACGTCGGCACCGAGCACATCCTGCTGGCGCTGCTGGAGAACGAGGACGGCACCGGTGTGCTTTCCGGGCTGGGCGTCGAGAAAGCCGCCGCCGAAGCCAACATCACCGCTGCTCTCGACGCGATCGTGGCCGCCCGGGAGGAGTGAGCCACCTGGCGGCGGAGCCCGTTGGCCTGCGGGGATGCCAACGGGCTCCGTGCCCGCGCGCCCGCCGGTTTCGCCTCGCCCGCGGCCGGGCAAACCGCTGATGATGGCAGTCGGGTGCCGGTGAAGGGATCGATCATGGGTGGCGAGGAATCCGCGGTGGGTCGGGCTCGGTTGACCGAGGAGATCCGCACGTTGCGCGCGCGGCGGCAGCAGTTGGTCGACGAGCTGAGGCAGGGCGACGAATCCGGGGACCGGGGCGACGCCGCGCAGGAGTTGCAGGGCGGTGACGAGCTCGTCGGGATCGACGACCGCATCGCCGAACTGGAAGGAATACTCGCCGGCGGGCCATCCGACGTCCAGGGCTTGGCGGCCGGTAGCGAGGTGACCTTGCGGTTGCCCGACGGCGCGACGCAGGCCTACCGCGTCGTGGCGATCCCGGAGGAGATCCCCGACGGCGAGGAGGACACCACGTTCACCTCCGACAGCCCGCTGGGCCTGGCGGTGGCCGGGAGTCGCCCGGGGGAGAAGGTCAGCTTCCCGACGCCGGAAGGCAAGACGAGCGTCGAGGTCGTCAGCATCCGGCCGCCGGGCTGAGGGAATCCACAGTGGATGGAAGGGTGCCTCCCGCCGGGCGGGAGGCACCCTTCCGCCGCTCACGACGCGGCGACGACCTCGGCGGTTTCCAGCGACCTGAGCAGTTCGGCCTGGCGCCGGCGGTAGGTCTCGACGTTCGCCAGCTTGATCTCCTCGTAGCCGCGGACGGCGTCCGGCAGCTCGGCCAGCTCCAGGACCGCCGGGTGGTCCGGCGTCGCCAGGGCCTTGGTGATCGCCGTCCGGTACTCGCCGACCAGTTCCCGTTCGACGCGGCGGACCTCGGCGTAGCCGAACGGGTCCAGGCGGGTGCCGCGGACCTTCCGTGCCGCGCGCAGCACCCGCAGCACGTTGCCGAACCAGGGGCCGAGGCTGATCTTCCGCTTCATGCCGAGCGCGCGGAGCACCGGCGGGTGCAGGCGGAACGCGAACCGGGAGCCCGCGCCGAACTGGGCTTCGATGTCGGCCCGCAGCCGCTCGTCGAGCGAGAGGCGGGCGACCTCGTACTCGTCCTTGTAGGCCATCAGCTTGTAGAGGTTGCGGGCCACCGCCTCGGTCACCGCGTCCTCCCCGCGGCCGCGCACCTCCTCGACGAATTCCGCGTAGGCGCGCGCGTAGTTCTCGTCGTGGTAGTCGACGAGGTCGGGAATCCGGATGTCCAGCAGCCGCGCCAGTTCCGAGCCCGCCGCGGCCTTGACCAGCGCCCGCACCCGCCGCGCCGCCGCGCCGGGCTCGCGGGGCGCCGCCGGCGGCGGGGTGATCTCGGCCTGCAGCGCGTCCGGGTCCGCGATCGCCTGGCGGCCGCGGCGGAACGCCTGGATGTTGGCCGCCACCGCCGTCCCGTTGAGCTCGATCGCGCGCTCGATGCTCTCGGCCGACAGCTGCAGCGAACCCGCCTGGTAAGCCGCGCCGAGCTGCAGGATGTTGGCGAACTGGTCGTCGTCGAACAGCTGCTCGGCGAGGCCGCGCGCGTCCAGGTAGAACGCCCGCGCGGTGGCGTCGTCGAGGGTGGCGCGGATGCCGGACTGCACCGGGAACGAGACGGCGGTGTCCACGACCATCCGGCCGGTCGGGACCTCGGTGGTGGACACCACCGCCGTCGTCCGCTCGGCGTCGGCCGCCGCGAGGTGCACCGGGTCGGCCGCCACCAGCAGGTCGCAGCCCAGGTACAGGTCGCATTCGCCGGCGGCCAGCTTCGGCGCCTGCGCAACGGGTTCCGCGGTGATCTTGAGGTCGGAGACCACCGCGCCGCCCTTCTGCGCGAGGCCGATCTGGTCGAGCGTGCGGACCTGCCGGCCGTCGATCACCGCCGCCGTCGCGAGGATCTGCGTGACCGTGACGACGCCGGTGCCGCCGATGCCGGTGACGCGCACGGTGAAGTCGCCGGTCCCGCGCTCGGGCTCGGGCAGCTCGCCGGCGCTGACCTCGCTGATCTCGCGGCGCACCGTGCGGCCGCTGGGCACCACGGTCAGGAACGACGGGCAGTCGCCGGCCAGGCAGGAGTAGTCGACGTTGCACGAGGACTGGTGGATCTGCGTCTTGCGGCCGAACTCGGTCGACACCGGCTGCACCGAGAGGCAGTTGGACTTGGCGCCGCAATCCCCGCAGCCCTCGCACACCCGCTCGTTGATCAGCACCTTCTCCGGCGGCGTCGGCTGCTTGCCGCGGCGGCGCTTGCGGCGCTTCTCGGCCGCGCACTCCTGGTCGTGGACCAGCACCGTCACGCCGGGGACGGCGGCCAGTTCTTCTTGCGCCCGCAGCAGATCGTCGCGGTGCCGGACCTCGACGCCGCGGGGCAGCTTGCCGGTCAGCCGCTTCGGCGCGTCGCTGGTGACGATCACCTTGGCGACGCCCTCCAGCAGCAGGACCTCGGTCAGCCGCGCCAGCGGCAGAGCGCCGACGGCGTCCTGACCGCCGGTCATCGCCACGGCCGAGTTGTGCAGCAGCTTGTAGGTGATGTTGACCCCGGCGGCGACCGCCGCGCGCACGGCGAGGCTGCCGGAGTGCGTGAAGGTGCC
The DNA here is from genome assembly GCF_056431645.1 of Saccharopolyspora sp. NPDC045839. NCBI lineage: Bacteria > Bacillati > Actinomycetota > Actinomycetes > Pseudonocardiales > Pseudonocardiaceae > Saccharopolyspora > Saccharopolyspora sp. NPDC045839. The sequence goes on from NZ_JBWKKH010000034.1 coordinate 25,549, forward strand.
GTCGCCGATGTTCTGCACGAAGTGCTCGGTGCCGACGAACGGGGCCATGCCGATCCACTGGGCGCCCTCGCCGCCCATCTGCGTGATGCCGACGACGTCGCCGACCTGGTCGGCGTCCATGAACAGCGCCATCGTGTGGCAGCCGATACCAGCGCCCACCACCGTCCCGTCCGGCACCTTCGTCGACGAGTTGTGCGGGCAGCCCGAGCAGAAGTACGGCGTGCGCGCCAGCAGCGGGACGGAGATGCGCTCGCGGCGGCGTCGCTGCCGCCAGGCGTTGACCGGCTCGATCTCGCCGTGCGCGGTCAGCCGGCCGGCCAGGCCCTTGGCGATGCGGTCCGGGTCGAGCTCGCCGAGCTCGGTGAACAGCGTGCCGCCGTCCGGCCCCTTCTTGCCGTGGACGGCCGGGGCGTCGGGCCGGCCGTAGAGGACCTCCTTGATGGCCGTTTCGAGGAACGAGCGCTTCTCCTCGACCACGACGATCTCGGTCAGGCCGGTCGCGAAGTCCCGGATGAGCTGCGGGTCGAGCGGGTAGATCGCGCCGAGTTTGAGCAGCCGGATCCCGTAGGCGGCCAGCTCCGATTCGCCGAGGCCGAGCGCCCGCAGCGCCTGCCGGATGTCCAAATAGGACTTGCCGGCCGCCACGATGCCGATCCGGTCCGCCGGGCCCGAGCGCACCACCCGGTTGACGCCGCTGCGCCGGAGGTATTCCACCGCCAGCGGCAGGCGCCGGTTGTGCAGGCTGTGCTCCAGCCCGGCGAGCTCGGCGCCGAGCAGGCGCGCGCTGGGGCGGTGCGAGTACGGCTTGAGCTCTGCCGGGATCTCGGGCGCGGCCCAGTCCGGCGTCACGACCGCCGTGCCGGCCGCGTCCGCGACGTTGGCGACCACCTTGATCGACGTCCACAACCCGCTGGCCCGCGACAGCTCCACCGCGTGCAGCCCGAAGTCGAGCAGGTCCTGCGAGTCCGCCGGGAAGAACACCGGCATCGCCAGGTCCGCGAGCGCCGCCTCCGAGGCCGCCGGAACCGTCGAGGACTTCGCGTTCGGGTCGTCGCCGATCAGCGCGACCGCGCCGCCGCGCGGATTCGTGCCCGCGAGGTTGGCGTGGCGCAGCGCGTCGCTGGCCCGGTCCAGGCCCGGCGCCTTGCCGTACCAGACGCCGACGACGCCGTCCGGGCGCTGCGTGCCGAGCCCCTCGGTGAGCTGGCTGCCCATCACCGACGTCGCGGCGAGCTCCTCGTTCAGGCCCGGCTGGTGGACCACGTCGTGGTCGGCCAGCAGCTTCGCGCGGCGGGCCAGCTCCAGGTCGAACCCGGCCAGGGGTGAACCCTCGTAGCCGGAGACGAACGCCGCGGTGCGCAGGTCATGGCGGCGGTCGTGCCGGATCCGGTCGAACAACAACCGCACCAGGGCCTGCACCCCGGTCACGTAAACGGTCCCCGACTCCTGGAGGTAGCGGTCGTCCAGGGTGAAGGCGGCCATGTCGAACTCCCTCGGTCGGGCACGCGGATCGTGATCGTCGACACTTCAGCGGATGCGCGGTGTGGCGCACAACACCGAGACCCGAAACTGCGGGAAGCACGCAAACTTCAGTGGTGCAGACGCCGTCGGACGCCCGAATTTTGCGTAACATCGCGATCCGTGGCCGACCCGACGCTCGATGCGACAGATCACGAAATCCTGGCTCTGCTGCGCGAGGACGCGCGGCGGACGCTGTCGGACATCGCCGGCCGGGTGACGCTGTCGACGGCCGCCGTGAAGCGGCGGATCGACCGGTTGGAGGAGGCCGGCGTGATCCGCGGGTACACCGTGCAGGTGGATCACGCGAAGCTCGGCTGGGCCGTCGAGGCGTTCATCGAGCTGCGGTTCCTGGGCACCAGCGGCGTGGACGAGATCATCCAGACGACGACCCGGATGCCCGAGGCGCAGGCGGTGTTCACGATCGCGGGCGACCCGGATGCGCTGGTGTGGCTGCGGGTCCGGGACATGGCGCACCTGCAGCGCACCATCGACGAGATCCGCCGGAGCCACCGGGTCACCAGCACCAAGACCCTGATCGCGCTGGACTCCTGGCAACGCGGCCGTCGCTGAGGGCACCTGTTTTTGCAGGTCAGTGCCCGTGCCTACTTTTGGTCGCCATAGCGACACAAAGTACTCACGGCCCGGGTGACCAGGTGGAACGTTGCGCCTGGCTCGCCGATTTCTGCCGGAATCCGGGTTCGGCGAGACAAACGGGCGCGGACCGCACATCCTGATCACATGGTCGGGGATCTTGAGCTGGCCGCCGTGCCGGCGTTGCTGCCCACCGGTCCGCCGGGCGTCGAGATCCGGCTGGACGGGCTCGTCGTCGGCGACCTGGAGCTGCGGGTCTGCCACGGCTGCCGGGTCGCGGTCGTGGAGTACATCCGCATCGACCGGCGCTGCCGGCGGCGGGGCCTGGCGACGCTCGCGATCGACCTCCTGCGGCGCACCTGGCCGGACTACCGGTGGAGCACGGCGCCGATCGAACGCAGCACCGAGGCGCTGGGCTTCTGGCACTCCCTCGACTGGCCCGGCCCGCTCGGCGAACCCGACGAGTGCCCCCACCTGCTCGCCTGAGCCGTCAGCCGGCCACCGCCGGCGGCCGGGTCAGGTCGTGGTGGGTGGCCCCGTGCGCGTCCTCGCCGATGGTGCGCTCGGCGAGGCTCCAGCGGAGTTCGTCGCGGTGGCGGCGTCCGGCCTGGCGGAGCAGCTGGTCCAGGCGCCGCTGCGCGTCGTCGAAACCGGTGTGCAGCGAGATGTGCCGCCGTTGCCCGTCGAACAGCGGAATCCGCGTTCCCTCGCCGTCCACCACGAGCACCCACACCGCTGCCGCGGCCCGGTCGGCGTGCATCCGGGCGCGGATCTCGGTGGTGCTGCCGGGCGCGGCGCCGAGGTGCTCGACGACGTCCGTCACCGAGGCCGCCAGGCCGAGGCGGCAGAGGTGCCGCGCCACCTGGAAGTCCGAGGCGCGCAGCCCTTCCGCGAGCGCCGGCAGGAACGTTCGCCGCCGCCAGCCCGCGATGAGCTCGCGCTCGTCGGTGGCGGCCCAGTACCGCCGTTCCTCGGCGGCGTAGTTCCGCAGCGCGACGGCGCGCCAGTCGTAGCCGGGCTCTTCGGCGAGCCTCGCGCGCAGCCAGTCCTCCCTGGCCCGCGCGCCCCGCACGGCATCGCCGGGGATCAGGTACCTGAGCCGGCCTTCGACGGCGCGCACGCTGCGCTGCAACTCCGCGGCGATGTCGGCCAGGTCGTCGCCCTGCCGCAACGCTTCGATCAACTGGGCGTAGTCGCTGTCGAACCAGTACTCGTGCTCGCGACCACCCGCCTGCGGTAATTCGCTCATGTTTTCGAATCTAGCCAGCGCGGGCCGCGTCGAGTAAGGCCCAACCGTGCGATGCGATGCCGCTGATCAGGCGGTTCTGCGCTGCGCCCGCGGGGAGCGGAAGCGGACCAGGAAGCCGGTCGGCACCCAGGCCCAGCCTCCCGGCGGGACCCGGGACCGTCACATGACGGTGCCGATGTGCCAGGGGACGAACTCCTCCTCGCCGTAGCCGAGGTCTTCGCTCTTGGTGTGCTCGCCGGAGGCGACGCGCAGCACGTGGTCGAAGATCTGCTCGCCGAGCTCCTCGACGGTGGTCTCGCCGTCGATGATGCTGCCCGCGTTGATGTCCATGTCCTCGCTCATGTGCTCGTAGAGCGGGGTGTTGGTGGCGAGCTTGAGGCTCGGGACGGGGGAGCAGCCGAACGCCGATCCGCGACCGGTGGTGAAGCAGACGACGTTGGCGCCGCCCGCCACGATCCCGGTCACCGACACCGGGTCGTAGCCGGGCGTGTCCATGAACACGAAGCCCTTGCTGGTGACCGGGGCGGCGTAGTCGACGACGTCGCGCAGCGTCGTGGTGCCGCCCTTCGCGACGGCGCCCAGCGACTTCTCCAGGATCGTCGTCAGGCCGCCCGCCTTGTTGCCGGGGGAGGGGTTGTTGTCCATCGAACCGCCGTTCTTGGCGGTGTAGTCCTGCCACCAGGCGATCTTGTCCAGGAGCTTCTCGCCGACCTCGCGGCTGGCGGCGCGGCGGGCGAGCATGTGCTCGGTGCCGTAGATCTCGGGTGTTTCACCGACGATGCCGGTGCCGCCGTGCGCCACGAGCCGGTCGACCGCCGCGCCGAGCGCGGGATTGGCCGTGATGCCGGAGTAGGAGTCCGAGCCGCCGCAGTTGGTGCCGAGGACGAGCTCGCTGGCCGGGACCGCGGTGCGCTCGACCTTGTCGACCTCGGGCAGCAGCTCGGTGAGCCGGCCGACGCCCGCTCGGACGGTCTTGGTGGTGCCGCCGAGCTCCTGGATGGTGGCGGTGACGACCGGCAGGCCGCTGCGCAGCTCGACGTCCTCGGTGAGCTTGACGATCTGGTTGTCCTCGCAGCCGAGGCCGAGGACGAGGAAGCCGGCGAAGTTCGGGTGCGTGAGGTAGCCGCGCATGACGCGGCGCAGCACGTCGATGCCCTCGCCGTCGGGGGCCATGCCGCAGCCGGTGCCGTGGGTGAGCGCGACGACGCCGTCGACGTTCGGGAAGTCGTCCAGCACGCCGGAGAACCGCATCTGCTGGGCGATGAGCTTCGCCGCGGTCGCCGAGCAGTTGACGCTGGTGAGCACGCCGAGGTAGTTGCGGGTGCCGACCTTGCCGTCGGAGCGGACGTAGCCCTGGAACGTGGCGCGCTGGTCCGCGGGCAGGAGCTGTTCGGGCTGGGCGTCGACGGCGAACTCGTAGGCCCGCTCGAACTCGCGGTATTCGAGGTTGTGCAGGTGGATGTGCTCCCCGGCGGCGATGTCCCGGCCTGCGAAGCCGATCACCTGGCCGTACCGGCGCACCGCGCTGCCCGCCGCGATGTCGTGCACCGCCACCTTGTGCCCGCGCGGCACGTCCGCGCGCAGCACGACCGCGCCGCCGCCGACCCTGGTTTCGGCGCCCGCGCCCAGGTCGGCGCCGGCGATGGCGACGTCGTCCTCGTCGCGCAGGTGGATGAGGGTCGGAATGTTCGGCATGCCCGCTCCATGTCTGGTATTTCGAACACCGGTTGATATACCGTATTTGCGGCTCACGTTCGGTGTCAACGGCACGGGATCCGCGCCCGTACCATCGGAAATCCCGGATCTGCGCCTTGACCTCCATTGCGGTCGACTTGCCAGGCTGTGGGCATGAGCGAGAACGAGCACGACGAATGGCAGATCGGGACCGTCGACGTCGACGCCTACCTGGACCGGCTCGGGCACCCGCGGGTGGAGCCGTCGGCGGCGGCGCTGTGGTCGCTGCACGCGGCGCACGTGCGCGCCATCCCGTTCGAGAACATCGACGTGATCCTCGGGCAGCATCCCGGGGTCGCGTTGCCCGCCATCAACGACAAGCTCGTCCGGCGCGGCCGCGGCGGCTACTGCTACGAGCACGCGCTGCTGTTCGCGGCGGTGCTGGGGAACCTGGGGTTCGACGTGGAGCGCCGGATGGCGCGGACCCGGCCGCGGCAGTTCGGCTTCCGGACCCACGCGATGCTCCGGGTTCGCGTCGACGGCGCCGACCACCTGGCCGACGTGGGCTTCGGCGCGAACCTGTTCACGCCGATGCCGTTCGAGGACGGGGCGTTGGTCGACCAGGCCGGCTGGAAGCACCGCCTGGTCCGCGAGGGTGCACTGTGGACGCTGGAGGCCGAGACCGCGGAAGGCTGGGAAGCGCTGCACTCCTCCGACGAGATGCCGCAGCACTTCAGCGACTACGAGGTGGCGCACCACTTCATCTCGACGCATCCCCGGTCGCCGTTCGGCCGCAAGCTGGTCGTCATGCGGCTGGATCAGGGGATCAGCCGCCGCCTGGTCGGAGACGAGCTCACGGTGGAGCGCCCCGGCGGCGACGCGGAGGTCACCAAGATCTCCGTCGACCAGCTGGAACCCGTCCTGCGCGACCTCGACGTGCGGCTGAGCGACGCCGAGTTCGACGCGCTCCGGGCGCGGCACGGATCCACTGCGGACAACGAGATTTGACTTCGAGTAATGTCGAAGTTTCAGGATGGTCCCGCAAGGCAGTCATCCTGAAGGGAAAGCGAAAATGTCCGAAGACCTGTTGCGACTGGGCATCATCGTCGGCAGCACCAGGGAGGGGCGCTTCGCCGGGACGGTGGCCGGTTGGTTCGCCGGCCTGGCGAAGCAGCGCCCGGAACTGGACGTCGACGTCATCGACCTGGCCGAGCTCGAACTCCCCGCGGTGCACCCGGCCGGCCTCACCCCGCAGCTGACGGCGTACACCGGCCGGCTGGCCGCCGCGGACGCGTTCGTCGTGATCACCCCCGAGTACAACCACGGCTACCCGGCATCGCTGAAGTACGCCATCGACACCGCCAACGCCGAGTGGCAGACCAAGCCGGTCGGATTCGTCTCCTACGGCGGGATTTCCGGTGGCCTGCGGGCGGTCGAGCAGCTCCGCCAGGTCTTCGCCGAGCTGCACGCGGTGACCGTCCGCGAAACCGTGAGCTTCCACGGCGTCTACGACCGCTTCGACGATTCCGGCAACCCCAAGGACGAGATGGGTCCGGCCGGCGCGGCGAAGCTGATGCTGGACCAGGTCGTCTGGTGGGCGCGCGCGGCGAAGGAAGCCCGGGATCGGCGTCCGTACCGCTGATCGGCCCCTTGTCGTGGCTGCCGGGGCGCGCGAAGCTACCCGGCAGCGGACGACTGCCGTCGTGGAGGGGCGATGTGGTGGTTGCGCGTCTTCGGAACCCTGTTCACCGTCCTGGCCGTCGTGCTCGGCGGGTTGGCACTGCAACCCGCCGGAACGCTGACGGTGCCGATCGCCGAGCCGGCCCCGCCGCCACCGCCCGAGCCCCCACCGCCGCCTCCGCCTGCCGGGCCACCGGTGCTCGCGGTCAAGGTGGACAACTCGCCGCCGGCCCGCCCGCCGACCGGGATCGGCGGGGCCGACGTGATCTTCGTCGAACCGGTCGAGGCGGGAATCAGCAGGCTGATAGCGGTTTTCGCGTCCAGCCTGCCGCCGGTGGTGGGCCCGGTGCGCAGCGCCCGGCAGACCGACCTGCGCCTGCTGCCCCAGTTCGGGCATCCGACGCTGGCGTTCTCCGGTGCGGCACCGGAACTCCTGCCGGAGATCGGGCGGGCACCGGTGAACGACGCCTCGCAGGCGAGCGTTCCCGGTGCGTTCTTCCGGGGACCGGGCCAGGCGCCGCACAACCTCTTCGTGCGCCCGGCCCGGCTTCCGGCGGGCGCGGGTTGGTCGCCGAACGCCCGGCTGCTGTTCGGCGCGGCCCCTCCCGGCGGCGTGCCCGCCGACCGGGAGGAGGTCGCCTACCGGGCCGCGCGCGTGAGTTTCACCTGGGCGCCGGGTGATCGGCGATGGCTGGTGTCGATGGACGGCCGCCCGTACTCGGCCGCCGACAGCGGCCGGCTCGGCGCGAGCACGGTGGTGCTCCAGGAAGTCCCCGTGTCCGCCTCGCCGTTCCGCGACGTGGTGGGGAACGTGTCGCCGTTCGCGGAAACCGTCGGGGAGGGGCGCGCGCTGGTGCTCCGCGACGGCCTGTCGTTCGAGGCCCGCTGGTCCCGGCCGATCCCCGAGGCGGGCACCGCCTACACCACACCGGCGGGCGAGCCGATCCCGTTCGCACCCGGCCAGGTCTGGATCGTCCTGGTCCCCGTCCAGGCGAGCGATTCCTGACTGATCAGCAGGCGTTGGTGAGAGCGGACGGCTTTGACAAAAAAATTTGTCAATGAGACGGTGTTGCCATGCACGATGTGGCGGTGATCGACGATCCGGGGGCGGCCGAGGTCTCGCTGGACCCGGTGCGCGCCCGGCTGCTCGCCGAACTGGCCGAACCCGGCTCGGCGACTACGCTCGCGCAGAAGGTCGGGCTGACCCGGCAGAAGGTCAACTACCACCTGCGCGAGCTGGAGCGGCATGGGTTGGTCGAGCTGGTCGAGGAGCGGCGCAAGGGCAACTTCACCGAGCGCGTGCTGCGGGCGACCGCGGTCTCGTACGTGATCTCGCCGAGCGTCCTGGCGGCGGTCGAGCCCGATCCCGCGCGGTCCCGCGACCGGCTGTCCGCGCACTGGCTGCTCGCGGTCGCCGCGCGGCTGGTGCGCGACGTGGGCGAGCTGATCGCAGGCGCGGCCAAGGCCCGCAAGCGGCTCGCGACGTTCGCCATCGACGGCGGGGTCCGGTTCGCCTCCGCGGCCGACCGCGCCGCGTTCGCCGAGGAGCTGTCCGGGGTGGTGACATCGCTGATCTCGAAGTACCACGACGAGTCCGCGGCCGATGGGCGGGCGCACCGGATCGTGGTCGCTGTGCATCCGGCGGTTCGACGAGAAGGGGAGAGTTGATCATGTTCGTTCCGGTCACCAGCATCCTGGTCGACGACCAGGACAAGGCCTTGGCGTTCTACACCGACGTGCTGGGCTTCGTGAAGAAGACCGACATCCCGGCCGGCGACGCCAAGTGGCTGACCGTCGTCTCGCCCGACGCGCCGGACGGCGTCGAGCTGCTGCTCGAGCCGGACGGCAACCCCGGGATCCAGATCGACGGCAAGCCGGCCGGGCAGGTGTACAAGAAGACGCTCTACGACGCGGGCATCCCGTTCACCATGCTCGGCAGCACGGATCTGGAGGAGGACTGCGCGCGGATGAAGGAACGCGGGGTCGAGTTCACCCAGGAACTGACGAAGACCGATTTCGGCGCGCAGGCGGTGTTCGACGACACCTGCGGCAACCTCATCATCCTCGTCCAGCAGGACTGATCGTGGTGGACGAGCACCGGCGGCTGGCGAAGGAGATCGAACTCGCCGCCACCCCGGAACAGGTCTGGCAGGCGATCTCCACCCCGGAGGGCATGTCGGTCTGGTTCGTGCCGCACGAGCACGCGGGCGAGGAGATCGAGGCGGACTTCGGCGGCGGCAACACCCAGGCCGGCCAGGTGCTGGAGCGGGAGCCGGGCAGGCGGGTCGTCTACGGGGCGCCCAGCGCGGACGGTGAACCGCCGATGACGCTCGAGTTCCTGGTCGAGGGCAGGGCGGGCGGCACCACCGTGCTCCGGGTCGTCCAAAGTGGATTCTTCGGCGGCGACGACTGGGAGGCCGAGTACGACGGCTTCGGCAAGGGCTGGGACTTGTTCCTGCACAACCTCGCCGAGTACTTCCGGCACTTCCCCGGGCTGCCGGTGGCCAACGTGGTCGCCACCGGGTTCACCGACCGGCCCGGAAAAGCGGTGTGGGCCGATCTGATCGCACGGCTCGGCGCGGATCCGGCGCTCGGCGAACGGGTGCGCCTCACCCCGGAAGGGCTCGAACCCATCGAGGGCGTGGTGGACCTGCGCGACGAGTCGCTGCTCGGCATCCGCACCGAGCACGGCCTCTACCGCTTCATGGCCGACGATCTGCACCACATGGTGAGCACGACCCAGTACTTCTACGGCGTCGCGGTGGACCGCGAGTCCCGCAGCGCCGCCTGGCAGTCCTGGCTCGACCGCATCACCGGTTCATGACGGTTTCCTTCGGCTGACCGGTCGGGAAGTTCTCGCCCGGGCCCTGGGCCTTCCGGGCCGTCGTGAGTGGTTTGGGGTGCTATGACGCTCCAAACCACTCACGAGCCCTTCGCGCGCGGAACGGATCAGGCGAATTCGAGCAGCGCGTGGACCGGCAGGTGGTCGGACGGGAAGTAGCCGTCGCGGCGGTAGGTGTTGATCGCGGCCTGCAGCACCCGGAAATGCCCGTTGTGCAGCAGCCAGTCGATCCGCTCCTTGCCCTCGACCGGTTCCTCGTAGGCGCCGAAGGTGCCCCACGCCGGGGTGAGCCGCTCGGCGGCCGTCGCCCAGCTGTCGGCCAGACCGCCGCCGGCCAGGACCTTGAAGGACTCCGACGTCTCGGCGGGCGTGTTGAAGTCGCCGGTGAGCACGACCGGCAGCGCGGCGTCGAAACCGGCGATCCGGTCGCGCACCAGCTGCGCGCTGCGGCGGCGCGATTCCTCCGACTGGTGGTCGAAGTGCGTGTTGACGTGGACGAACTCGCGGCCGGTCCGGCGGTCCAGGAAGCGCACCCAGGTGACCATCCGGACCACGTTGTTGCCCCAGCTCTTCGAGCCGATCACGTTCGGCGTGCCGGAGAGCCAGAAGTGGTCGTAGTCCAGCGGCTCGACCCGGCGGGTGTCGAAGTAGATCGACATGTACTCGCCGCGGCCGCCGCCTTCGCGGCCCAGCCCGATCCAGTCGTAGTGCCGCGGGAGGTCCGCCCGGACCTCCTTCACCTGGCTGTACAAGGCTTCCTGCACGCCGAGCAGGGTGGGCTGCTCGGTGTTGAGCAGCCGGGCGAGGATCGGGCGGCGGGTGGTCCAGGCGTCGGGGTTCGGCGGCGCGGCCTTGGTGTCGAGGCGGATGTTGAAGGTCATCACGTGCAGCCGATCGCCGCGCGCGGGCCCGATCAGCGCCTTGTCGCCCGGCCGCGCGACCGCCTGACCGCCGGTGCCGAGCGCACCGGCGACCGCCGCGACCCCGGCCATGCCGAGAACTCCCCGTCGGGTAACACCAGACACTGCTGCCTCCTTGATCGTCTGACGGAGATCCTCGCCGCCGGCGGGCCGGGAATGGTTGACCGGAAGGCGAACATTGCCGGAATTCCGCGGCAGGTTGCGGATGTGACCAGGTCGGCGATCGCCGCCCGCTGTCGGTGACCATGGCTAGGCTCGTGCCCATGAGCGATCGCCGCCTGCTGCTGGTTCACGCGCACCCCGATGACGAATCCACCGCCACCGGCGCCACGATGGCCCGGTACCTCGCGGAGGGCGCATCGGTTTCGCTGGTGACCTGCACCAGCGGGGAGCTCGGCGAGGTGATCGCCGACGATCTCGCGCACCTGCGCGGAGAACCCGATGCGCTGGGCGAGCACCGGCGCGGGGAGATCCGCGCGGCGCTGGCGGAGTACGGCGACGTCCGGCACCACTGGCTCGGCGGCCCGGGCCGCTGGCGGGACAGCGGCATGGCGGGCGAGGCGGGCAACGACGCGGACGGCTCCTTCGCCAAGGCCGATCCCGCGGACGTCACCCGCGCGATGGTCGAGATCCTGCGCGCGGAGCGGCCCCACGTGGTGATCACCTACGACGAGTTCGGCGGCTACGGCCACCCCGACCACATCGGCGCGCACCGCGCGGTGATGACCTCCATCGACCCGGCGGCCGACCCGGACCACGCGCCGGAGCTCGGCGAGCCGTGGCAGGTGTCGAAGGTGTACTGGACGACGCTGCCGCGTTCGATCCTCAAGCAGGTCGAGGAGGCCGGTGTCGAGGGCTTCGAGCCGTACACGGTGCCCGACGAGGAGCTCACGGCGATGGTCGACGGCCGGGACTTCCACGCGATCAAGACCGCTGCCCTGCGGCACTACCGCAGCCAGGTCAACCTGGACGACGGCGGGTTCTTCGCCCAGCTGGTGTCGCGCCCGGAGTTCGCGATGGAGCACTACCTGCTGGTCCGCGGCGAGCGAGGCCCCGGATCCGGCACCTACGACTGGGAATCCGACCTCTTCGCGGGCCTCGCCTGACGAGGAACCTCAGCACCGGCAATCCCGAAGGCGCCCGATTCCAGGCGGAACCAGGCGCCCTTCGGGAAGTCCGGTCCCGCTGTGCCGCGAACTCCCCAATTTCAGGCAAAATCGGAAGGTTCCCGATCCGGTGCGGTTACGGCTGGGTCTTCCAATTTTAGGCAAAATCGGGCGTTCCCGACCTGGCGAGGTTCGACGAGGTGCTTGGAAGTTCCCAATTTTAGGCAAAATCGGGCGTCACCGGGGCGTGCGGCGCTGCTGGTCCGGGATCGGGGCCGGGTGCGCGGGCCAGGGGCCGAGGTCCGGCAGCGGGCCGAGCGGCGAGCGCTCCGGCCTCCGGCCCGCGAGCCAGGCCGCGAGGTCGCGGGCCCGGCCGCTGATCTCGGGACGGCCGTCGGCGTCGCCGGTCGTCCACCGGCGCGGACCGTCGGTCTGCCGCAGGACGACGCCTTCCGGCAACCTCGGAATCAGGAAGTCGACCGCGTGGCAGGAGAATTCGTCGCTCCACTCCTGCGGGCCGATGCCCAGGTCGAGATCCACCAGGTGGATCCACACCTCCCGCCAGCGCATGTGCACGAGCCCGCCCAGGTCGCCGTTGCGGAACCGCACCGGGCGCGCCCAGTCGTCGGTGCTGGCCTGCGACCACACCGCTTCCAGCGCGGCGGAGTGCCGGGCGATGGCGGACCGGTGTTCGTCGGCGCTGCTCGCGGCGAGCCCCTCGATGATCGCGTCGCGTTCGGCCTGCCCGCCTTCGTAGGCGTCGACCAGCTCGCCGCGCAACGCGAGCTCGGAGACCCGCGCGAACGCTCGGGCGTTGTCGGTCAGGTGGGCCAGCACGTGGCCCCGGCTCCACCCGGGGAGCAGCGACGGCGCGGCGACTTGATCATCGGTCAGTGCGGCGAGCGCTTCGCGGAGTCGACGATGGCCCTGCGCGACAGCGTGCAACGGAGGCATCACGCGCCAGGATCCTAGACCCGTCCCGCCACTGGACGTCGTCAGTGCGAGTTGTAGGTCTTGTACGCCTCGACGAGCTGCGTCTCGGCCTCGTCGAAGTATTCGTCGAGCCGGTCGGCCGCCGCTTCCATCGAGCCGCCGGTGATCAGGTCCGCGATCGCCCGGTTGAGCGCGAGGTAGGGCTGGTGGAACTCCTGCGGGCGCGACATCACGTGGAACGCCAGGCGCAGCTCGGCCAGCAACTGCCGCATCGTCTCGTTCACGCGCGGGCTGGCGGCCATCGCCGCTAGCGCTTCGTGGAAGCGCATGTTCGCGGTGCCGACGTCGCTCCACCGCTCGTCCTCGGCCGCCCGCTCGCCATCGGTCACCGCCCGGTCCACGGCCGCCACCAGCTCGGCCGCCGCGGTGCCGGCCCGGCGCACTGCGCTGGTCTCCAGCAGCCTGCGGATCCGGTACAGGTCGATCACGTCGTCGGCGCTGAGCACCCGGACGAACACGCCGCGGTGGAACTCGTGCACCAGCAGTCGCTCGTGCACCAGCAGCCGGAACGCCTCGCGCAGCGTGTTGCGGGAGACCGCCAGCGCCTTGCCTGCGGTTTCCTCGGAAAGCCGGGTGCCCGGGGCGAGCGCGCCGTCGATGATGCGCTGCCGCAGCACGTCGGCGACCCGTTCGGCCGTGCTGGTGCGGTCCAGCAGCGATCGGTCGGCCGTGAGCAGTTCCGCCCACGGGTCCGCGGTGGTCAATCGAGCTCCCAACGACGTGCCCGGCAGTTGATCTGAGTGTAACGAGAAAGCTTCAAATGAGGTATTGCAGAATTGTTCAACAATTCACTATCTTGACCGGAACTGCCGCTCAGCGGCCCGAACGCGAGACCCCTGCCACCGGCGAACGGCCGGTGTTCTGAGTTGATCGGAGGTGCCATGGCTCAGACGACCACGGCCGACGGCAAGTCGTCGGCGGCGAAGCGCAGCACCCTGCTGGGTGCGGTCTTCCTGATGGCCACCAGCGCCATCGGCCCCGGCTTCATCACCCAGACGACGCAGTTCACCATCCAGCTCGGTGCGGCCTTCGCCTTCGCCATCCTGTTGTCGATCCTGGTCGACATCGCGGTGCAGCTGAACGTGTGGCGGGTCATCGGCGTGTCCGGCATGCGGGCGCAGGACCTGGGCAACCGCGTGGTGCCCGGCCTCGGCTACGTGATGGCCGCGCTGGTGGTCTTCGGCGGGCTGGTGTTCAACGTCGGCAACATCGCCGGCACCTCGCTCGGCCTCGACGCGCTGTTCGGGCTGGACGCGAAGATCGGCGGCACCGTCTCGGCCGTCATCGCCATCGGGATCTTCCTGAGCAAGAAGGCCGGGGTGGCGATGGACCGCATCGTCGTGGTCCTCGGCGTGGTCATGATCCTGATGACCGCGTTCGTCGCCTTCTCCTCCCACCCGCCCGTCGGCCAGGCCCTGGTCCAGGCGGTGTGGCCGTCGGAGGTCGACTTCCTGTCCATCACCACCCTGATCGGCGGCACCGTCGGCGGCTACATCACCTACGCGGGCGCGCACCGCCTGGTCGACGCCGGGGTGACCGGTCCGGAGCGGATCGTCGACGTCAGCCGCAGCTCCGTCGTCTCGCTGCTGGTGACCGGCGTGATGCGGCTGGTGTTGTTCCTGGCGGTGCTCGGTGTCGTGGCCGGCGGCGTCACGCTGGCCTCGTCGAACCCGACCGCGGAAGCCTTCCAGCACGCGGCCGGCGAGGTCGGCCTGCGGCTGTTCGGGATGATCCTCTGGGCCGCCAGCATCACCTCGGTCGTCGGCGCCGCCTACACCTCGGTGTCGTTCCTGGTGACCTTCTCGCCGAAGCTGGCCCGCGCCCGCAACTGGATGGTCGTCGCGTTCGTGGCGGTGTCGGCGGTGGCGTTCCTGCTGCTGGACCAGGCGCCGACGACGCTGCTGGTGCTGGCAGGCGCGCTCAACGGCCTGATCCTGCCGGTCGGTTTCGGCGTGCTGATGTTCGTGGCGGCCAAGCGGCGGGATCTGCTCGGCGGATACCGGTACCCGCGTTGGCTGCTGGTCGTGGGTGTGCTCGCCTGGTTGCTGACCTTGTACCTGGGATTCAACTCGCTCGGCGGCATCGCCGCGCTGTGGAAGTGAGGTGGGCATGGACCTCAACTCGGACCTCGCGGAGGGCTTCGGCCGCTGGGAGCTCAGCGACGACGGGGCGCTGCTGCGGATCGTCACCAGCGCGAACGTCGCCTGCGGCTACCACGCCGGGGACGCCACGGTGATCCGCCAGGCCGTCGAGCAGGCCGCGAAGCTGGGCGTCGTGGTCGGCGCCCAGGTCAGCTACCGGGACCTGGCTGGGTTCGGCCGCCGGTTCATCGACGTGCCGCCGGTGGAGCTGGCCAACGACGTGATCTACCAGATCGGCGCGCTGGCCGGGTTCGCCCGCGTCGCGGGCACCGAGGTCGGCTACGTCAAGCCGCACGGCGCGCTCTACAACGCGATCGTGCACCACGCCGACCAGGCGGCCGCCGTGGTCGACGCGGTGCGCGCCTACGACCCGTCGCTGGCGGTGCTCGGGCTGCCCGGCTCCGAGTGGCTGGCCCGGGCCGAGCGGGCCGGGCTGCAGGTGTTCCGCGAGGCCTTCGCCGACCGCGCCTACACGCCCGAGGGCACCCTGGTGTCGCGCCGCGAACCCGGCGCCGTGCTGCACGATCCGGACGTCATCGCGGACCGCTGCGTGCGGCTGGCCGCCGGCGAGCCGGTCAAGGCCATCGACGGCTCCGACATCAAGATCGATGCCGATTCGATCTGCGTGCACGGCGACAGCCCGGGCGCGGTGGCCATCGCCGAGGCGGTGCGGGACCGGCTGGTGGCCGGGGGAGTGGCGTTGGCGCCGTTCGTTGTGCGAGGTCTGTGATGCGGTTCCTGCGGTGCGCCGATTCGGGACTGCTCATCGAGCTGGCCGATCTCGAAGCCGTGCAGGCGCTGTTCGCCGTCCTCGCCGAGAACCCGCCGGAGGGCGTCACGGACCTGGTCCCGGCGGCCCGGACGCTGCTGCTGCACCTGGACCCGCAGCGCGCCGACATCGGCGCGGTCGAGGCGGCGGTGCGTGCGGCCGAGCCCCGCAACGGCTCGCGCGCCAGCGGTGAGCTGGTGGAGGTGCCGGTGGTCTACGACGGCGCCGACCTCGCGGAAGTCGCGTCGCTGACGGGCCTGACCGAGCGAGAGGTGGTGCGCCGGCACACGAGCGCGGAGTGGACGGTCGCCTTCGGCGGGTTCGCGCCCGGTTTCGGCTACCTCTCCGGTGGTCCGGCGGAGCTGGTGGTGCCGCGCCGAACCGAGTCGCGGACCAAGGTGCCGCCGGGCTCGGTCGGCCTCGCGGGCGCGTTCAGCGGCATCTACCCGCGCGAATCGCCCGGTGGCTGGCAGCTGATCGGGCGCACCGGCCTGGAGATCTGGCGGGTCGACCGGAATCCGCCCGCACTGCTGCGGCCCGGCGTGCGGGTGCGCTTCCTGGAGGTCGCATGAGCTGCCTGGAAATCCTGGCCACGGGCCCGCTCGCGACGATCCAGGACCTCGGGCGACCGGGCCTGGCCGGCATCGGCGTGGGCCGCTCGGGCGCGGCCGACGCCGGCTCCTTCCGGCTGGCCAACAGGCTGGTCGGCAACGACGAGGGCGCCGCGGCCATCGAGGTCACGTTCGGCGGGCTCGCGGTCCGTGCGACCCGCGACCTCACGGCCGCGGTGACCGGTGCGCCCTGTCCGATCACTGTGGACGGTCGCGTCGCCGCGGCGAACTCGGTGCTGCGTATCCCGGCCGGTGCCGAGCTGCGGATGGGCGTGCCCGGTTGCGGGCTCCGCAGCTACCTCGCGGTGCGCGGCGGCGTCGCCGTCCCGCCGGTGCTCGGCTCGCGCGCCACCGACGTCCTCGCCGGGCTCGGGCCGCAGCCGCTGACCGGCGGCGCGGTGCTGCCGGTCGGCCCGCCGCCCGACCGGTTCCCGCAGGTGGACGTCGCGCCGGTGGCGGTGTGCGCGGCCGACGAGATCGTGCTGAGCGTGGCGCCGGGACCGCGCCACGACTGGTTCGTCGACGACGCCCTGGCCACCCTGGTCAGCAAGCCGTACGAGGTCACCGCCGACAGCAACCGGATCGGCATGCGGCTGGACGGTCCGGCGCTGGACCGGAGCCGCACCGAGGAGCTGCCCAGCGAGGGCATGGTCGCCGGCGCGCTGCAGGTGCCGCCGTCGGCGCGGCCCACGCTGTTCCTCGCCGACCACCCGGTGACCGGCGGCTACCCGGTGATCGCCGTGGTCGCCGCCTCAGATCTCGACGCAGCCGCCCAGGCGCGTCCCGGGCAGCGGATCCGCTTCCGGTTGAAAAAGGGTTTCCGGACCGGTCTTTCGTAGCGGGACGCAACCCCGGATTGGCCTGCGGGAACGTGGCATCGGGGCTGCCCGCCAGGATTGCAAAGCGCCTTCGGCGCTTCACGAATGACGAACGGGCGGAGTTTCACTGCTCGAGTAGGGAGAATTCGATGACGCAGCCGCAGGCGATGTCGCCGGACCAGGCCCGCGCGGAGTTCCGAGCCGGCCTGCGCGTGCCCACCTCGGGTTACAGCGCGGGCTGGACGCAAGCGAACCTCATCTCGCTGCCCCGCGAGTACGCCTACGACTTCCTGCTGTTCGCGCAGCGGAATCCGCGCTCGTGCCCGGTCCTCGACGTGACCGAGCCGGGCGAGACCAGCATGTCGATCTTCGCCGGCGACCTGCGCACCGACCTGCCCGCGTACACCGTCTACCGGGACGGCGAGCGGGCGGAGGAGCGCGCCGAGGTCACCGACCTGTGGCGGGACGACCTGGTGTCGTTCCTGATCGGCTGCAGCTTCACCTTCGAGGCGGCGCTGCTGGAGGCCGAGGTCCCGGTGCGCCACATCGAGGCGGGCAGCAACGTCCCGATGTACCGGACGAACCGGGAATGCCGCCCGGCGGGCCGGTTGGCCGGGCCGCTGGTGGTGTCGATGCGGCCGGTGCCCGCGGAACTGGTGTCCACCGCGGTCCGCGTGACCTCCCGCTACCCGGCGGTGCACGGCGCCCCGGTGCACATCGGCGCGCCGGAAGCGTTGGGAATCAAGGACATCGACCGGCCCGACTTCGGCGACGCGGTGGAGATCCGGCCCGGCGAGATCCCGGTGTTCTGGGCCTGCGGGGTGACGCCGCAGGCGGCCGTGATGCGGTCCAGGCCGCCGTTCGCCATCGGCCACGCGCCCGGCTACATGGCGATCACCGACGCCCGGGACAGCCGCTTCCTCGTCCCGTGACCGCGGCCTCCCGGATCGGGTGAAGCCGCCGTTTTCGCGCGAAACCGGCGTTCCGTACGCGTGGCGGGCGCCGGTTTCGCGCGAAAACGCCATCATCCGGGACGACCCGTACGTGCGGACCCTTAGTCCGAAGAGCACGCCTCCTGCGCTGGAGGTTCGTGCATTCTGCGGTGTCCGCCCTCCTTTTCGGACTGTTGACTCCAAGCCGGAGTTCTCAGACGACACAAGGAGGTTCGGGTGGGGGCGCTTTCCGGCCGATTAGGCCGAGCGTTGGTCATCGCGACGAGTGCGCTGGTCACGGGCACAGTGGTGATGGCGGGATCACCGGCGATGGCACAACCTCCTGGTGCCGCACCGGTTGCCTGGCGCGAGTGCGAAAGCGACGCGCTGGACGGGGTGCCGGTCACCGAGCGGTACCTCTACCGCTGCGCGAGCTACCCGGTGCCGGTCGACCACGACGACCCGCGCAAGGGCACCGTCGAACTGGCGATGATGCGCCGCGCGGCTGCCGACCCGGACGCGAAGATCGGCTCGCTGTTCCTGAACCCGGGCGGGCCCGGCGGCGCCGGGTTCAACCGGCCGGTGACCGCGGTGAAGAAGTTCGAGCCGCAGGTGCTGAACCGCTTCGACATCATCGGTTTCGACCCGCGCGGGGTGGATCGCAGCACCCGGCTGCGCTGCTTCAAGTCCGGCGAGCAGGCCGAGAAGGTGCTGGGCCGGCTCTCGTCGGTGCCGGTCACGGACAAGCAGATCCGCACCACGATGGCCGCGTTCCGGGACTACGGCGAGGCCTGCGACGACAACGCGGGTGAGCTGCTGCACCACATGTCCACCAAGGACGTGGCGCGGGACCTCGACCTGATGCGCCAGGGCGTGGGCGACGAGCAGCTCAACTACGTCGGCTTCTCCTACGGCACGCTGCTGGGCGCGACCTACGTGAACATGTTCCCGGAGCGCAGCCGCGCGATCATCCTGGACGGCAACGTGGATCCGCAGCTGCGGACCGCCGACGGCGTCCAGTACGACCGGGAGCGGGCGCAGGGCTTCGAGCTGGCGCTGGACTCGTTCCTGAAGCTCTGCGGCGAAAAGGCGCAGCGGTGCGCGTTCGGCGAGGGCGATCCGCGGGCGAAGTTCGACGAGATCCGCGATCACCTGCGGCAGGAGCCGATCACCATGCCGGACGGCTCGGAGATCACGCTCGACCAGTTCACCGACGGCGTCAGCAGCGCGCTGTACGTCCCGGACCAGTTCCGGCAGCTCGCCACCGACCTCCAGTCGCTGCACCGGCAGCTGCACCCGAAGCCGGGGCTGGTCCCGGAGCTGCTCGGCCTGCTGAGCAAGCCGACCTCGATCGGTCGCCTGGACGCTCCCGCCGACGCCGCGGAGAGCAGCTACGTGGACGACACCTACTACGGGGTGAACTGCGCGGACAAGCCGATTCCCAAGAAGCCCGAGCAGGTTCCGGGCATCGCCGCGCAGTGGGAGGCGGAATCGCCGGCCTTCGGCCGGTCGCAGGCGTTCAGCGACCTGGCCGCGTGCTCGAACTGGCCGGAGAGCGACCCGGACGTGCACCGCGGGCCGTGGCAGCACCAGGCGGCGAACCCGGTGCTGCTGTTCGGGAACTTCTACGATCCGGCCACCCAGTACGAGTTCTCCCGCCGCATGGAGCAGGAACTGGGCAACGCGCGCCTGGTGAGCGTCGACTCGTTCGGTCACTGCATCCTGGGGAACAGCTCGTGCACCGACCGGATCGCGGCGGACTTCCTGACGGACCTGAAGGTCCCGGAGCCGGGCCAGGTCTGCCAACCGGACAAGCCACCGTTCGCCTGATGCGGTTCGTGTCCTCACGGCGCGAGCCGGGAACACGCGAAAAGACCCCCGTCCTCAAGGAGAGAAGGGCGGGGGTCTTCTTCGTTTGGTGGCCGATGCGCCGGTCGCCTCTGCGGCGATTGGCGCGACGCGGCTCCAGCCGAACGGTATTCCGCGAAGGCGGTCATTGAGGCCCGGGGGACACGGGCGCACCGACCGAACTGTTCAACGGCCGGACCCGCGGCGGTGTTCCGGTCCGGGGTGTGAGTCACCCCTCACTCGATCGAGATCTCGTCCCGACACGCGCCGGTTCGATGCTTGACTCCCGGATTCCGCCCGCCGGGGCCCTTAGTTTCGAGGCATGGATTTCCGCAACGAAGTACGAGTCGGACAGCACATCTACGGAGTCACCGCCAAGAGCGAGCCCGCCGGCGAAGACCAGCCGGCCACCGTCGCGGTGGAGTTCACCGGGGCGGACGCCGACGGCCGCGTCGTGGCCGAGGGCAACCTGCTGATCGCCGTCGGCGGCCTCGGCGACGCGAACGCGTTCCTGGCCCAGACCTTGGACGGCCTGGCCGCGCTGCACTCGCCGTGGGCCGCGGGGCGCGGGCGGAGCCGACCACGGCCGCCCAACGCCGGCCGACCATGGACCGAAGCCGACGGCGAGCGGCTCCGGGAGCGGTGGCTGAGCTCGGTCGGCGAAACCGCGAGCCGGTTGATCGGGGAGCTCGGCGAGGAGTTCGGCCGGACCCGCGGCGCTGTTCGCGCGCAGCTGCCCCGGCTGGGCTGCGACCCGGACGTGCCGGGCCGGGTGCTCGCCGCGGCTTGAGTTCGCCGCGGCGGAATCCGGTGCGGAATGCGGGTTTGCCGAGTGGTGGGAATTCCTCCGGTGCATCGGAGGACTATTCGGAAAGGTATGACCGGGAATCGCGATTTAGGCGAGAAAGGAGGTGGGATTCGAGGAGTGCGGCGGAGGTGATCCGCAATTCCGAGGGTGACGCGTTGACGGTTCGGCCGATTCGCCGTGTCCCGGGAGGAAGATTTCCGGACGACATGATGAAGACACCGCCTCGGTGGGGCCCGATGCACGCTGTCGGGATGCCCACGCGAGGCGGTGCCTTGGGAGGCCGCGGCTGACGCCGCCGGCCCGGTTGCCGGGGTGCCCGCACCCCGGCGACCCGCTCAGAGCCGGATCAGCACTTCTCGAAGGTGCTCGTCGGGGAGTGCGCGATGGATCCCGTCGAGCTGATCGTCTCGGTGTGCACCTTGACGGTGGCGCCGGAGTTGCACGGTGCCTTCGTGGTCAGGTTGATCTCGGTGCCGCTCTGTGCCAACTCGCCGATCACCTTCGGCTTCGCGTCCTTCTGCTCGACGACGATCCGCACGGTGACCGTCGCGCTGTTCAGGCACCCGGTTCGCCCGCCGATGGCGGTCAGAGTATTGCCGTCACGCGTCGGCTGGTAGGCGAACAGCGCGCAAGCCGGGGCTTGCTGGACTGCCGCGAGCGCCGGGGCGGTCGGCACGATCGTGAACGCGGCGGCGGTCAACACGGCGCTGAGCAGGACGGGCGAGTGTCGCATTCGGGGCCTTCTTTCATGTACCGAATTGCTGACAGGGCAACGAGAAGTCGATCACCCACCAGGTTTGCTGTCAATTTGGAGCTGGTCCGGGCTCAATCTTTCACCCGAGCGATTTTCGCAATTAGTTGTGGTGGCGTGCTCTTGTCGTGCCCGCGCGTCCGGGTGGAAGGGATGGATCGGATTGGATGGTGCTATGAGAAGTGAATCCTTGTCGGTTCGTGGCTACCGGAGTGGGTTTCGGCCGGGCGCCGGCGAGCGTCACCCCGGGCTGGCGCTGCAATATTTGCAATTCCTCTGTTAATGTTGCAGCGCGTTCGAGGGGGTGTCGATGTCGAAGACGGTCGCCAAGGCGGTCCACGTGCTTGAAACCCTCGCCGCGGCGCCCAAGACCATCGCGGAGCTGGCGCGCGAGCTCGGCGTGCACAGCTCGACCGCGCTGCGCATGCTGCAGCCGCTGGCCGACGGCGGCCTGATCGCCCGCGGCCCGGACGGCCGGTACCGCCTCGGGTTCCGGCTGGTCGAGCTCGGCCAGCAGGTGCTGGAGGAGATGGACCTGCGCGCCGTCGCCCGGCCGCACCTGATCGCGCTCGCGGACGCCACGCGCTCGACGGTGCACCTGGCGCAGCTGGTGGACGGTCAGATCGTCTACGTCGACAAGATCGACGGAGCGGCGTCGATCCGCACCTGGTCGCGGATCGGCCGGGCGGTGCCGCTGCACACCGCCGCCGCCAGCAAGGTGATCCTGGCGGCGCTGCCCGCCGAACGCCGGGACCGCCTGCTGTCCGCGCACGCCTTCACCCGCTACACCGAGCGCACCATCACCGACGAGACCGAGTTCCGCGATCACCTCGCCGAGGTCGAGCGGCTCGGCTACGCCACCGACCAGGCGGAGTTCGAGCCGCTGGTGCACTGCATCGGCGTGGGGATCCCGGACGCCACCGGCCAGCTCGCGGCGGCCGTCTCGCTGACGACGGTGCGAGCGGACGCCGACCTGCCCGAGCTGGAACGACTCCTCGGTCAGGTCCGGGACACGGCGAGCGCGATCGCCGCCGCCCTCGGCCGCTCGGCGCGCTGATCGCGCGCGGGCACGTGGCGATCTCGGGTGATCGGAACAACTCGGGGCAACCCGTGACCGTTCCCAGGGGTGTTCGTTACCAGGGTGTTCGGCGTGACCGGGAGGATTGCGATGACCTGGATGATCTACGGAGCGAGCGGCTACACCGGTCAGCTGGTCGCTGACCTGGCGCTCGACCGCGGCGAGCGGCCGGTGCTGGCCGGACGCGATCCGGGCAAGGTCGCGGCCTTCGCCACGCCTCGCGGCCTGCCCTACCGGGTCTTCGACCTCGCGGACCCGAACGCGGTCGCCGAGGCGCTGCGCGATGTCGACGTCGTGGCGCACTGCGCCGGACCGTTCTCCGCGACGTCGGCGCCGATGGTCGGGGGTTGTCTGCGCGCCGGCGCGCACTACCTCGACATCACCGGCGAGATCGACGTGTTCGAGGCGGTTTTCGAGCGCCACGAGGACGCCCGGCGCGCCGGTGTGGTGCTGCTGCCGGGAGCGGGCTTCGACGTGGTGCCCACCGACTGCCTGGCCGCGATGGTCGCCGCCGAGCTGCCGACGGCGACGCACCTCGATCTCGCCTTCCACTCCAGCGGCGGGATCAGCGGCGGAACGCTGAAGAGCGCGCTGGAGGGAGCCGCGCTGGGCGGTCGGGCCCGCATCGACGGCGAGGTGCGCGCCGTGCCGATGGCGTGGCGACGCCGCGAGATCCCCTTCCCGTCCGGGCCGCGCCGGGTCGCCTCGCTGCCCTGGGGCGACGTCAGCACGGCCTACCGCAGCACCGGGATCGGCAACATCACCACCTTCGCGCACCTGCCCGGGCTCACCCGGACCGGCCCGCGCTCGGCCAGGCTGTCGCAGGTCGTGATGGGGTCGCACATCGTGCAGCGGCTGGGCAGGGCGGCGATCGGCGCGGCCGTGCGCGGCCCGGGGCGGGCGACCCGCTCGCGCAGCTGGGTCGAGGTGTACGCGGAGGCGACGGCGCCGGACGGCACGAGCGTGTCGGCGGCCCTGATCGGCCCGGACACCTACGACCTCACGGCGGACGCGGTGCTCCGGGCGGTCGGCGCCCTGCGCTCCGAACCGCCGGCCCCCGGCGCCCACACCCCGGCCACGGCGTTCGGCGCGGACTTCGTCCGGCGCCTGCACGGCGTCAAGATCATCGAACCTGCCCACCGCTGAACCGCCCGCACCCGAGCGGTGCGCGGGTCACTCGACGAGAACGCGGAGCATGCCCTCCGGGCCGTCGTCGTTCTCCAGGAACTCCAGGAACGGCCCTTCGCCCGAGACCGGGTGCAGGGACGCGAACTCGGAGCGCTCGCCCGCCAGCTCCATGCCGGTCGCCGCCGCCATGGTCCGGGCGTCCGAGCGCGGGTCCTGGGTGTCGACCACGACCGCGGCGACCGGGCCGGTGTTGGCGTAGACCTTGCGCGGTTCGAGCACGCACAGCTCGTTGCCTTCGAGGTCGGCCATCACCACCCACGGCACCTCGCTGCTCTGGTCGATGTCGGCGAACCGGGCACCGGCGTTGAACAACCGCTCCACGATCCGGTTCTGGTCGTCGTGCGTCTCGCTGCGCAGGTCCAGGTGCACGCCGTTCTTGCGGCTCTTGGCGCGGTCGCTGGCGACGAACCGCAGCGGCACCCCGGGGCCGGTCGGCTGGACGACGATCCCGCACGCCATGTCGAGCCGCCAGCCGAGCACGTCGGCCCACCACCGCGCGAGCCGCTCCGGCTCCCGCGCCGAGAACTCCACGACGACCGACGCCATGCGGCGAAAGTAAGGGCACTCCCGGGCTTCGCACAACTTCATCCGGGACCGAAAACGGGTGGCGACCGGCCCGTTCGGGGCCCTAGCTTGCGGGCCATGCGGATTCGCGAAGCGCACCCCGACGACTGGTCGGCGATCTGGCCGTTCATGCGGGAGATCGCGGCGGCGGGGGAGACGTTCTCCTGGGACCGGGACATCGACGAGCAGCACGCCAGGCAGCGCTGGTTCCCGCAGCCGCCGGGCCGGACGGTCGTCGCCGTCGACGACGGCCGAGTGGTCGGCACCGCGGTGTCCGGCCCGAACCACGAGGGGCCGGCCGCGCACGTTGCGACGGCCAGCTTCATGGTCGACCCCGAACACGCCGGGCGCGGCGCGGGCCGGGCGCTGGGCCGCCACGTCCTGGACCGGGCGCGAGCGGACGGCTTCCGCGCGATGCAGTTCAACGCGGTCGTCGAGACCAACGACCGGGCCGTCGCCCTCTGGCGGTCGCTCGGCATGCGGATCGTGGCGACCCTGCCGGAGGCGTTCCACCACCCGGCCCACGGCTACGTCGGCCTGCACGTCATGTACCAGCTGTTCTGAGGCGCGGTAAGTGCCCGTGAGTGGTTCTGGGCGCCATCGCACCCCAACCACTCACGGGTCCCTGACCAGAGGAAACCGTCGATCCTGGCCGGTGGGCGGGTCAGGTGCGCGACGTGCTCAGCCCGCGCCGGAGGTCGGCGAGGAGGGTGGGCAGCACCGCTTCCTCCTCGATCGCCCGGGCCGCCGTGCTCATCAGCTCGGACAGCTGCGGATCCCAGGGGGTTTCGAGCGGGGCGCCGACGAGGTTGGGCAGGTCGGTGCGGGTCGCGGCGGCCTGGTCGAGGGCTTCGCGGTAGTCGGCCGCGGACATCCGCCAGGGGCGGGCGCCGTGGTGCGCCAGGAGTGAACCGGTGATGCTGATACCCGGCCAGTCGAAATCGCCGTGGTAGTGCAGAACGGCACCGCAGTCCGCGAGGCGCTGCAACAGCGCCCGGGTGACGGTCGAGGGGCGGCCCGACACGCAGACCACGGGATGCGCGATGCCCTCTTCCACGGCCGATTCGAGGACTCGCGGGTTCTCGCACACCGCGATCGCAGTGCCGGGTTCGACGAGGCGGGCCGGGGCGGCGCGCAGGTCGAGGTGGGTCAGATGGGTCGGCAGGCCCAGCGCGGTCCGCTGCCGGACGCCCTGCGACCAGTCGTCGGAGCCGACCAGCGGCAAGGCCCAGCACAGCACGGTCGCGGACACGGCATCGAGAGTGACCCCGCAGCGCTCCCACAAAGCCCGGCGCTCGCGCTCGTTGCCCGGCGTCTCCACGCCGTGCGCCAGCGCAGCCGCCTTGAGCACGACCCGGCTCAACGCCGTGCCGTTGTCGAGCGCATGCGCTCCGCCAACGCTCGCCGCGAGCTCGCTGCGCGACGTCCACGCCTCCGGCGGCTCCGCCAGCGCTAACGCGCCCAACGCCTCGGCCGCGCTCCGCGCGACGGCGGGAAGCTCGTCGTCGCCGACTCGCCCGTACTGCTGGAGCCACTGCGTCCACGGCTCCGCCCATGCGGCCGTCGCGAGCCCTCGCTCCGCGAGTGCCGCTCGCACGGTCTCCGCGGTCCGCTCGCGCCGTTCGTCCCGCTCCGCGGCCTCACGTCGTCCCAGCGGCCGCTCGTGCAGGATCTCCAGGACTTCCGCCAGTCCCAACGCGAACCGGCTCCGCCGGGTCGCTTCGTCCAATTTGGACAGGCTGATCCGGGTGCCCTGGCCCCACATCGGGCGGCCGTACAGCTCGCCGACGGCTCGCTGGGCTTCGGCGTCGGGCAGCTCCAGCCGGAACGTCGCCGGCGGGCTCGCCGCCTCCAGCGCTTCCCGGGCCTTCTCCCACAGGCCTCGCAGCGGCTCGACGCCCCACGCCGCGCGGACGTCGTCCTCGACACTCACGTCAATTCGCCCCCATTCGTTCGGAAGTATGCGGCGTCAAGGACACCCGCTGACAACCCCACCGCCGCCGGACCCCGAGGCAGGGCTCCGACGAGGCCCACCGTCACCCGGGATGGGCGCAATTTCGCGAGAACATGCGCCCATGCCGGGTGTCGACGTCCACGATCAGCCGCTCCGTTCGCGCAGGTGGTGCCGGTTTGCCGGAACCCTCCGGAAGGTGCCGCCGCATCAACGGCCCGGAGCCGCATCCGCCGCGCGAAGATCATCCGTCGGTGCGGTCGAGGGCGGCGCCGTCCCAGGTGGTGTGGGTGCAGGCGATGCCGTGGCCGCTGCGCGGGCGCAGCACGTCGTAGATGTGCATCTTCGGGATCTTCGGGGACACGCCCCAGCCGCTCGGCCAGGTGATCAGCCAGTCCATGTCCAGGTCCACCAGCAGGCCGAGCATCCGCGCGATCGTCGGGTCGTCCAGCCGCTCGAACGCCTCGTCCAGCAGCACCAGCCGCAGCGGCCCGCGCCCGTCCGAGGACACGCTGACCGCGTCGTAGAACGCCGCCGCCGCGGCGAACAGCGTCACGTAGGAGATCAGCCGCGTCTCGCCGGAGGACAGCTGCCGCAGCCGCCGGACGCGCGGCTTGCCGTCCGGGCCGATGTCGCGGACCCGCACCGTGAACGCGAACCACGACCGGTAGTCCAGCGCCCGCGCCAGGATTTCCGCGTAGCCGCCCGAAGTGCTGTCCCGCTCGGACTCGATGAGGTCGGTGAACACCCGGCGCAGCAGCGCGTCCTGGTCGTCGCTGCGGCTGGCGAACGGGGTGCGGACCAGGTCGATGGCCTGCTTGATGTCGTCGCCGAGCGCCGCCGACGGCTGCCAATCCAGCTGGACGTGCACGCCCTGGCTGGAGCGGGCGCCGTCGAGCACCTCGTTCATCCGCTTGCACAGGTCTTCGGCGATGCCGACCTGGCCGCGCAGCCGCTCCGCGAGGTCGCGGATCAGGTAGTCGGCGAAGATCGACTGGTAGCGCTCGTTGAGGTAGCCGCGCTGTTCGGCGAGCCGTTCGCCGACCCGCCGCGCGGCGTCGGCCACCGGTTGCGGGCCCTCCTCGCCGGTGACGGTCACGGTGAGCAGGCCGTGCTGGTCGGCGGCCGTGATGTCGTAGTTGCCGCTCAGCGAGTGCTGCAGGGTTTGCAGCCGGTTGAGCACCGTGGCCTCCGACGAGCCCCGGCGGTCCGCCTCGGCGAGCACCCGCGCCGCATCGGCCGGGTCGTCCGGCGCGGTCTCGCCGACGTCCGCGGCCGACCACAGGCCCGGGATCCGCAGCGCCTGCTGGAAGGCTTCGGTCGACGCCGACGCATCCTGCTCGCGGCCCGCGAGCTGGGACTGCTTGTGCTCCAGCTGGGTTTCCAACCGCGCCGAGGATTCCCGCAGCGAGCTGATCTTCTCCCGCGCCTGCGGCAGCTGCGTGCGCAGCTCGGCCCGCTCCCGCTCGAACGCGCCGACCTTGTCGGCGATCTGCTGCGCCTCGCCGCCGACGGCGGAGGTGAGTTCCGCGAGGCCGGTGGCCTGCTCCGCGTACTCGGCGCAGCGCTGCTCGGCCTGCGATTCGGCCTCCATCCGGTCGGCCACCGCCGCGTCGTGGTGCAGCGAGAGGTCCCGCAGGTCGGTGAGCGTCGGCAGGCAGCGCGACTCGATCGCCTCGCGGAGCGCGTCGATGCCCGCGCGGGCGTCGAGGGCGGCGCGGTGGGCGGCGTCGAGCGCCTGCGTGTCGGCGGGCAGGTCGGCTTCGCCTGCCGACCGCACCAGCTCGGCTTGCGCCGCCTGCCAGCGCTGATCGGCGCTCTCGTGCTGCTCCCGCAGCTGCACGACCTTCTGGTCGGCGTCCTCCGCGGACTCGATCGCAGTGGTCAGCTTGGCGTGCGCGGTCAGCAGGTCGCTGTCGTCCGGGTAGGACTCGAGGTGCTGCTCCAGCTCCGCGGTGTCCTCGCTCGCCTCGCGGTGCCGCCGCTCGGCTTCGCCGGTCTCCGCGCGCAGCCGCGCGAGATCTTCCTCCAGCTCCGCGATGCGCCGGGCCCGGGCTGCTTCGCGGGCGCCCGCGCCGACGTACTCCGCGGCTTCCTTGCGCCAGGAGCCGGACAGCACCCCCGCGCGCCAGGCGCCGGTGACCGACACCGAAAGCCCGGTGCCGCCGTCGATCGACACCGAGGCCAGCAGGGCCGCGACCCGTTCCGGAAGCACCGGGCAGTCGGCCTCGGCGGCGGGCGACAGCAGCTCGGCCAGCGTGCCGCCGGAGCCGGGCTCGGCCGGGGCGGCGAGCAGGTCGGCGAGGCCGGGGACCTCGCCTTCGGCGGTGACCCAGGCGTTGAGCAGCCCGCTGGACTGCAGCGCCGCCTCCAGCCCGGCCCGGTCGGATTCGTCCAGCGACGGCTGGAAGTCCACGAGTTCGTAGAAGGCCCGGCCCCGGGCGGTGTCGCGTTCGGCGTCGGCCCAGGCGGGGCGGTTCGGCGTCTGCTCGTGCCCGGCGCGGAGCTCGGCGAGTTCCTGTTCGCGGGACCGGGATTCCGCGTGGAGCTCGGTGATCTCCTGCTCCACCTCGGCAACCCGGCGGCGGGCCTCGTGCAGCTGCGGCTTGGCCCAGCGGCGCGCCTGCTCGCGGGCTTGCCGCGTCGCCGACCGGTCCGCGACGAGGTCCTCCGCCGACGGCGGCTCCGGCAGCTGGTCGTCCACAGTGGACGGCCAGGCGACGGCCCACTTCTGCGCGCGCTCCACCCACACCGCCGCGGCGTCGGTGAGTTCCTGCTGCGCCTGGTTGCGCCGGCCGGCCGCCTCCGTCGAGGTCAGCTGCGCCTGCCTCGCCTGCCGCTGGAGCTCGACGACCTTGTCCTGCTCCCCGTCCAGCTCCTGGGCCTGCTGGTGCAGCGCGAGCGTCAGCGCCGAACGCTGCCGGGCGACCGCCGAGACTTCCTCGGAAGTTCCCATGGCGGCGCGGAATTCCGCAGCCAGTGCATCGGTGTCCAGCTGCGGCGCGGCATAGCGGTCGACGGGCAGCGGCTCGGCGTCCGGCTCCGGCGAGGTGCGCACCCGCGCCTGCTCGGACCGCACCTCGGCGGCCGGAATGGCCGGTGGCCGCGGCACCAGCGCCCCGTCCAGCCCCGCCGTCGAAAGCTGCTGCGCGGCGCGGTCCGCGGCCTGCCCGGCCGCCTCCGAATCGCCGGTCAACCGGCGCAGCATGCCGACCACCGACTCCGCCGAGCGGTGCTCCTGCGCGCGGTGCTTGCTCGCCGTGTCGAGCGCGGAAACCGCTGCGGTGCGGGCGCTTTCCACCAGCCGCTCGCGGTCGCGCAGGTTCTGCAGCTCGGAATACGCCGGGTGGGAGCGCAACGCGTCGATGCTGGATTCCAGCTCTGCCTCGCGCCGTTCGAGTTCGGCGATCGTCTCCTGCGCGCTCTCCCTGTCCTGCTGCTTGCCCGACACCTGCTTCTCCAGGCCGGTCAGCTCCTTGCGCAGCGCACGCAGCCTGTCCTGCGCGGTGCGCATCGCATCGGCACGGTCGCGCAGGGCGCCGAAGGCGTAGCCGGAATAGGTGGACAAGAACGCGGTCAGCGCCTTGTCCGCGCCGGTCAGCCGGACGATGTTCTCCCGGATCGACTCCAGGTCGTCGAACGACGTCGCCAGCCGCTCGATCAGGCCCGGGTCCAGCGGCGGCAGCGCGTCCGACAGGATCTGCTCCAGCTGCCCCTCCAGGACCTTCAGGCCGACGTCGGGGTTGCGCAGCGTGCGCTGCAGGTGCAGCAGGTCGCCGTAGCGCGCGGCGGGCACGCCGTAGACCGAGGCGGCGACCTTCGCGCGGAACGCCTGGTCGTCGAGGACGCAGTCGGCGCCGAGCAGCTCGCGCAGCTGTGCCGAACCCAGCGGCACCCGGTCCGCGCCGACCAGGTAGAGGTTGATGCCGACCCGGCGGCTGGTGATGAACCGCCACGAGTCGCTGATCGACTGCGAGGTCTTCGACGCCTTCACGCCGATGCCGCAGGTGAGAAATTCCTCGCCGCCGCCCGGGGTTTCGCGGTGCAGCTCGATCCAGGCGTAGCCGATCCGGTTCGGACCGCCCGGGTACTCGTCGAGCATCAGGCGCCGGATGCTGACCGTGTCGAAGCCCTTCGAACCCAGCTGGCGGAGGTCGCCGTCCAGGCACAGCGGCAGCAGCAGCTCCAGGGTGCGGGACTTGCCGGAGCCGTTGGTGCCCTGGAAGATCGCCCGGCCGCCGCCCAGGTCGAAGGTCGTCTCGGCGTACTGCCAGATGTTGACGATCCCGCCGCGGTGCAGCCGCCAGCGGTTGGCAGTGGGCACCGATTCCGTGCTGTCCGCGCTCACCGTTGACCGTCCCCTTGCATCTCGTCGAACACCGTCATCTCGTCGAACAGCGACCAGCCCGGTGGCTCCGGGGCCGCCGGTTCCGGCTCCCGGCCCGGGGCCGGGGTGGCGTCCGGCTGCGGCAGCCAGCGGTGCGCCGCCGGGCTGAGCAGCCATCGGCCGTAGAGCTCCTGCAGCAGGCCGAGCCGGCGCAGCAGCGCGACCACCGAGTGCACCAGCGCCTGGTGGTCCTCGGTGGCCTGCCGGGACCAGGCGGCCGGGTAGGAGTCGACCAGTTCCTGGCAGACGTCGACGAAGTCCTGCCAGGTCACCGGATGCTTGCCCGCCGCGTCCGGCTCCGCGCGGCCCAGCAGGTCCGGCAGCGCCAGCAGCGCGATGCGCGCGACCGTGCCGGGGCCGGGGAAGACCAGGTCGGTGAGGTAGTCCTCCGGGTCGCAGACCACCACGCCCTCCGCGCGGCACTCGCTGACCAGGCCGAAGAACCGCTCCAGCAGGCGGGATTCGCCGGTCGCGTGCTCGCGCAGCCAGGCGGAGTGCTCGGCCGGCAGGTCGGAGTAGAGCACGACCGGGTCCTCGACCATCCGGCGCCGCACCGCGTGCTCCAGGTTCCGTGGCCCGGCGGCGGAGGCCAGCTCGACCAGTTGCCCGGGACTTTCCGCCTCGGCGAGCGGCCCGGAGACGAGCTGGCCGAGCAGGTCGGTGTCGATGGTGATCAGCGCCTCGGCGGTGGCCTCCGCGGCCACCGAGCCCTCGGTTTCGGTGATCACGCCTAGCGCCACCAGGTGCCGCAGCGCCGCGGTGAGGGCGCGCCGGTCCGCCGGGTCGTCGACCACCTGGATCTCGGCCTCGGCCGCGGCCGCGCGGACATCGCTGACCAGGCGCGACAGCAGCACCTGGCGGCCGATGCCGGTCAGCGCCGCCAGCGTCAGCGCCACGTACGCGTAGCCGCGCGGCGACAGCGACGCCTCGCCGCGGGTGGCGTCCACGCCCGGCCCGGACTTGTACAGCCGCGCGAAGCGGCGCTCCACCACCAGGCGGTAGCCCAGCAGCGACGAGAAGATCTCTTGGAGCACCACGCGCTGCCGGTAGATCATCGGCAGCAGGTCGCCGTCCGGGCCACCGGAGCGCAGCAGCGGTCGGCGCAGCAGCACGCGCGCGCAGCGGACCGCGTTCGCCGCGTCGATGTCCGGGAGTTCGTCGAAGGTCTTGATCATCGGGCGGCTCCGGGCAGTGGCTCCGAGGTGTCCGGGATGGCGCCGTCGCCGGAGACTTCGAGCACCGTGTCCCGGAGCGTCAAAGTGCCTGCGGCGCTGGAGATCCGAGTCTCCTGGCCCGCTTCGGGGCGGACCGTGACGCGCAGCCGGTGCACCGGGTCGAGCGCCGTGCCCGCGTCGTCGGAGCCATCGCGCTGCGCCATCGCCAGCGTCAGCAGTTCGCACAGCACGCCGAGAGCATCGGCCGACAGCCGCTGTTCGTCCAGCCGGGAGCTCGCCGCGGCGAGCTCGGCGACCGCGGCGGAGCGCCGCTCGTCGGCCTGCCGGGCCTGCGCCAGCAGAGTTTCCTCGGTCATCGGGTCGTCGAGCACCCGGGAGGTCCGGCCGCGCGCCCCTCGGTCTCCGCGGCTGCGCACGCTCACCGTCACGTCGAGCACCGGGCCGTCGCGCCACGACACCTTGTCGTTGTCGCTGTCGTAGTCCGGCGCGGGCAGCAGGTGCCGCGCCGAGTGCAGGCCGAACGTGGCCGAATACACCTGGTGGGCGGTGGTTTCGTCGGCGCCGTCGAACCACTTCGCCAGCTTCAGCAGCTCGCCGCGCCGCCCCGGCACCAGCCCGCCGCCGGAGGTGGCGCGCTTGACGCTGGCCAGCAGCGAGCCGATGGCGCGGGCGGTGGCCTCGCGCAGTGCCGCGACCTGGCTCGGCCGGCCCGGCGAGTCGACGAACCAGTCGGTCAGCTCCTGCCAGTCCGCTGCGGTGCGGCCCCGCGCCCGCTCCACGTCGATGCCCAGCTGGTCGGCCGGACCCAGCAGCCGGAGCAGCTCGCCGCGGACGCCGGCCAGCCCGTCCAGCGAGCCGGCGATCGTCCCGGTGTGCCGCAGCACGTCCTCGACGACCATCTGGATGTACTCGACCAGCAGGTTCCGGAACCCGGAGATCTCGTCGGGCGCCAACTGGTGGCGGGTGACGACCTGGCCGAGGTAGGCGTAGAAGTCGCGCACCGTGGCGGCGAGCTCGGCGTGCTGCAGGAACACCGTGGTGACCTGCTCGGCGAGCCGTTCCCGCGCCTGCCGCGCGGGTTTCGCCCGCGGATCGCGGCTCTCGGCGGCCAAGGCCGCGGAAAGCGCCTCGCCGATCCCGGACAGGCCGCGGTCGATGGCGGGCAGCAGCTCGCGCGAGACCTCGCGGGCGCCCTCGGGAACCCGCAGCAGCGCGTCGACGTCGCGCTGCACCCGGACCGCGAGCTTGCTGACCTGGTAGCGCACGCTGCCGTGCTGGAACTCGGCGATGCTCGACGCGATCGTCTCTCGGCGGCCCACCACCAGGTTGCCCCACTTGACCAGCTGCTTGAGCCGGTCGATCACGGTGTCCACATCGGACTCCCCGGCGGCCACCCGGCCCTCCCGCTCGGCGGCGGCCAGCGCCGCGCCCACCTCGCCGGCGGACAGGTCGGCCAGCAGCGTCGAGGTGAACAGCCGCATGATCGCCAGGTAGGTGCGGTGCTCGGGCGCCTGCAGGTAGGCGAAGAGCTGCAGGCGCTGCCCGCCGTCGCGGGTCTGCTCGGGAGCCTGCGTGGCCCGCGCGTCCGTCGCGGTGGTTCCCGCGACGCCCGCGCGCAGCACATCGGCTTCGTGGTCCGGGGCCGTCACGGTCCGCCACGATATCCCGTCCGGCCGACACGGCTGGTCACCTGGCATGCGGTGACCGGCCCCACCAGCCCCAGCGGTAGCGTTCCGGGGAGCTTTGCGAGGTCGGGGGTGCCCGTGACCGGGCCACTCGCAATGCCGGGAACCCGCGGTGCGCGGGGGCTCGTGAGCGGTTTGGACTGCTCTGGCGATCCAACGCGCTCACGACCCGCCACCAGCGCGAACGCCGGTTCGGGCGCGGGTTTCCGGGCTTGTTGGTGGGATCGGATCGATTGGGAGGAACGGCACCGGTGAGCGCGGGACGTGCGGTCGGACTGCTACTCGGAGTGGCCGCGGACGCGGCGATCGGCGACCCGAAGCGCGGGCATCCGGTCGCGCTCTTCGGCAAGGCCGCCCAGGCCGCCGAGCGGGCGCTGCACCGGGACCAGCGCCTGGTCGGCATCGCCTACACCGGCCTGCTGGTCGGTGGCACGGTCGGCGTCGGGGTCCTGGCGCAGCGGCTGGCCCGGCGCAGCCCCGTGCTGGAGGCCGCCGTCACCGGGCTGGCCACCTGGGTGGTGCTCGGTGGCTCGTCGCTGGCCGACGAGGGCACCGCGATGGCCCGGATGCTCGACGCGGGCGAGATCGACGCGGCACGGGAGCGGCTGCGCAACCTGTGCGGGCGGGACTCGGCGGTGCTGGACGGGCAGGGCCTGGCCAGGGCCACGGTCGAGTCGGTCGCCGAGAACACCTCCGACGCGGTGGTGGCGCCGCTGGTGTGGGGAGCGATCGCCGGGGTGCCGGGGCTGATCGGCTACCGCGCGGCCAACACGCTCGACGCCATGGTCGGCCACCGCTCGCCGCGCTACCGCAACTTCGGCTGGGCGTCGGCTCGCCTGGACGACGTGCTGAACCTGGTGCCGTCGCGCCTCGCGGCCGTGCTGACCTCGGCGTGCGCGCCGGTGGTCGGCGGCTCGGCGGGCGGCGCGTGGCGGACCTGGCGGCAGGACGCCTCGGCGCACCCGAGCCCGAACGCGGGACAGGTGGAGGCGGCGTTCGCCGGTGCCCTCCAGATCCGGCTCGGCGGGCGGACGGTGTACGGCCACGTGGTGGAGCAGCGTCCGGTGCTGGGGGAGGGCCGGACGGCGGACGCGGGCGACGTGACGCGCAGCGTCGAGCTCTCGCGGGTGATCGGCACGGTCACGGGAGTCTTGACGGCGACGTTCGCCCTGACCCGGGGCATCCGCCGGGACCGCCGCAACCGCTGACGTTCCGCCTGCTCAGGGCCCGTGAGCGTTTTGTGCTGCTATAGCGACCCAAAGTGCTCACGGGCCCTGACCTGTGGAAACGCGTAATTCCCAGCGCAAGCCCCCGATGAGCGCGAGCCGGATTCCCGATTTTAGGCAAAGTTGGGATCACACCGGGAATTCAGGAGCCGTGCCGGACTGCGGGAGCGGGCACGCGTGAGACGTGGACGCCTGGGGCGCAGGGCGCCGGTTTCGCGCGAAACCGGCGTTCCACGTGAGGCGGGGTGGCGGTTTCGCGCGAAACCGCCACGAGCGTCAGGCGTGGGGCGCCGTCGGGGGAGTTCGCGCGGAGCCGTTCTGGAACGCCCCTCAGGCGAAATCGGGACCGCACCGGGCTTTCCAGTTTTAGGCGAAATTGGAACCGGGCCTTGCACGTCGAGGTCCGCCCGATTTCGGGCGAAATCGGGCGGGCCTCGTGGCGTCGTCAGGCGTGGTGGGTCTGGTGGGCCGCGTCGTCGGCCTGGGCCTGGGATTCGGCCTTGCGGCGGGCCTCGTCTTCGCGTTCCCGGCGCTCTTCCTCGGCGATCGCCTCGGCCACCGACATCTTCCGGCGGCGGCCGCCCTTCGCGCTGGGCTCCGGCCCGCCGGCGGACGTCTCCGAGGCCGGTGCGTTCCGCCAGGGCGGGCGGGCGTCGGTGCGCAGCTCCGAGTACATCAGGTAGCCGATGGCGATGATCGCCATGATGCCGAAGGCGATCCATTGCAGGGCGTAGGAGAAGTACGGCCCCGATTCCAGGCGCGGCAGCGGCATGGCTTCCAGCACGCCCGGCTGGCCCTCGTTGAGCACCACGTAGCCCGGCCGCAGGGCGAGGCCGGTGCCGTTCGAGACGGTCTCCGCGTTCACCGCGTAGGCCCAGCGGTGCCCGTCGTGCTCGAACAGCGGGCGCTGCTTGCTGTCCTGCTCGTCGGTCCGGACGCGGGCGGTGACCGAGATGTCGCCGGTCGGCGCGGCCGCGTAGTCCGGTGCCCGGGTGCCGTCGACCGGGCGGATGAAGCCCCGATCGACCAGCACCGTCGTGCCGTCGTCGAGCCGGAACGGGGTCAGCACCTCGAACGCGGGCTCGCCGAGCACCGTGCGCTGCCAGGCCAGCGTTTCGCCTTCCGGCACGTACTGCCCGCGCAGCACGACCTGCGACCACTCGGTCCGCTGGTCCGGCGCCTGCCCGGCGGGCAGCACCTCCGCGAGCGGCTTCGGCGGCGCGTGGAACGACTCGGCGATGGCGTTGTTGCGCGTCTGCGCTTCGTCGCTGCGGCTGAACTGCCAGGGGGCGAGGAGCGTGAAGCACAGCGACGCGAACACCACGACCAGTGCGATCAGGCCGAGCCAACCGGGTCGTAGCAAGAACTTCAGGCGCACTCCTACACGGTAACCGAAGCACCCTGACCTGCGGTTTTGGGCTGCTGATGGGGCTTGGTGCCCGGATCGTGGCAGGTCAGCGCCCGTTTCGCCCGGGGCGCGCGAGCAACGGTCGTGCCCGGCGTACCGGACGGTAGGTGCTGCCGGTGTGACACAGTCGTCGCGCGAGCGGCACGCGGAGGAATCACCGGAAGCCACGCGGAGCTCGCGGGTGGCGTCGCCTCCGCCGTCGGACTCCGCACGCAGTTTCAATTGAAACCGCAGACCGCACCCCGTGATCCTGGTAACGGTTTCAATTGAAACCGGTGCACCCCGTGGCGGGATCTACCGGATTGTGCGGTTTCAATTGAAACTGCGAGCTCGGTGGGTGCGGCCTCTGCACACCGTGCGGCTATCGGACGGCCGCGGGGTCCCTGGCCGGGGCCGGATTGTGACGCGGCGCCTACCTGGCGCGGAGGGCGGAGCGGGCGGCGGCGACTGCCTGGCCCGCGTAGCCGCCGCCGAAGAGCACCGCGTGCACCAGCAGCGGGAACAGCTGGTGCAGTCCGATCCGGTGCTCCCAGCCCTCGGCCAGCGGGCTGACCTCCTGGTACGCCGCCACGACGCGGTCCAGGTGGGGGCAGCCGAACAGGCGCAGCATGGCGAGGTCGGTCTCGCGGTGCCCGCCGTGCGCGGCCGGATCGATCAGCCACGCCCGCTGCGCACCCCAGTGCACGTTGCCGCTCCACAGGTCGCCGTGCAGCCGCGCCGGCGGTTCGGCGGGCCCGGCGAGTTCGTCGACCTGAGCGCACACCAGCGAGATCACCGCGCTGCCTTCGACGCTGAGCGTCCCCGCGTCGACGGCGCGGCGCAGGTACGGCTCGATCCGGTGCCGGGCGTAGAACGCGGGCCACTGCTCGTCCGGTTCGTTGCGCATCCGGGCGAGACCGATCCACGCGTCCGCCGGGCCACCCGGCGGCGCCGCGCCGAAGGCGGGCGCACCGGCCGCGTGCAGCGCGGCGAGTTCGCGGCCGAGGCGCTCGGCGGCGGGCGCGTCCGGCGCCGCCGCCGGGATGTGCTCGGTGACCAGCCAGTTCTCGTCGTGGCCGTGCACCTCGGGGACGGCGATGGCGCCGGGCTCGGCGAGCCAGGCCAGCGATGCCGCTTCGGCCGCGATGGCGCCGGGCATCGGTGCGGTCTTGGCGAAGACCGTCGTGCCGTCGTCGAGGCGGATCGCGAACGCGGCCGCTGTGTCGCCGCCGCTGAGCCGGCGCACATCGGCCGGTGTCCGCCCGGTGATCTTCGCTACCGTCGCCCGGGCTTGGTCGCGCATCGCCGTCACAGCCGTTCGCGGACCCAGGCCAGCAGGCCCGGCGTCGCGGCCTCGATCATCGCCAGCACGTCGTCGAACCCGTCCGGCCCGCCGTAGTACGGGTCCGGGACCTCGGCGGCGTCGGACGAGTCCGGGTCGAAGGAGCGCAGCAGCCGTACCTCGGTCGAACCGTCGGCGAGGCGGCGCACCGCGCGCAGGTGTCCGGCGTCCATCGCGACGAGCAGTTCGGCGTCCAGGTGGTGGTCGTCGACCTGGGCCGCGACGTGCTCGGTGGGGTAGCCGTGGTCGGCGAGCACCTTCGCGGTGCGCGGATCGGCGGGCTCGCCGACGTGCCACGGCCCGGTCCCGGCACTGGTGACCTCGACCTGCCCGTCCAGCCCGGCCCGCCGCAGCTGCTCGCGGAACACCAGGGCGGCCATCGGGGAACGGCAGATGTTGCCGGTACAGATGAAGGAGATGTGCACGTTTCCCGAGGGTACGGATCGTTGGCCGCCCGGTTCCGGTCGTGGGGAGCGGACGGCCTCGGCCGCTGGGACGAGCGGGCCGTTCACCTCGGACGTGGCTCGCGCGGCGTTGCCTGATCCGCCAGGTCGCGCCTCCGGTGGGACGGTCGGATCACGAGGGGATCACCACTGCCTTCGCGGCGCACGGGCCGGATTCGGTCCTGGTTAGACTGCCCGGGATGAACAGCGGGGACGACCGGGATTCGTTGCGCCACCACGGCGACGTCGACGCCGAGCACGGCCTGCTCGACTTCGCGGTGAACGTCCGCCTCGACCGCCCCCCGGCGTGGCTCCGCCACCGCCTCGCGGCGGCGCTGGACCGCCTCGGCCGCTACCCGTCGGCCGCCGACGACCTGGCCGCTCGGTCGGCTGCCGCCGCCCGCCACGGCCGCACCGCCGACGAGGTCCTGCCGCTGGCCGGGGCGGCGGAGGGCTTCGCGCTCCTGCCGTCGCTGCGCCCCCGCCTCGCCGCGCTGGTGCACCCTTCGTTCACCGAACCCGAGCTGGCGCTGCGCACCGCCGGTGTCGAGGTGGCGCGGGTCCAGCTGGATCCGGCGGACGGCTACCGCCTGGACGCGACCGCAGTGCCGGAGCAGGCGGATCTCGTGGTGCTGGGCAACCCGACCAACCCGACGTCGGTGCTGCATCCGGC
Source organism: Saccharopolyspora sp. NPDC045839 (assembly GCF_056431645.1). Taxonomy (NCBI): domain Bacteria; kingdom Bacillati; phylum Actinomycetota; class Actinomycetes; order Pseudonocardiales; family Pseudonocardiaceae; genus Saccharopolyspora; species Saccharopolyspora sp. NPDC045839. Next base: position 63,902 of record NZ_JBWKKH010000034.1, read on the forward strand.
GGCGGAGATCCGGCGGCTGCTGCGGCCGGGCCGGGTGGTGCTCGTCGACGAGGCGTTCGCCGACACCGTGCCGGGCGAGCCGGAGTCGCTCGCGGGCTGCCGGGAGCCGGGGCTGCTGGTGTTCCGCAGCCTGACGAAGATGTGGGGGTTGCCGGGGCTGCGCGCGGGGTATGCGCTGGGCGACCCGGAGCTGCTGTGGCGGCTGTCCCGCTATCGTCCACATTGGCCGGTCAACGCGCTGGTGCTGGAGGCGATGATCGCCTGCTGCGAGCCGGCGGCGCTGGCCGAGTCGGAGCAGGCGGCGGCCGAGTTCGAGGAGCACCGCGCCGGGCTGGTCGCCGAGCTCGACGGCATCCCGGGGCTGCGGATCGCGCTGCCCGCCCGCGCCCCGTTCCTGCTGCTGCAGGTGGCCGGCGGGGCGGAGGTGCGGGAAGCGTTGCGGCAGCACGGAATCGCGGTCCGCCGGGGTGACACGTTCCCCGGTCTCGGACCCGATCACCTGCGGGTCGCGGTTCGCGACCCGGCGCAGAACGCTTTGCTGGTGAAGGCATTACGCGACATCTTGGGACGGGGGTGAGCCGGTGGTGGTGCGGCTTCGAGAGGTGATCGGCGCGCTGGAGGAGGCGTATCCGACCGAGCTGGCGGAGAGCTGGGACGCGGTCGGCCTGGCGTGCGGCGACCCGGACGCGGTCGTGCAGCGGGTGCTGTTCTGCGTGGACCCGGTCGAGGCCACTGTGGACGAGGCGGTGGATTTCGGCGCGCAGCTGGTGGTTTCGCACCACCCGCTGCTGCTGCGCGGTGTGCACGGGGTGCCCGCGGACGACCCCAAGGGGCGGATCGTGCACCGGCTGATCCGCTCCGGCATCGGCCTGTACTGCGCGCACACCAACGCCGACAGCGCGGTGCAGGGCGTGTCGGATGCGCTGGCCGCGGCGATCGGCCTGTCCGTGCGCCGGCCGCTGGTGCCGCACGCGGAGGGTGCCGAGACCGGGCTTGGGCGCATCGGCGAGCTGCCCGAGGCCGAGCCGTTCCGCGACTTCGTGAACCGCGTCGCGCAGAACCTGCCCACCACGGCCTGGGGCGTGCGCGGTGCGGGCGACCCGGAGCGGCCGATCCGCACCGTCGCGGTGTGCGGCGGCGCGGGCGATTCCTACCTGGCGACCGCGGCCGCGGCGGGCGTCGACGCCTACGTGACCGCCGACCTGCGGCACCACCCGGCCGGCGAGCACCTGGCCCGGGCCGACGTGCCCGGTGCGGAGGTGCCCGCCCTGGTGGACGTGGCGCACTGGGCGAGCGAGTGGCCGTGGTGCCAACAGGCCGCGGACATCGTCGCCGCAGCGCTGCCGGATACAGTCGAAGTCCTCGTTTCCACCCGCCGCACCGACCCGTGGACCGTCCACGCCGGCGCGGCATCCGACCCAGGGAGGGCGCTCGCGTGAAAGCCGACCCCGCCGTTCAGCGACGGCTGCTCGATCTTGCGGAGGCGGACGCGGAACTCAACCGCGTCGAGCACCGCAGGCGCACGCTGCCGGAGCTGGAGCAGATCGGCCAGGCCGAGGGCGAGGTGCGTGCCAAGCGCGATGAGCTGGTGGTCGCCCAGACCGCGTTCAGCGACCTGGACCGCGAGGTCAAGCGGCTGGAGAACGAGGTCGACCAGGTGCGCGCCCGGGAGCGGCGGGACCGCGACCTGATGGCGGCCGGGGCGTCCGCCAAGCAGCTCGAAGACCTGGAGCACGAGCTGCAGACGCTCGCCCGCCGCCAGGGCATCCTCGAGGACGAGCAGCTCGAGGTCATGGAGCAGCGCGAGGCCCTCGAAACGAACGTGACGAAGTCGCGCGAGGCGGCCGCCGCCGCCGAGGAGCGGCTCGCGGACATCCAGTCGCGCCGCGACGAGGCGCTCGCCGACCTGGAGGTGGCGGAGACGCGTCGCAAGGGCGAGCGGGACCTGATCACCAAGGCGATGCCGGCGGACCTCCTCGCGCTCTACGAGCGCGTCCGCGCGCAGCGCGGCGTCGCGGCCGGGCTGCTGCAGGGCGCCCGGTGCGGCGCGTGCCGGATCGAGCTCGACCGCTCCGCGCTGACCGAGGTGCGCGAGGCCGCGGCCGACGACGTGGTCCGCTGCGAGGAGTGCGGCGCGATCCTGGTGCGGACCGGGGAGAGCCGGTGAGCTCGCGGGTCGTCGTCGAGGCCGACGGCGGATCGCGCGGCAACCCGGGCCCGGCCGGATGCGGCGCGGTGGTTCGCGACGCCGAGTCCGGCGAGGTGCTCGCCGAGCGGTCCATCGGGCTGGGCGTGGTGACCAACAACGTCGCCGAGTACCAGGGCGTGATCGCGGGCCTGCGGGCCGCCGCCGAGCTCGGTGCCGCCGAGCTCGAGGTGCGGATGGACTCCAAGCTGGTCATCGAGCAGCTGGCGGGGCGCTGGAAGGTCAAGCACGCCAACCTGCAGCCGCTGGCCGCCGAGGCGCGGCAGCTGATCGCGGGGTTCGGCCGCGTGGACCTGCAGTGGGTGCCGCGCGCCCAGAACGCGCACGCCGACCGGCTGGCCAACGAGGCGATGGACCGGCAGGCCGGCGGCGCCGAGCGGTCGAGCGGCACGTCGACGCCGGGTGAGGCGAGCACGAGCTCCGCGCGCATCCGGCCGTCCGGCTGGCTCGGCGCCGACGGCACGCCGACGAAGATGCTGCTGCTGCGCCACGGGCAGACGCCGATGTCGGTGGACCGGCGCTACTCCGGCCGGGGCGACATCGCGCTGACCCCGCTGGGGGAGCGGCAGGTGCGCGCGGCGGGCAAGCGCCTGGCCGCGATGGACGGCGTGATCACGCCGGACGGCATCGCGCCGGTGATCGCCTCGCCGCTGACCAGGACCCGGCAGTCCGCGCAGGCCGTGGTCGACGCGACCGGCGGCGAACTGCTCTTCCACGACGGCCTGCTGGAAACCGACTTCGGCGACTGGGAGGGCCTCACCTTCGCGGAGGCCTCCGAGCAGTTCCCGCAGCTGCACCGGAAGTGGCTCGGCGACCCGAGCATCGTGCCGCCGGGCGGCGAAAGCCTCGACGCGGTCTTCGAGCGGGTCACGGCGGCCCGCGACGACCTCCTGACCCGGTACGCGGGGCAGACGATCATCGTGGTCAGCCACGTGACGCCGATCAAGGCGCTGCTGCGCCTCGCCCTGGACGTCGGCCCGTCGATGTTCTACCGGCTGCACCTCGACCTGGCGTCGCTGTCGATCGTGGAGTTCTACCCGGACGGCAACGCATCGGTCCGCCTGGTCAACGACATCTCCCACTGGTCGTAACGACATCCCCACCGCCGCACCCCGCCGGTGCGCCGGTGTCCGTCCCGCAATTTCAATGGAAATCAGAGGTTCGATTTCCATTGAAATTGCGGCGTTCCGGCACCGGCACCGGCGGGGAAGGCGGCGCTCCCGTGTGCACTTTGTGTTGCTATAGCAACTGCTATAGCAACCAAAAGTGCGCACGGGTACTTGACCGGATCCAGTGTCACCCCGTGGTGTGCGGCGGCGAGGTGGGCGTGCGCGCCGCGTGATCACCCGGCGCATTCGAGCCGCCCCGCGGCGTCCCTGGTTCAGACCATTGACATGTGTGAGGTGGGTTACTAGCGTGCCCTGAAACCGTATAGGAAGTTAACGGATAGGGGTTTCGGTGGCGCGGGAAGCAGGGGCGGCGCGGGACGGGAGCCCGCGGCTGCTGCGGGCGATCAACGATCGGGCCGCGATCGAGGCGATGCTGCGGCGGGGCGCGCTGACCCGGGCCGAGCTCGAAGCCGTCATCGGCTTGTCCAAGCCCGCGACCGTCGCGCTGCTCGCCCGGCTGGAGAAGGCCGGCATGGTGCGCCGCGGCAAGCTGCGCGGCGGGAATCGCGGGCCCGCCGCCCAGATGTGGTCGGTGAACGGCGCCCTCGCGCACGTCGCGGGCGTGAGCCTGACCCCCGACGAGGTCGACATCGTGATCGCCGACATCACCGGCGAGATCCGCGTGGAGCACCGCAGCGCGCTGCCGTCCGGCAACGACGCGCCGCTGGCGTTCGCCACCGCGATGACCGAGGCCGCGGCCCGCGCCGAGCTGCGCCCCGACCAGCTCGCCAAGGTCGTGATCGGCTCGCCGGGCGCGGTCGACCCGGCCACCGGGCACCTCGGCTTCGCCCCGCACCTGCCCGGCTGGGAAGGCTTCGACCTGCCCGGCCGGCTGCGCGCCGAACTGGGCACCGACGTGATCGTCGACAACGACGTCAACCTGGTCGCGCTCGTGGAGATGACCGCCGGGCGGGCCCAGCAGGTCCGGGACTTCGTGCTGGTCTGGCTCAGCGATGGGCTCGGCGCCGCCGTGGTGATCGACCGCGTGCTGCACCGCGGGGTCACCGGTGGCGCGGGCGAGATCGACTGGATGCGCGCACCCGACCGGGCCCGGCTGGACACCGGCGTGGACCGCACCGGCTCGCGGCTGGGCGGCTTGCTGAGCTACCGGTCGATCAACAAGCTCGCCCGCGCGCACGGCCTGAAGGCCCGCAACGGTGCGGCGGCCGTGCAGGCGGCGCACGACGCGGGCGCCGCCGGGCAGGCGTTCCTCGCCGACCTGGCGCGCCGCGTCGCCACCGGCGTCGCCGGTGTCGTCAGCGTCCTCGACCCCGAACTCGTGCTGCTGACCGCCGAGATCGCGCAGGTCGGCGGCCGGCAGTTCGCCGACCTGGTCGCCGCCGAGCTGCACCGCCTCGTCGTGCCGCGCACCCCCGTGGAACCGGCGGAGTGCACCGAGCGCGCGGTGCGTGCGGGCGCCCTGCAGGTCGCCCTCGGCCTCGCCCGGGAGCAGGTCTTCGGCCTGCCCGCCACGGCGGTGGGAATCCGATCCGACCCGGAAGTCCAGTTGGAGGAGGCGCGATGAGACGGTCAACGGTCGTGAGCGGCCGTTCCGGTAAGAACCGGAATTATCGCTCACGAGCATTAGCGGCAGCGGGCACGGCGGTGGCGGCGCTGGTCGCCGCGTCCTGCACGGCGGGCTCCACATCGGACGGTCCGCAGCCCGCGCCGGGACCGGACCAGCAGGTCACCATCACGGTGTCCAGTCAGTTCACCGACCGCGAGCTCGACGTGCTCAACCGGGTGCTCGACGGGTTCCACGCCAAGCACCCGAACATCACCATCAACAGCCAGGGCAACCAGGACGACGACAAGATCACCCAGGCCATCCGCGGCGGCAACCCGCCGGACGTGGCGATCTCGGCGGAGACGATCAACCTCGGCCAGTTCTGCTCCAGCGGCGCCTGGCAGGAACTCGGCCCCTACCTGCAGCGCGACCAGGTCGACCTGAACCAGATCCCGAAGGTCGTCCAGGAGTACACGCAGTTCCAGGGCAAGCGCTGCGCGATGCCGCTGCTGGCCGACGTCTACGGCATGTACTACAACGCCGACCTGTTCGCCAAGGCGGGCATCACCGCGCCGCCGAAGACCACGTCCGAGCTGACCGATCTCGCCAAGCGGCTCACCGAGTTCAACCCGGACGGCTCGATCAAGGTCGCCGGCTTCCTGCCGGTGCTGACCTCGCAGGCCAACCACCCGTGGAACTGGGCGCCGCACTTCGGCGCGACGTGGATGGACGCGCAGGGCAAGTCGGTGCTGGGCCAGGACCCGGCCTGGCAGGAGATGTACCGCTGGCAGAAGGAACTCGTCGACTTCTACGGCTGGGACAAGCTGGTGCAGTTCACCGCCGGTCTCGGCCAGCAGTACTCCGCGGACAACGCCTTCCAGCAGGGCAAGATCGCGATGATGATCGACGGCGAGTACCGCACCGGGTTCATCGAGGACGGCGCGCCGAACCTGCGCTTCGGCACCGCGCCGTTCCCCGTCTCGGACAGCAAGCCCGAGCTCTACGGCACCGGCTTCGTGACCGGCACGATCATCGGCATCCCGCGCGGCGCGGAGAACGCCGGCGCGGCCTGGGAACTCGTCCGCTACCTGACGACCGACACGACGGCGCTGGTGGACCTGGCCAACGGCCTGAAGAACGTGCCGACCACCACCGCGGCGCTGCACGATCCCCGGCTGGAGAGCAGCGAGCAGTACAAGACCTTCCTGGACCTGTTCGACAACCCGCAGCTGGTGGCCAGCCCGCCCAGCCCGAACGGCGGCGCCTACATGAAGTCCGCCGAGGACTTCTCGGTGAAGTGGCAGAGCGGCCAGGTCACCGATCTCGGCGGGGCGTTGCGGGAGCTGGACGCCCAGATCGACGCGGCCAAGGCGCTGGGCGGCGGCTGACGGCATGGTGGCGACGTTGGAACGGACGCGGCCGGGGCGGGCCGCCCCGGCCCGCGCCCGCACGGCGCGCAACCGCCTGCGGGTGCTGGGCTTCATGGCTCCGTGGATCATCGGGTTCGGCTGCTTCTTCGCGTATCCGCTGCTGGCCACGGTGTTCTTCTCGTTCACCGGCTACGACCTGCTGACCCCGCCGGAATGGGTCGGGCTGCGCAACTACGCGTACCTGCTCTTCGGCGACCCGGTGGTGCGCATCGCCGCGGTGAACACGATCTGGCTGGTCGTGGTCCTCACGGTGCTGCGCGTGGTGTTCGCGCTCGGCGTCGCCGCCGTGCTCGCCCGGGTGCGCAAAGGCGTCGGGCTGCTGCGCACCCTCTGCTACCTGCCCGCGCTCGCGCCGCCGGTGGCGGCCACGCTGGCCTTCACCTTCCTGTTCAACCCCGGCACCGGGCCGGTGAACGGGTTGCTGGGGCTGCTGGGCATCGACGGGCCGCTGTGGTTCAACGACCCGGCGTGGGCCAAGCCCGCCCTGACGCTGCTCACGCTGTGGGGCAGCGGCGAGCTGATGATCATCATGCTGGCCGCGCTGCTGGACGTGCCGCAGGAGCTGCACGAGGCGGCGGCGCTGGACGGCGCGGGCCCGGCCCGCCGGTTCTGGCACATCACGCTGCCGTCGATCGCGCCGGTGCTGCTGTTCGGCGTGGTCAACTCGATCATCTTCGCGCTGCAGTACTTCACCCAGGCCGTGGTCGCCGGTTCGGTGGCCTCCGGGCAGGCGGAGGTGGTGGGCAGCAGCAAGGTCCTGGGCTACCCGGACAACGCGACGCTGACCTTCCCGGCCTGGCTCTACCAGCAGGGATTCCACTACTACAACATGGGTTACGCGGCGGCGATGGCGGTCGTGCTGTTCGTGTTCTCCCTCGGTTTCACCGCGTTGCTCATCCGCCGGATGCGCGGCGGCACCAACGCCGAGGAGGTGGGCTGAATGGCTTCGTTGAAGCGGCGAAGCCGCTTGGCCCACCCTCCCAACTTGCACCGCCGCGGGTTCTCAGGTGTCTCCTCGGGAGGACAGCCCCAGCGCTGTGTATCGGCATACATGAGTCGGGGATCCCGGACCGAGGGGGCGTCTGAGGTTCCGCCACCCGCACCGCCACGCGAATCGAGCACCAGGAAGGAGGTGGGCTGATGTCGCACGGACGGTTGTACTGGGTCGCGGTGCACAGCATCGGGATCGCGCTCGGGCTGATGTTCTTGCTGCCGCTGGTCTTCGTGTTCCTCACCGCGGCGATGTCCGACCAGCAGGCGCTCACCGCCGACCTGTGGCCGCGGGAGTGGCACTGGGAGAACTTCGGCGAGGTCTTCACCAAGGCGCCGATGCTGCGGTACCTGGCCAACAGCCTGCTCTACTCGGTGCTGGCCACGGCTTTCATGCTGATCTCGAGCATCCCGGTGGCCTACGCGCTGGCGAAGCTGCGCTGGCGGGGCCGCAACGCCGCGTTCGTGCTGGTGATCGCGGCCATGATGCTGCCGCCGCAGGTCACCGCGGTGCCGCTGTACATCGTGTGGACCCGTTTCGAGCTCACCGGCACGATCTGGCCGCTGATCATCCCGTACCTGTTCGGCGACGCGTTCAGCATCTTCCTGCTGCGCCAGTTCTTCCTGACCATCCCGCAGTCCTATGTGGACGCCGCGAAGGTGGACGGCTGTTCCGAGTTCGCCGCGATGCTGAGAGTCGTGCTGCCGATGGCGCGGCCCGGCATCGCCGCGGCGGCGCTGTTCTGCTTCCTCTACACCTGGAACGACTTCTTCGGCCCGCTGCTCTACGCGGGCGAGAGCCAGCAGTCCTGGACGCTGTCGGTCGGGCTGGCGTCGTTCCGCGGCATGCACCGGGTGGAGTGGAACCTGACGATGGCCGCGACCGTGCTGGTGATGCTGCCGGTCATCGTGCTCTTCCTGTTCGCGCAACGAGCCTTCGTCCGCGGTATCACCTTCACCGGAGTCAAGGGGTAGCCAGCGATGAAACTGACCGTGGTGGGCGGCGGTTCCACCTACACGCCCGAACTCATCGACGGTCTCGCGGTCCGGCGGGAGCCGGCCATCGACGAGATCGTGCTGGTCGATCCGGACGCGGAGCGGCTGGAGGTCGTCGCCGCGTTCTGCCGCCGGCTGCTGCAGGAGGCGGGTCACCCGGCGCGGCTGCGCACCACGCCGGACGTCGTGGAAGCCGCCGGCGGGGCGTCGGCCGTGCTGTTGCAGCTGCGGGTCGGCGGTCAGGAAGCGCGCTTCGGGGACGAGACGTTCCCGCTGGACTGCGGCTGCATCGGGCAGGAGACCACCGGGGCCGGCGGCCTCGCGAAGGCGCTGCGGACCGTCCCGGTGGTGCTGGACATCGCCGAGCACGTGCGGGCCGTGGCGCCGGACGCCTGGATCGTCAACTTCACCAACCCGGTCGGCATCGTCACCCGCGCGCTGCTGGCGGAGGGGCATCGCGCGGTCGGGCTGTGCAACGTCGCGATCACCTTCAGCCGCTGGATCGCGCAGCTGCTCGACGTCACGCCCGATGCGGTCCGGCTCGAGCACACCGGCCTGAACCACCTCACCTGGGTGCGCGGGGTCCGCGTCGACGGCCGCGACGTCCTGCCGGAGCTGCTGGCCGAGCACGCCGACGCGCTGGCCGGGCACATCGGCCTGCCGCCCGGCCTGATGCGGCGGCTCGGCATGGTGCCGTCCTACTACCTGAAGTACTTCTACGCCCACGACGAAGTGCTGGCGCAGCAACGCAAATCCCCGCCCCGCGCGGCCGTGGTCGCCGACGTCGAACGCGACCTCCTCAAGCGGTACGCGGACCCGTCGGTGACGCGGAAACCGGAGGAGCTTACGAAGCGCGGCGGGGCCTACTACTCGGAGGCCGCGGTGCAGCTGGTGCACGCCCTGACCGCGGGCGGCCCGGCGGAACACGTGGTGAACGTGCGGAACGACGGCGCGCTTCCGTTCCTGCCGGACGACATGGTCGTCGAAACGAACTCCGCTGTGGACTCCACGGGGGCCGGGCCGCTGCCGGTGCGACCGGTCGAGCCCGCGCTGGCCGGCCTGATCGGCCATGTCGCCGGGTACGAGCAGCTGGCCCTGGACGCCGCGCTGCGCGGCGGCCGCGACCGGGTCGCCGACGCGCTGCTCGCACACCCGCTGATCGGCCAGCACGCCGTCGCCGACGAGCTGGCGGACGAACTCGTCCGGCGCAACGCCCCGTTCCTGCCGTGGGCCCGATGAAGCCCGCGGTGCTGGCCATCGACGGCGGCAACAGCAAGACCGACGTGCTGCTCGTCGCCGCCGACGGTTCGGTGCTGGCCGCCGTGCGCGGGCCCGGCGCATCGCCCCAGCACGTCGGCGTGCGGCGGTGCCTGGACAGCCTCGCGGACCTGGCGCGACGGGCCGCCGCCCTGGCCGGGTTGCCGACCGCGGAGCCGTTCGCGGTGCACACCGCGGCGTGCCTGGCCGGGGCCGATCTGCCCCGGGAAGAGGCCGAACTCCGCCGGGCGATCGAAGAACGCGACTGGTCCGACTCGGCGACGGTGGACAACGACACCTTCGCGCTGCTGCGCGCCGGCACCGACGACGGCGTCGGCGTCGCGGTGGTCTGCGGTGCCGGGATCAACGCCGTCGGGGTCGCGCCCGACGGCCGGACCTCCCGGTTCCCGGCGATCGGCCGGATCTCCGGCGACTGGGGCGGCGGTGCGTTCCTCGGGCAGGAGGCGTTGTGGTGGGCGGTGCGCGCCGAAGACGGTCGCGGCGCACCGACCGAACTGCTGCCCGCGGTGCTGGCCCACTTCGGGGCGCGCACCGCGGCGGAGGTCGTCGAGGCGCTGCACTTCGAAGAACTGCCCGCGACCGCACTGCACGGGCTGTGCCCGGTGCTCTTCGAGGTCGCCGAGGGCGGCGACGCGATCGCCTGCGAGCTGGTCGACCGGCTCGCCGAGGAGGTCGGGCTGCTCGCCACCGTGACGCTGCGCCGCCTCGGGTTGCTCGACGGGCCCGCGGCGGTGGTCCTCGGCGGCGGGGTGCTCGCCGGGGCCGGGCGGCGGCTGCTGCCGGACATCGCGCGGCGCTGCGCGAAGGTCTCGCCGGAGGTGGAGGTCCGCGTTGTCGAGGCGCCGCCGGTGATCGGCGCGGGATTGCTCGGCCTCGACCGGATCGGCGCCGGCCCGGCCGCTCTGCGCAGGCTGGCCCGGGCCGAGCCCCGGCCCGTCGGCCAGGGCGCCTGAGCGCGGGTGGGCCCGCAGTTTCAATTGAAACTGGGAACCCATCGGATGCCGTGGAAGACGAGCCCTCGGATGGACGGGCTGTGGCGGATGAGCCGGCCTGTAAGCCGGATTCTGTTCTCGGGAGCCTTGCGGCCGGCCCGGTCGGTGACCATCCATCTGGGCCTGCCGTCGCCGGCAGGCTCGGTGCGGCCTACCCGCGAACATCGGGCGAGCAGCCCTCGAACGTCCGCGCAGACGCCGTGAAGGCGTCCTCTTGACCTTGCTCCGGGTGGGGTTTACCGAGCCACCCCGGTCACCCGGGGTGCTGGTGGTCTCTTACACCACCGTTTCACCCTTACCCGGCGAAAACGCCGGGCGGTCTGTTCTCTGTGGCACTGTCCCGCGGGTCGCCCCGGGTTGCCGTTAGCAACCACCCTGCTCTGTGGAGTCCGGACTTTCCTCGACGAGATCGCTCCTGCCGCGGTCACCCGGCCGACTCATCCGCGCGTTCGAGTCTAGAGGGTCCGGAGGGCTTTCCGCGCAGGTGGTCGACGCGGGGCCGGGCGCCGCCGAACAAGATCGACCCGGCAACCGGCGGATCCCCCGGGAGGGTTAATCTCGGCGTGCGCGCGATGGGCGTTTTGCGAAGTTCCCCAGCGTGTGCGTTCAGTTGCGGAGGGTAACGGCGTTGGGTTCTTGAGGTCGGGGCGATCGGTGCCGGTCCGGCATCGGTTTCTCGGGAGTCCGCAGTCGCCGCGCCGTGCTTCGCGCCGTCGGCCGGCGCCCTCCTTTCTTCTCGCGCGTCGAAATCGGAACGCGCTGATCCACCGTTCGGAGCGAGCATGACGAGATTCGTGGCGCCCAGCGCCGACGAACACGACGAGATACCGGCCGGGTCACCCGCCGAAGCCGCGGCCGGGACGACCGCCCGGCCGGCCCGCCGGTCCTTGCGGGACGCCGCCGCGTGGCTCATCGGCGGGCTGTCGTTACTCGTCACCGTGCTGTTCCTGGTGGTCAACCTGGCCTACAACCAGTGGCACTTCATCCCGCCCGTCGACGACGCGTACATCCACCTGCAGTACGCGCGGCAGATCGGCACCGGGCACTTCCTGCAGTACAACACCGGAGACCCGATCAGCACCGGCGCGAGCAGCCTGCTCTACGTGCTGATCCTCGGCGGCGCCTACGCGCTGGGCCTGCCGAGCGAAGCCTTCCTGCCGTTCGCGATGCTGTTCGGCGCGCTGTGCATGGCGCTGACCGCCGCGCTCACCTACCGGCTCGGCACCCGGCTGGCCGACCGCCAGGTCGGGATCTGGGCCGGGCTGCTCGTCGCGCTGAGCGGCCCGCTCGCCTGGGGCGCCACCAGCGGCATGGAGATCGCGTTCGTCGCGCTCCTGCTCGTCGCGCTGCTGCTGGTGTTCACCGCCGAGCGTGCGACGAACCGGTTCCGGTGGACGCCGCTGGTCGCGGTGGTGGCCGCCCTGACCCGGACCGAGGCGCTGCTGTTCGCCGGCGTGCTCGGCCTGGCGATGATCTGGCACGTGATCGCGCACGCCCGCGGCACCCGCGCCGCCTGGCCGCGCGTGATCGGGCGGATCGCCTGGATCGGCCTGCCGGTCTACGCCGCCGCCGGGCTCTACGCGTTCTACTGGGCGGTGACGGGTTCGGCGGAGCAGAACGGCGTGCTCGCCAAGTCGCTGCTGCACATGCCCGCGGTGTACCCGCTGGAAGTCGCGGACAAGGTGCTCAGCAACTTCCGCACCTTCCTGACCGCCTTCTCGGGACTGTCCACTCAGGACTACGTCTTCCCCGGCGCGCTGCTGCTCGCGGTGATCGGCGTGATCGGCCTGTTCCGGCGGTCCCCGCAGTGGCGCGGTCTGGCGCTGGCCGCCGGGATCGGTGTCGTACTGGTGCTGGCCTCGGTGTCGACGCTGGAATTCGCCGACGTCCACCACATGCGCTACGTGCAGCCGCTGATGCCGATCCTGCTGCTGTTCGCCGTCGTCGGCATCCACACCGCGGCCCAGCTGTTCACCGGCGGCGCGCGGCGCTCCGTGCTGGCCGGCGGTGTCGTGCTGGCGCTGCTGTTCACGGTCTCCCAGCTGCCCGCGTGGAGCCTGCGGCAGGCCCAGCAGGCGGCCGGCATCCGGGACCAGCAGGTGAGCATCGCCCACTGGATCAAGGGGCACCTGCCGCGCGGGGCGAACGTCGCGGTCAACGACGTCGGCGCCATCACCTACCTCTCGGACCGCTACGTGGTCGACCTGATCGGGCTGGCCACCACCGGGTTCGCCACCCCGAACCTGCACGGCGCAGGCAGCCTCTACGAGGAACTGCGGTACCTGCCGGAGGACCGGCGGCCGGACTACTTCGCCATCTTCGACTCGTGGAGCGTGCACGGCCTCGGCGAGGCCGGCCTGTTCGGCCGCGAGCTGATCACCTTCGAGCTGAAGTCGCCGACGTTCTCGCACACCACGCTCGGCGGGATGTCGGCCTGCCAGGCCGCGCGGACCTGCACCAAGGTGACCATCTACCAGGCCGACTGGAACGCGCTGGGCTCCGGCGACCAGCCGCTGCTGGCCGCCGACGGGCAGATCCGCGACCGGCTCAACGTCGCCGACCTGCGCGACGAGGAGCGGCACGACTACCAGGTCGTCCCGGCGCACCAGGGCTTCCAGCCGCGCACCCACGTCAAGACGGTCACCGGGCCCGACGGCGGCGACGTCGTCGACAGCGGCCGGCACGTCGTCGGCGGCGAGACCGTCACCTTCCACGACCTGATCCCCGGCCGCGCGGTGACGATCACCGGCCGCGTCGACGCGACCGAGCCGCTCGGGGCCGAACCGACCGGTTCCCGCGCCGTCCAGGTCTCGGTGAACGGGGAGGTCGCGGGCGTCTGGAACTTCGACGCCGACCCGCGCGGCTGGGTCGAGAGCACCTTCGCGATCCCGGCCGCGCTGGTCACCGGCTCGACGCTGACCGTCGAGCTGGGCCCGTTGCAGGATTTCCTCGGCCCGTACCCGGATTACCAGTCCTACGCCTACTGGGTGAGCCAGTAGCGGACTCGCGGCATTCCGGCCGGTGGAGCGTCCACTGTGCACAATCCGGCCGGTCGCGGCGGCCGCCCCTGCCCGCCGGGCGCTGTACCCGAACCGCTACCCTGAGTTGGCGCGTCAAGATCACCTTGTTTCGATCCGGCCCCGCGGCTTCACATTCGCGTGATCCGGTCGGGTGCATCATGACGCGATGTGCGGAAATCCACTGGCTCACCGAAGTCATGCACGGTGTGTTACGAAGGGGCTCGCAAGCGGGTGAACAGCCACACGAATCCAGACCAGAACCGGCCTGGTGGGCGTCTTTTTCCCGGTGTTCTGCCGAAAGCGGCCTGCCCGAACGGCCTATTCGCGGCGTGACGACGAGGGCTCCGCGACACCGTTTCCGCCACACCGGAACTCGCAACCACTACTTCTGGTGACCATGTCATGTTCTACTCGTACCTGCGTGCCGGGCCGGGCCCGGCGGGCTGAGGTACCGACCCGACGACACTCCGCGCTATCAGGGGTAAAGAGATGACCGCCATGTCGCTGGAAACTCTGGCGCAACTGGACGTACTGGCGCAGCAGACGCAGCTGGGCACCGGAGGCATTCAGGGCTGGATCCTCGAAAACCTGCTGCCGCTGCTGCTGCTCACCGTCGCGATCCTGCTGCTCTGGCTGGGCGGCGGCAGAGGCGACAACGCGGGCGTCATGCGCCGCGTCGGCGGGGTGATCGTCGCGCTCGCGATCATCGGCCTGGCGGTGAACGGGGCGGGCGTGAACATCGGCACGTTCATCGCGGGCCTGTTCAGCACCACCGGCGGGTGATCCGGCGTGCGAATACGGACCGACGACGAGATCTACCGGGTCGACGCGGTCTGGCTCGGCCCGCCCAAGGCGACCTTCCCGTGGCGCGCCCGCTACGTCGCCTGGGGCGTGGGCCTCGTGGTGTTCCTGCTCGTGCTCGCCGTGGAACGCCGGATGAACATCGGCTTCGACTTCTTCTCCACCGCGTGGGCCGTGATCATCACGATCGTCATGACCCGGATCATCTGCTCCCGGATCGGACACGAACGACCGCTGGGCGCGGTGCTGGTGATGTGGCTGCGCGAACTCACCGCGCCCCGCGAGAAGACGTCCGGCACGGGCGGAGCCGCCAGCGCCGCCCGGGTCAAGGTGCGGAGGCAGCGGCCTCGGCCCAAGAAGTCCAAGCGGGGACGCCCGGTGCCGCCGCAGCAGCGGCCCGCCCGGCCCAGGCAGCAGCCGGCCGCCCGCAGCACGGTTCCCAGCAGGCGCACGCGTAGCAAGGAGGTTCGCGGTGTTCGGTCGCCGGCCAGGCCGTGAGCGCAACACGCACCAGGTTCCGGGTCCCCGCGGCTCGAACGGCAAGGTCCGCAGCGCGAAGGGCAAACCGGGTAAACGCGGCCGCGGGCCCGGCGACGAGCAGTCGATCCCGAACTACACGCCGTCGATCGCCGCGCGGTCCATCGACGGCCACCTGCTGCGCACCGGTCAGGACGTGTTCGCCTGGTACCGGCTCTCCCCGCAGCGCTGGTCCTTCCGCTCCGACTCGCAGCGCCAGGACCTGATCGCGGCGATCGCCGGCCAGTACGCCGAGCTGCAGGGCCGCTGGATGCACCTGCGCGTGACCAACCGGCCGTACCCGATCCGGATGTGGGCCGAGGCGCACGTGCACAACTCGCGCTACCCGCTGCCGGACACGCCCGGCGCGCTGTCCTTCGACGACTACATGGTCGGCGAGCAGCAGCAGCTGATGGGCCGCTCGATGGCGGAGAAAGAGGTCTACCTGGGCGTCCAGGTGCAGACCCGCAACGTGGTGGACCGCGCCGTGGAGCGCGCCGCGCCGCTGCTGCGCCGGGTGTTCCCGGAGGCGGTGGACGCCGAACTCGTCGCGCTGGACAGCGAGGTCGAGCACCTGGACCAGGTGATCGGCTCGGCCGGGCTGGACGGGCGCCCGGTGACCGCCGAGGAGATCTCCTGGCTGATGCACCGCTCGTGCTCGCTGGGACTGCCCGCGCCCCGCAACCTGCCCGCGGTGCCCGGCGCGCCGTGGGAACCCGAAGACCTCGCGTCCTTCACCGACGCCTCCGACATGCACCAGGACCCGTACGCGCCGACGGTGACCGTGCGCGGCCGCACCGGCTCGAACGCGGGCGTCACCCGCCACCTCGCGGTGCTCACCGTCGGGCAGACGCACGGCCTGCAGATCCCGGAGATCGACGACCCGTGGGTGCAGCACTCCGACCGGCTGCCCGCGCCGGTCGAGTGGTCCGCGCGGATCTACGTGCGCCGCCCCGAGGACGTCGGCGGCGAGCTGCAGCGGCAGATGAACAAGGTGCGCTCCCAGGTCCGGCACTACACCGAGGAGCACGGCCTGGAGCCGCCGACCTCGCTGGCCCGGCAGGCGGGCCGGGTGCTCGAGGTCGACGACGAGATGACCTCCGGCTTCACCGCGCTGGCCACCCGCGTCAAGTCCTGGTGGCGGCTGGGGGTGTCCGGCCCCACCGAGCGGGACGCGCTGCGGCTGGCGCAGCAGATCCTCGACCTCTACAAGCCCAAGATCGCCATAGAGCACCCCGAAGCGCAGTACGCGATGGCCCGCGAGTTCATCCCGGGCGAGCCGCTGGCCAACAGCGCCTACCTGCGCCGCGGCTCGGTGGTGTGGGCGGCGTCCGCGGTGCCGCAGGCGACGGCGGAGGTCGGCGACCGGCGCGGCGCGCTGCTCGGCGAGACCTGCACCGCGACCCGGCGCCCGGTGGCCTGGGACCCGTGGATGGCGCAGGAGATCCGCGACGCCTCCGGCCTGACCGCGATGGTCGCCGGGCTCGGTGGCGGGAAGTCCTTCCTGGGCGGCGGAATCGTCTACAAGACGCTGCGCTCCGGTGCGCACTGGACGCTGCTGGACCCGTCCGGCCCGCTCGCCGAGCTGTGCACGCTGCCCGAGCTGCGGCCCTACGCCCGGCCGATCAACCTGCTCAACGCCCAGCCCGGCATCCTCAACCCGTACCGGGTGGTGGCCGAACCGGACCTGGAGCACTTCGTCGACGAGGAGGACCCGGAGCGCAGCTGGCGCCGCGAACGCGCGCTGGCCGCGGCCACCCGGCGCCGCCTGGTGCTCGACGTGCTGACCGGCCTGCTGCCGTACGAGGTGGCGAGGCTGCCGCAGACCCGGATCGTGCTGCTGCGCGCGGTCCGCGCCGTCGGCGGGCGGCCGGACGCCCACCCGGGCATGGTCTTCGAGGCGCTGCGCCGCGACGCGAGCGAGCACCACGAGCACGCGGTGGTGGTGGCCGACTTCCTCGACGAGATCCGGGAACGGATGTCGCTGCTGATCCCCGAGGTCAACGCCGACCCGTACTCGGAGCGGCGCGAGGACCGGCTCACGGTGCTGACCATGGCCGGCCTGACGCTGCCGAAGGACGGCGTCGGCCGGGAGCACTGGACCGACGCGGAGGCGCTCGGCGTCGAGATGCTCAACCTGGCCGCCTGGCTGACGCAGCGGTCGATCTACGAGCGGCCCAAGAACGAGCGCAAGGGCGTGTGGATCGACGAGGCGTTCTTCCTCTCCGAGGTGCCGACCGGCCGCGTGCTGATGAACCGGTTCGCCCGCGACTCCCGGAAGTGGAACGTCCGGGTCCTGCTGTCGAGCCAGATCCCGGCCGACTTCCTGCGCATCCAGGGCTTCGTGTCCCTGCTGGACTCGGTCTTCATCGGCCGGCTGGACGACGAGCAGGCGCAGGCCGACGCACTGCGGCTGCTCAAGGTGCCGGTCGGCGCCGGGTACGAGCAGGTGGTGGCGGCGCTCGGCCGCCGGCCGGGCCCGGCCCGCAACGCCACCGAGCGCGACCGCTCACCGCGCCAGTTCATCTTCGGCGACGGCGCCGGCGGCGTGGAGAAGATCCGCATCGACTTCTCCGGACCCCACCTGGAGCACCTGCGCGACGCGCTGGACACCACGCCGGCCGCCGAGGACTACGCCGAGCACCGGTCCCTGGCGCCCGCCGCCGACGGGGCGAACTCCGACTCCGGCGCCCCCGCGCTGGGGTCGGGCGACGAATACCCGGACGACTACGAATCGTTCGACGAGTTCGAGCTCGAAACGGTCGGCATCGGCTACGCCGACGACGGCAGCGAGCGCTCGACCGGCCGGCCGGGCGAGCGGGGTGGGGAAGACGCGCGGTGAACGGCCAGATCAGCGGCGCTGCGCTCGCGACCGCGCTGTTCGCGCTGGTGGTCGCGGTGCTGTTCCGCCGCCACCGGAAGCGGCGTGAGCGGCTCGCCGCGGGAGCTCCGAAGCGCCGCGCGTTCGCGCTCGTCGCCGGGCTGATCGCCATCCAGGCGCTGATCGGGGCCCCGGCCTGGGGCCAAGGCCTGGACTGCAAGGAAGCGCCGAACCCGGAGCGCCCCGGCTCGGGCATGGTCGGCGCGCTGGACCCCGCGCCGATGGGCGTCGGGAACCCGGGCAGCGCCTACGACGAGGTCGGCTACGCGGGGCTGGTCTGGCACACCTACGACCTCGGCTGCGGCCCGCAAGGCGTGACCAACCCGAACGCGCTGGTCGACACGTGGCTCGGCAACGAGATGTTCAACATCGCCAAGAACCTCGTCGGCGCGACCAACGGCCTGCACTACGCGCTGCTCAACGGCGACCTGCTGGACCCGCTGGACGACGTCATCGCCACCGGCACCGTCGCGCTCTACGACAGCGTGTTCACCCCCTGGTTCGGGCTGGTCGCGCTGGTGCTGGCGATAGTGCTGTTCCGCTACATCTGGTCGGGCGACCTGGCCTCCATCGGCAAGCGCGGCATGTGGGCACTGGCCGGGCTGTGGTTCGCCTCCGCGACCTACCTGACGCCGCTGGTCTACACGCACGCGCTGGACGACGTGGTGATCACCGGGACGTCGGCGGTGCAGGCCGGGTTCCTGCGGGAGGTCGGCGTCGACGAGAGCAACGCCCTGCCCACGCTGCTGCACGACCAGGTCATCTACCGCAACTGGTTGCGCGGGGAGTTCGGCTCTCCCGACTCGCCGCAGGCCCAGCAACTCGGCCGGGAACTGCTGCGCGCCCAGTCGTGGACCAAGCAGGAGGTCAACGCCGGGGCCGACGCCGGTTCGCCGGAACCGAAGAAGCAGGCGTTCGAGGACGTCGCCGGGAAGATGGGCAGCTCCTACGGCTACTTCCAGGGCGTCGACGGCAGCCGCGTCGGCGCCGGCGTGCTGGCGCTGGTGCAGGGCTTCTCCTACGCGGCGTTCCAGCTGCTGGCCAAGGCGACGATCCTGCTCGCCCAAGTGCTGCTGCGGGTGCTGATCCTGGCGGGGCCGCTGATCGGCCTGGTGGCGCTGATCTACCACCAAGTGCTGCGCACGATCGGCCGGGTGGCCGGCGCGGCGGTGCTCAACGTGGTCATGATTTCGGCGCTGGCCGGCCTGCACACCCTCATCCTGACCTGGATCTTCGACCCGCTGCGCGGTTTCTCCGCGCTCACCCAGATCCTGCTGGCCGCGCTGGTGACGATCGTGTTCCTGCTGGTCGCCAAGCCCGTGCGGCGGATCGGCCAGATGGTCCAGCTGTCGGTGGGCACCGTCAGCCGCGCCGTGCCGCGCGCCCCGCAGGGCTTTTTCTCGCGATTCCGCGGGCGCCCCCAGCGGGACGAAGAGGGCGGCAACTTCTGGGACCAGGTCCGCGACATGGATCCCGACGAGGAGTCCGGGACACCGCAGCGCGGCCGCTGGCGGAGCCGGCCGGAGGCGCAGCACATGTCGGTCGCGACCGCGCAGCGGTTGGACCGCGACGCGCCGGCGGCGGTCGCGTCGGGCGCGAGCGCCGCTCTGCCCATCGGAGGCGCGGTGCGCCGACCGGGTGGTGCGGCGGCGCTGCCGGAGGCGCGGAGCACGAGCCGAGTCGTCGATACCAACCCGGTGGCGGATGCCAAATGGGATGGGATCGACGAAGATCCGGTGCTGATCCCGTCGCGCACGGCGGGCTCCCCGGTGCCCGGCCCAGCGGCGGAGCCGCCGGGACCGCGCCGAGCGGAGATGGAGGTCGTGGCCGGACGTCCGGTCTACGTGGTCTACCGGCCGTCCCGAGGCCTGGAGGTCGCAGATGGCTGAGGAATTGTCGACGGGCTCATCGTGCGTGGCGGTGCGAGTTGCGTAGGCGGGCCAAGCGGCTTCGCCGCTTCGAAGGTGGCACCTGGCGCAAGAGGGGGAGCTGATGCCGATCCGCACGCACCGCGGGCGGGCCGCGGTGTACCGCAGGTTGTGGGGCTGGCCGCTGCGCTCCCCGAAGCACCTGGTGGGCGCGGTGGTCGCGCTCGCCGCGGTGGCCACGGTCGTCGGGTACCTGTTGCCCGAGCCGGCGCCGAGCTCGAACATGGCCGCCTCCCGCACCAGGGCCGTCGAGCACTCGGCGGTCGTTCCGCCGCCGACCCGGACGAAGGCGCCGCCGACGATCTCGGTGCCGCAGGCCGCCCCGGCGCCCGTCGCCCCGGACCCGGCCGGGCTGGCCGTCGTCGAGCAGTGGGGCAAGGCGTGGGTGGACCACCCCGTCGGCGCCGACCGCCAGCAGTGGTTGACCAAGCTCCGCCCGTACACCACCGACGAGTTCCTCACCGAGATGTCGTCGGTGGACCCGAGCAACGCGGGCAACGTGATCACCGGCGCGGCCAGCGCGGTCAGCTCCACTTCGGGCTCGATGGTGGTGCGGCTGCCGACCGACATCGGTGCGCTGGCGGTGACCGTGAACAAGACCCCGGCCGGTTGGCGAGTCGCCCAGTACGACAAGGAAGGCTGACATGCGGAAGCTCGTGGTTGCGGTCGTCGTGCTCGCGGGTTTCGCAGGTCTGATCGGCATCGGCGCGGTGACCGCGCTGCTGGTCGGCAGCGGCGGTCGCGGCGCCGGCTGGTCGAGTTGCAGCGCCGACCTGGGGCCGTGGGGCGACGGCGAGGGACGCGGGGAGCGGGACGCCTCGACGCTCACCGACGAGTCGGTCGGCATCGCCCAGCGCATCATCGAGATCGGCAAGCAGCGCGGCCTGCCGCCGCGGGCCTGGCAGATCGCCATCCAGGCGGGCAAGACCGAGTCGAACCTGGCGAACCTGTTCCACGGCGACCGGGACTCGCTGGGCATCTTCCAGATGCGGCCGTCCATGGGCTGGGGCACGGTGCAGCAGGTCACCGACGTGGACTACCAGATCAACAAGTTCTACGACGTGCTGCTCGCGGTGCCCGGCTGGGAGGAGATGCGGCCCGGCGAGGCCGCCCAGCGGGTGGAGCGCTCGGCGTTCCCGCTGCGCTACCACAAGTGGGAGCCGATGGCGGCGCACCTGGTGAGCGTGGAGGGCGACGTCGAGGGCATCAGCGCCTGCGAGAACCTGCCCAGCGCGGGCGTGCTCGCCGATCAGGCCATCAAGTACGCCCAGACCCAGCTCGGCAAGCCGTACGTGTGGGGCGCGGCGGGGCCGAACTCCTTCGACTGCTCGGGCCTGACGCAGCAGGCGTGGAAGGCGGCCGGGGTGGAGATCCCGAAGTACTCGCAGACGCAGTACTTCCAGGGCGGCGTGCACGTCCCGCTGTCCCAGGCGCAGCCCGGTGACCTGGTGTTCTGGGGCTACGGCCGGGACCCGAAGGGCATCCACCACGTGGCGCTGTACCTGGGCGACAACGAGGTCCTGCACGCGCCGCAGCCCGGCGAATCGGTCGAGGTGACGAAGCTGTGGGACGGCGGTCAGCTGCTGCCCACGGTGGTGCGCCCGGCCACCGATCCACCACCGGCGGCCGAGACCGCGCCGTCGACCGCGCCGGTTCCGCCTGCCGACGTGCCTGCACCGCCTGCCGACACGCCGTCGACGGGCGTGCAAGCTCCTGCCGCCGGGGGTGCGCGGTAGGTAAGAATGGCGACGGCCTGCTGACCTTCGGAAAGGGTTGACCATGTTCACACCAGACCCGATTCCGCGGCCGTCCGGTCCGCCCGCGTCGAGCACTCCGCTCGGGGACTACCTGGCCCGGCCCCTGCCCGGCGTGGACGCCGGGTACGCGGTGCTGCCGCGATCGCTCGCCGAGGCGATGCCGCTGCCGTGGCAGCACCAGATGAGCAACCTGCTGGCGGAGTTCCACCAGGCGTTCGGGCACCTGCAGTGGCCGGTGTACCGGGTGGTCCCGTCCCGCTACGAGCGGCTGGTGGACCTCGACGACGACCAGCTCGCCGAGGTCGGGTGCACCGTCGAGGTCGACGACAACGGCGAGCTGGAGTACCGGATGCGGGACGGGCGCCGCATCGACAACCCGGAGACGCACCAGGTGCTGGTGTCCTGCCTGGACCCGATCCCGCGGCAGACTCCCGGCGGCTCGCAGCCGACCCCGGCGGCGCCGCCACCGCCGGCCTGGTGAGGTTGGGACATACCGGTCGTGTCGCCGCCTGGCGCGTGACAGGTGCGCGCCGTCGTGCGAGGCTCGATGCATGGGGCGCGGAAGTTGGTACTTCTGTTTGACGCATCGGCAGGTCGAGCCGAAGGCGGGTTGCCGGGCTGCGGAGCGCCTGGGGCCGTACCCGGACCGGGAGACCGCGGCTCGCGCGCTCGAGATAGCCGAAGAGCGGACCAAGGCGGCCGACGAGGCCGACCAGCGCTGGAACAGCGAGGACTGAGCTCGTGGCGGCGGCGGGGACCTCACCGGGTGGCACCGGAGTTGCCGCCGCCTTACCGACCGGCCGAAGCAGGCCGGAGCTGGGCTTGGACTTCTCGGCGATCCGCGCCGAACTGGGGTTGCCCCTCGACTACCCGACCGCCGCGCTGGCCGAGGTGGAGCAGACCGTCGCGCAGCAGGTGCCGACCGGCGCGCGGGTGGACGCCACCGACCTCCCGCTGGTGACGGTCGATCCGCCTGGCGCGAAGGACCTCGACCAAGCGGTGCTGGTCCGGCGGCGGCACGGCGGCTACCGGATCCACTACGCGATCGCCGACGTGGCCGCGTTCGTGGTGCCCGGCGGAGCGCTGGACGTGGAGGCCCGGCGGCGCGGGCAGACGCTCTACCTGCCGGACGGCAACATTCCGCTGCACCCGACGCGGCTGTCCGAAGACGCCGCGAGCCTGCTGCCGGACCAGGTGCGAGCGGCGGTGTTGTGGACGATCGACCTGGATTCCGACGGTCTGCCGGTGGGCGTGGACGTCCGGCGGGCGCTGGTGCGGTCGGTCGCGCAGCTGGACTACGACGGGGTGCAGCGCTCGCTGCGGCTCGGCGTCCCGCATCCGTCCATCGAGCTGCTGCCGGAGGTCGGGCGGCTGCGCCGGGAGCAGGCGGTGCTGCGCGGCGCGATCGAACTCGGCCTGCCCGAGCAGCAGGTGGAATCCGACGGGGGCGGTGGGTGGCGGCTGGTGTTGCGGCCGCGGCTGGTGGTCGAGGCCTGGAACGCCGAGATCTCGCTGCTCACCGGCATGTGCGCGGCGGAGATGATGCTGTCGGCCGGGATCGGCGTGCTGCGCACGGTGCCCGATCCGGAGCCGGAAACGGTGGCCGGGCTGCGCCGGTCGGCGACCCGGCTCGGCGTGCACTGGCCGGTGGACACGCCGCCCGCGGCCGCGCTCGCCGGGCTCGACCCGATCCGCCCGGAGGCGCTGGCCGTGCACGTGGCGGCGACCCGCCTGCTTCGCGGCGCCGGCTACACCGCCTTCGGCGACGGGGCGCCGGCGAAGGCCAACCACGCGGGCATCGGAGCCTCGTACGCGCACGTCACGGCCCCGCTGCGGCGACTGGTCGATCGCTACAGCGCCGAGGTCTGCCTGGCGGTGGCATCGGACCGGGAAGTACCTGAGTGGGTGCACGAGGCATTGGCCGGGCTGCCTTCGGCGATGGGCAGTTCCGACCGGGTGGCCGGGCAGGTGGAGCGGGCCTGCATCGCGCAGGCGCAGGCCTGGTCGCTGGCGTCGCGGGTCGGCGAGGAGTTCGCCGCGACGGTGCTGCGGGTGCCCAACGGCACGGCCGGCGAGGTGTTCGTGGCCGATCCGCCGGTCATCGCGCGGTGCAGCGGCACCGGCCTCGGCGAGGGCCAGCAGGTCCAGGTGCGGCTGGTGGAGGCCGATCCCGTGCGCCGCGACGTCGCGTTCGAAGTGGCCTGACCCACACCCCCGTGGCGAACTGCTCTCCTCAGGTCGATCGTGGATTGCGTACGGTCGATGGCGACGAAAGGGGCCGAGGGTGGCTGAGGTGCGGGAGATGACGGTCGGAGTGCTGGGTGGCACCGGTGCGCAGGGCCGGGGGCTGGCGATCCGGTGGGCGAAGGCGGGCCTGAAGGTCGTGATCGGCTCGCGCAACGCCGAGCGCGCCCAGCAGGCGGCGGCCGAGATCGTCGAGATCGCCGGCGGTGACGTCTCCGGCCAGGACAACGCGGGTTGTGCGGCGGCATCGGACATCGTGCTGGCCGCGGTGCCCTGGGAAGGCCACGCGGACCTCCTGAAGTCGTTGCAGGCGGAGCTCGCCGGCAAGATCGTGATCGACTGCGTCAACCCGCTCGGCTTTGACAAGAAGGGGCCGTACGCGCTGCCGGTGCCGGAGGGCAGCGCGGCGCAGCAGGCCGAGCAGCTGCTGCCGGAGTCGCGGGTGACGGCGGCGTTCCACCACGTCTCCGCGGTGACCCTGGCCGATCTCGCGGTCACCCACGTGGACCTGGACGTCCTGGTGCTCGGCGACGACCGGGAGGCCACCGACGTGGTCCGCGAGCTGGCCGACGTGATCCCGGGCGTGCGCGGCATCTACGGCGGGCGCCTGCGCAACGCCCACCAGGTGGAGGCGCTCACGGCGAACCTGATCGCGATCAACCGCCGCTACAAGGCGCACGCGGGCCTCCGCATCACCGACGTCTGATCGGGCGACGCGCCCACCGCGCGTCACCACCATCGGCCTCGATCACCCGGAGCCGGCGCGATTCCTCGGGGAGTTGCGCGGGCTCCGGGTGATCGGCGTCGTGCGGCGCGGAATTGTCCCCCGCCGCCGGGCGCGGCACCCTGAGCGGCGGAGGTGGTTCGTGGTGCTGCCGGACGAGGCGAGCAGTTGGAACGACGACGAGCGGGAGCGGGCGGATGCCCTGCTCGACGGGCACACCATCGTGGTCAACGTGCGCAAGGACGGCCCGCACAAGCATCTGGTGCCGTGGCTGGAGGAGCAGGGCCTGCTGACCTACGTGGGGCACGCCGGGCCGCGGCACCACTGGCCGGAGTCGGAGTTCGCCAGCCCGTTCCTCAAGGAGGCGAAGATCGATCGCGAGGCGATGGTCCGGCACTACGAGCAGTGGCTGGACGAGCAGCCCAACCTGCTCGCGGAGCTCCGCGAGCACGTGCTGAACGGCCGCGCGCTGGGCTGCTGGTGCGCGCCCAAGCCGTGCCACGCCGACGTGCTCGCCAAGCGCGCGGGCTGACCGCGCGGTCCCGCGCATAGCCGCCTCGGTTGGGCGGCGATTTCGCGCGAAATCGCCGCGAGGCGCACGGCCCCGCCGGATCTGGGCTTGACCTTGATGCTTGCGTCAAGGCTTAGCTTCGGCTGGCGTGAAGCTCCTGCTGCGGACCCGCGTGGAGCGCGCCCGCAGCAGGAGCCGACGAGCCCGATCACATCTCGGCGCGCCGCCCGCCGTCCACCGTCCAGGCCGCGCCGGTGACGTAGGAAGCCTTGGGGGACAACAGGAATGCGGCGACCGCGGCCAGTTCCGCAGGGTCGCCGGACCGGCGCAGCGCCGCCGCCTGCTCGGCCTGCTCCTGGGCCTTCGGGTTCTGCGCGGCCAGCTCGCGGGCTCGTTCGGTCTCGAAGCGGCCGGGCAGCAGCGCGTTGACCCGGACCCCGCGCGGCCCTACCTCGTTGGCGAGGTCCTTCACGAAGCCCTGCGTCGCGGGCCGGGCGACGTTCGAGCTGGCCAGCCCGGTCAGCGGCTCCGCGCCGGAGGTCGAGGTCAGGACCACGACCGAACCGCCGTCGCCGAGTTCGGCGGCGACCTCGCGGGCCATCCGGATCGGGGC
This sequence comes from Saccharopolyspora sp. NPDC045839, assembly GCF_056431645.1. NCBI lineage: Bacteria > Bacillati > Actinomycetota > Actinomycetes > Pseudonocardiales > Pseudonocardiaceae > Saccharopolyspora > Saccharopolyspora sp. NPDC045839. The sequence goes on from NZ_JBWKKH010000034.1 coordinate 89,465, forward strand.
GATGGTGGCGATCTCCAGGCCGCGGCGCAGCGTGTCGTCGTCGAGCCCGCTGGGCAGCCCGGCGGGCGGGCCGCCGTGGCTGACGAACAGGCCGTCCAGACGTCCGAACTGCTCCCGGGCGTAGTCGATCAGGCGGCGCGGAGCGGCGGGGTCGGTGAGGTCGGCGGCGAGCCCGCGAGCGTGGTCGCCGAGCGCGTCGACTGCGGCAGCGGTGTTGTCCTCGGACGAGGACGACACGACGACGTCGGCGCCCTCGGCGACGAGCGCGCGGGCGGTGGCGAAGCCGAGCCCCTTGCTGGCGCCGGTGACGAGGAAGCAGCGGCCGGAGAGATCGAGATCCATGCCCGGAACCCTAATTCGGTCTGACCACGCCGAGGAAGCCGCGCGGAACCGGGCGCTCGTGGTGGGACCGCGCCGGCGGAACGGTTTCGCTTGCCCGCCCAGCAGAGGCGTAGGCGCTCCAATTTTAGGCAAAACCGGAACCCAGAACGCCCTGGTGGAGCCCGGCGTGCGGTTCGCAAGCGCCCAATTTTAGGCAAAATCGGAACACCGCACTCCCCGTGCGGGGTTGCCGCCGGGCCTAGGGTGGGTGCATGGCCGAAGCGCAGTTCGCGGCGGAAACCTCGACTCGGGGCGAGTGGGTGCGGCAGGCGAACCGGTTCACCGAGCGGATCACCGCGGACGGCTCGTCCCGGTGGCCGGTGGAGCCGGGCCGGTACCGGCTGGTGGTGAGCCTGGCGTGCCCGTGGGCGCACCGGTCGGTGATCGTGCGCCGCCTGCTCGGGCTGGAGGACGTGCTGTCGCTGGGGATCGTCGACCCGATCCGCGACGAGCGCGGCTGGCGCTTCACCCTCGATCCGGGGAAGAAGGACCCGGCGACCGGGATCGCCTTCCTCTCCGAGGCGTACCTGAACGCCGATCCCGAGTTCGCCGGCCGCTACACGGTTCCCGCGGTCCTGGACGTCGCGGAGCGCGAGGTCGTCACCAACGACTACCCGCAGCTGACGCTCGACCTGTCCACGGAATGGGCCGCGCACCACCGAGAAGGCGCGCCGCAGCTGTACCCGGAGCACCTGCGCGCGGAGATCGACGAGGTCAACGCGGGGGTCTACGCCGACGTGAACAACGGCGTCTACCGCTGCGGCTTCGCCACCTCGCAGCAGGCTTACGAGCAGGCCTTCGAGCGGCTTTTCGCGCGCCTGGATCGGCTTTCCGAGCGCCTGGCGGATCGCCGCTACCTGGTCGGCGACGCGATCACCGAGGCCGACGTCCGGCTGTTCACCACGCTGGTGCGCTTCGACGCCGTCTACCACGGGCATTTCAAGTGCAACCGCCAGAAGCTCGCCGAGATGCCGGTCCTGTGGGCGTACGCCCGGGATCTGTTCCAGACGCCGGGCTTCGGCGACACGGTCGATTTCGACCACATCAAGCGCCATTACTACGCGACGCACCACCAGATCAACCCGACCGGCATCGTCCCGGCGGGCCCGGACCTGTCCGGCTGGGACACGCCGCACGGCCGGGAAGCCTTGGGCGGCAAGCCCTTCGGCACAGGCACTCCGCCCGCCTAGAGCCGTAGGCGTGCGGGGGCTGTGCGCACAGCCCCCGCACGCGCGGATCAGAGCAAGGGCCGGAGGTGCGCGTGGGCCCAGGCGGCGAGAGCGGTCGGTGTCGTGGTGAGGATGCTGCGCTTGTCCTCGGGGACGAAGTTCTCGCGCAGCCCGGTCGACATGCCGACGATGCCCTCGACCTGTCCGCTGCTCAAACCGGCCGATCGCAGCGAAGCGCGGAACTCGTCATCGGTGATCCGCTCGGCGTGCACCTCGCGCCCCACCGCGCCGCTCAGGATTTCGGCCACCTGCGGGAACGTCAGGTCTTCGGGGCCGTGCACGGCCTGCACGTGGCGCCCCGACCAACCGGCCGAGAGGAGTCGCCCGGCCACGACTTCGCCGATGTCGCGGGGATCGACCCAGGACATCGAGAAGTCCAGGGGCCACGGGGTGCGGAGCACGCCCTCGCGCAGGCCATCGAGATCCATGAGCAGGTTGGTGAAGAAGTACCCGCAGCGCAGGTGCAGCACGTCGGCGCCGGTGGCATCCAGCTGTTCCTCGGTCCGGGCCAGGCCATCGATCTCGCCGGCTCCGTGGCGCTTCTCCGCGCCGACGCTGCTGAGGAACACGGTGCGGGCGATGCCGTTCTCCCGCACCGCGCGCGCCGCGTTGGCGCCCATGCGGGCGTAGCCGGCGGCCGGGTCGTCGTCCTGCGTGGGCGGGTCCACCCAGAAGAGGCGGTCAGCGCCCTCCGTCGCGCGGAGGACGAAATCGGCATCCCCCTGGTCGCCCTGCACGACGTCGACCCGGTCACGCGTCGCCGCGTCGAGCTTGGCGGGTTCGCGCATCAGCAACGTCGGGCGCACGCCCGTCTGCAGGAGCAGTCGCACGACTCGGGATCCCACGTGTCCGGTCGGTGTGGTGACGACGATCTTCTCGGGTTCATGTGCCATACCCGGGACGCTACGGTCGGTTGTGGTCGAATCCTGGCCACAATTCCGGTTAGGTTCGAGTGCGATGACGGATCCGAGCACACGGTTGTTGGAGTTGCTCTCGCTGCTGCAAAGCGGCCGGAGCTGGCCCGGCTCTGAGCTGGCCGCGAGGCTGGGCGCATCACCGCGCACCCTGCGGCGCGACCTCGACCGCCTGCGCGAGCTCGGTTACCCGGTCTCCTCGACGCGCGGACCGGGCGGCAACTACCAGCTCGTCGCCGGTCGGGCCATGCCGCCGCTGCTGCTCACCGACGACGAGGCGGTCGCCACCGTCGTCGGCCTGCGGATCGCCGCGCTCACCCAGATGGGCGGCGCCGGGGATGCTGCCGAAGGTGCCCTGCGCAAGCTCGAACGCGTCGTGCCGACCCGGCTGCGCGCCCGGATACAGGCGCTCACCTCGGCGACCGAGACGACCGCCCGCGCGACCCAGGCACTGGATCTGCGAACCGTGCAGCTGCTCGCGACCGCAGCGCACATGCACCAGGACGTGCGCTTCGACTACACCAGCCGCAGCGGGAAGCACACCGAACGCCGCGTCGAGCCCTACCGCCAGGTGCTGTTCGACCGTCGCTGGTATCTGCTGGGCTGGGACCGCGACCGCGCCGACTGGCGCACCTACCGCATCGACCGGATCGGCGAGCTCAGCGTTCCGGGCACCACCTTCGCGCCCCGCGAGCTGCCCGCCGACGATCCGGTGAGCTTCGTCCAGGACAGCGCCCGGTTCCCCTGCGGGCGGCGCGGCGTGGTGCGCTTCGCGGCGCCGGTCTCGGTGGTCTCCGATCGGCTGATCGCCGAAGCCGGGTCGCTCGAAGCCATCGACGACACCAGCTGCCGCTACGTCACCAGCGTCGAGTCCTGGGAGTGGTTGTCGGTCACCCTCGCCACGGTCGGCGTGCCCTACACCATCGAGTCCCCGCCCGAGCTCATCGGCTACTCGCGGGAGCTGGCCGATCGCATCGCCCGGGCCGCCGGCGGCTGATCCGGGGTGCGCGACCGGCGCCGCGCACCCCGGCGTCACCTCAGTGGAAGGAGTGCTCCGCGGCGGGGAAGGCGTGGCCGCGGACTTCGTCCGCGAAGCGGCTGGCGGCGTCGGCCAGGATGCCGCCCACGTCGGCGTAGCGCTTCACGAACTTCGCCGTGCGGCCGGTGTTCATGCCCGACATGTCCGTCCAGACCAGCACCTGGGCGTCGCAGTCGGGCCCGGCCCCGATGCCGACCGTCGGGATGTGCAGCTCCCCGGTCACCCGCTTCGCCGCGTCCGCCGACACCATCTCCAGCACCACGGAGAACGCGCCGGCCTCCTGCACCGCGAGCGCGTCCGCGAGCAGCTCGTCGGCCTTGTCGCCGCGGCCCTGCACCCGGTAGCCGCCGAGGCCGTGCTCGCTCTGCGGCGTGAAGCCGATGTGGGCCATCACCGGGATGCCCGCCGATACCAGCGCCTCGATCTGCGGGGCGTAGCGGCGGCCGCCTTCGAGCTTGACCGCGTGCGCGCGGCCTTCCTTCATGAACCGCGTCGCGGTGGCCAGCGCCTGCTCCGGCGACGCCTGGTAGGAGCCGAACGGCAGGTCCGCCACCACCAGGGCCCGCTCCGCCGACCGGGTCACGGCGCGGACCAGCGGCAGCAGCTCGTCCACGGTCACCGGTAGCGACGACTCGTAGCCGTAGACGTTGTTGGCGGCCGAGTCGCCGACCAGCAGCACCGGGATGCCGGCCTGGTCGAAGATCCGCGCGGTGTACATGTCGTAGGAGGTGAGCATCGGCCAGGGCTCGCCGCGCTCCTTCAGCTGCTGGAGGTGGTGGATGCGCACGCGCCGCTTGGCCGGCGTCGATCCGTACGGCGCCGCCGTCTCACCCTGGTTCTGGGCAGCAGTCATCGTTGACCGTCCTTTTCCTCGAGGCCCGCATCGCGGGTCCCCGGGTAGTTGCGGATGGTTGCGGGGGAAGCGTCGCACGCGCTCAACCCCGCCGACACATCCCGAGGGCCAACATCACAGTTCAGCCGATCCAGGGCTCCGCGATGCGCGCGTAGGTGCCGTCGCGCAACGCGAGGTTGAGCCACTGGTCCACGTACTGCTGGAACACGACGTCGCCCTTCGGCAGCAGGTACGCCTTCTCGCTGAAGGTGAACGGCTGGTCGGGGTGCACCGAGCACAGCTCCGGGTGCTGCCTGGCCTGCCACTTGGTCTCGGCGGCGTCGGTCATCATCAGGTCGGCCTTGCCGTCGAGGATCTGCTGGAAGATCGTGTTGTTGTCCGGGTGTTCGACGATGGTGGCCTGTTTGAGGTTCTGCTTCGCGAACTGCTCGTTGGTGCCGCCGGGGTTGACGACGGCGCGGACGCCGGGCTGGTCGATCTGCTGCAACGTCTGGAACCGCGCGACGTTCTCGCAGCGGGTGATCGGAGTCTTGCCGTCGACCACGTAGGCGGTGCTGAAGAAGGCCTGCTTCGCGCGGTCCAGGGTGATCGACACGCCGCCGACGGCGATGTCGCACTGCGCGTTGAAGTCGGCGACCAGCGTCTTCCAGGTCGTGGGCACGATCGTCGCCTTGATGCCGAGCCTGCCCGCTAGGTCATGCGCCATGTCGATGTCGATGCCGCTCCAGGCGCCCGCCGCGTCCCGGTAGGTGAACGGCCGGTAGTCCCCGGTGCTGCACACCCGCAGCTCACCGCGCTGGACGACGTCGTCCAGCCGGCTCGCCGCGGGCTTCGCCGGCTCGACCGGCGTGGCGGAGCACGCCGTGCTCAGGGCGACGACGGCCGCCGCGGCCAACCCGGAACCGAACTTCTTCCACTGCATGACGCCCGCCTTTCGATCTTCGCGGAACATGCATAGCCGCTCGGACCCGGGAAGACCAGAGCGATGAGTTCCGCGGCACCGCGAGGTCTGCACCTCCAGGAGCGGTTCGCGAGAGGAGCACACGATGGACGAGCAGTTCACCGCGACGCTGCAGAAGAGCCCGAACCGGGGCGGCTGGACCTACGTGGTCTGGCCGCGGTCGGCGGAGTATTTCGGCACCCGCGGCCTCGTGAAGGTCCGGGGCACGATCGACGGCCGGCCGTTCCGGAGCTCGTTCATGGCGCTGGGCGACGGCACGCACAAGCTTCCGGTGAAAGCGGACGTCCGCAAGGCGATCGGCAAGGAGGCCGGCGCCGAGGTGACCGTCCGCCTGCTGGAGCGGATCACCGACTGAGGCCGGTCTGCCACGACCGCTCCCCGGTTCGCGCGTCCCACGGACGTGACCGCACTGGAGCAGAGGGAACCGGTGGTGATCAAGTCGGCGGCCCGACCTCCGGCAATAACGGGAAAAACAACGATGCAACCAAACGACCCTCCAGGCGTCTAATGACCGGGAGCGCGTGGGAGCGCGGGAGGGAGGCAACTGGGGGTGCCTCCCTCCCGCCGGCAGTGCTCCTCGAGGAGATACTGCTCCGGTGACTGCCTTCTACCACGTGTGTTTCGTCGTGCCCGACGTCGAGAAGGCGATGCGCGACTTCGAGTCGTCCGCGGGCGTCGAGTGGAACGAACCGCAGGCCGCCCGGCTCGGGGACTGGGACTACCGGATCGTCTTCACTCAGGGCGGGGCGCCGTTCATCGAGCTGATCGAGGGCCCGCCCGGCAGCCCGTGGGACGCTTCCGCGGGCGCCAGGTTCGACCACCTCGGCTACTGGACGAGTTCGCTGGAGACCGGCGCGCGCCGGCTCGCCGACCAGGGTCTGCCGGAGGAGTTCTCCGGTTGCCCGTACGGCAGGGCCTTCGCGTACCACCGGATGGACTCGATCGGAGCGAGGATCGAGCTGGTCGACGCATCCCGCCAACCCCAGTTCCTGGAAACCTGGAACCCAGGCGGAGCCCCCATGCCTGCCATCAACGAGGGTCCTTGACGAGGTGAAAGGCACCTTTTGCCAAGTAATCTGGCGAAAGGTGCTCTTCACTCCTCACCTGAACGGGCGCAGCTCACCTGTCGAGCCCGCGAAGGAACCGCGCCCAAGCGGAGCTCCCGAAGCGGAGGATCGGCCCACCGGGATCCTTCGAGTCCCGGATCTCGATGCCTCCGCCGGATAACCGAGCCTCGACACAACTTGGATTGTTGGCCCCGCTGTAGCTGCTCTTGAACCAGCTGTACTTGCGGTCGTTAACTGTCATCGTTGAGCTCCTTCAAACGCTGGGCGATGAACGACCGAGATTCTTCCGGCCCCAGCGCCACCGCACGTAGCCGGTCGAAGGCTCGTGTGCATGCCAAGAAGTCCTGTTCTTCGGAGATGTACATGCCTCCACCAGTGAACGTTGGCTGATACACGATGTCCGGCGCAAGGCCGCCGAAACGAAGGATTTCGATGGATCCGCCGAGCAGCGGATGGTCCACAATCGACAGCGGTGCGATCTGGATGACGACGTGGGCGTGCTGCTTTATCGTGTCGAGCAGGTGCTCCAGCTGCTCACGCAACACGTCCGTGCTGCCGAGAGGACGGCGCAGTGCGGCTTCGCCGATCACGAACCACATCTCGGGTGGCTCGGCCCGAGTGACGAGTTCTTGCCTCTGCAAGCGGAATTGGACGCGAGCTTCGATGTCGTCCGGTGATGCGTCGAAGATCTGGGATCGCCCGATGTGCATGAGCGCGCGTATGTAGCCCTCGGTCTGCAACATGCCAGGTACGAGGTCGCCTTCCGTGAAGCAAAGCTCGTTGGCGTCCTGTTCGTGATCGAGCAGTCGGTGAAAGGCTCCGGGAAGACTGTCAATGTAGGGGCGGCGTGGCAGCCGTTGGCGGGCGAGTTGGGCGATCTCGGCTATCCGGTCGCGGGAATTCTTCGATGCGTCGTAGAAGTCGAGGAGCGCGTTGAGCTCCATGACTTTCAGCGAGCGTTGGCCGCGCTCAAGTCTGCTGATCAGGCTCGTGTCGCACTCGATGACCTGGGCGGCTTCCTTCTGGCTTTTGCTTGCGGCCTCTCGAAGTCTGCGTAGCTCGGCACCGAGCTGACGCCGTTCGATGGTGGCGCGAGACTGGGGCACTGGCGCAGTCCTTCCCCGAATTGGCGACACGCTTCACTCGGTTGACACCTAGGTGCTTCACCTATGACAACTTACGCAGAGTTGGTAATCCAACACGTTCCGCAGTGAAGCAGCGGAAGTTTATCCAGCGGGTAGGGGAGTGGTGGCAGTGCGTTTCGGATATGTGCTTGAAGCCGTGCGGCCGGAGGCTGAAGCCGACATGGAGGTCGCCAGGTTGGTCGTCGATCCCGAGCAGTGCGATCCCGAGGAACTTCGGCAGGAGCTGCAACCATGGGCTGAAGCCGAGCTCGCCCGCCTGAAGTGCGAGTTCGGCCTCTACACAGCGGAGTTCGGCTCCTGGACCGACGGCCGATCCGCCTACTACCTGCGCATGCTCTACATCGTCTGGGGAGGCGACGACGTCATCTCGGTGCAGGTCGACGACAGCCCGGTGAACTACGCAGGCGTGCGCGTTCTCGCCAACCAGGCCGAAGCATTCCGGGCCCTGCAAGCCAGCGCGCGTCGGGAGGCGAGCCTCTCGGAGGCTTCCCTGGCACGCGCCGCGTCGTAGCGACTCGGCTCCGATCGGTCCCATGCGGATGGACGTCCGGCCTGATCAATGCCCGTGAGTACTTTGTGCTGCCATGGCGACACAAAATGCTCACGGGTCCTGACCAGGCCGACCATTGATCCCAATTCCGCGCCCGGCCGGCCGGGATGCGGCGTTCATCTCGCAGAACGACCGGCGCGAACGGCGCGCAGATCCGGGACCTGGTGAAGCGCGGATACCTGGTGCGCACCCGCTCGGACGTGCCGCTGGCCGAAGCCACCACCGGCGACACCGCCCGGCTGGAAGCGGCGCTGGCCAGCGGAGCGCAGATCGTCAGCACGGACTTCCCGGCACCGGGCCTGGCCGCCCGCTACGGCTCCGACTACGTCGCCGAACTCGGCACCCCGGCGCGCTGCAACCCGGTGAACGCGCCCCGGTCCTGCCGGTCCGACCATCTGGAACGGTGACCGAGCGAACGGACCGTTCACGCCGCCAACCGCGACGAACGGTCCGTTCGCTCCGAACCCCGATGTGTTCGGGTGGAGGTGAACGGTCCGTTCGCGTCGCCTATCGAGGTGAACGGTCCGTTCGCGCCATCGCCCGGTAGGCGGGGCGCAGGAGCTCGACGGCGGATTCGCCCCGGATCTGCACCGGCAGCGGGTCGAGCTCGTCGAGCAGCGCGTCCGGCGCGGTCGGCTCCGTGCCGGGAGTCGCGGGCGCCGCCGGCGATTCCGGTGCGCTCCAGAAGGTTTCCGGGCGCTCCGACAGCGGCGCCGCCTCGTCGGGCTCCTCCGCCGCCGGACCCGACACGCTGCCGCGCAGCGCCCGCAGCCGGTCCAGCAGCTCCTCGCGCCCCCGGCCGCGCCAGGCGAGGATCTGGAACGGGTCCTCGTCGAACGACTCGGCCACCAGGTAGCAGGCCGCCGCCAGGTGCTTGCACGGGATTTCCCAGTCCGGGCAGGAACAATCCATCGTCAGTTCCCGCATCGTCGTCGGGAACAGCTGCAGCCCGAGCTCGTCGAAGACCCGCTCGACGTCCGTCGGCATCTCCCCGGCCAGCAGCTTCGCCGCGTACAGCGCCTGCCCGGCCAGCGCCCGCTCGATCCGCTCCCACTCGTCCGCGGTGAACGCCTTGATCGCGATCCGCGCCCGGTAGGGCTCCGGGCGGGAACCTTGCACCAGCGCGACCACCAGGCTGGTCGACAGCGTCAGGCTCAGCACCTGCCCGGCGCGCGCGTACCGCTTGCCGCGCTGCAGCCGGCCGCCCATGCCGAAGGACTCCAGCACCTCGATGAACCGCCGCGACCACCAGGTCTGCGCGATCTCGCCGCGCTTGCTGCGCGCCTTGATGCCGCCCTCGACGCGGATCGGCTTCGCGGCGGGCGGGAACCGGCGCCACTCATTCACCGACGGCCTCCGCCTCCAGCGCGACCAGGTCGCGCAGCTCGCGGGTGGACAGCTCGGTCAGCCAGTTCTCGCCGGAGCCGACGACCAGCTGCGCCAGCGCCTTCTTGTCCTCGATCATCCGGTCGATCTTCTCCTCCAGGGTGCCGATGCAGGTCAGCTTGCGGACCTGCACGTCCCGGCGCTGGCCGATGCGGAACGCCCGGTCGGTGGCCTGGTCCTCGACGGCCGGGTTCCACCACCGGTCCAGGTGGATGACGTGGTTGGCGGCGGTGAGCGTCAGCCCGGTGCCGCCGGCCTTCAGCGACAGCAGGAAGATCGACGGCCCGTCGGATTCCTGGAACCGCCGGACCATCTCGTCGCGGGCCTTCTTCGGCGTGCCGCCGTGCAGGAACAGCACCTCGGTGTCGAACCGCGCCGACAGGTGCGGCACCAGCATCCCGCCGAGCCCGGCGAACTGCGTGAAGCACAGCGCCTTGTCGCCGTCGGCCAGCACGGATTCGAGGATTTCCTCCAGCCGCAACAACTTCCCCGACCGGCCGGGCAGCGGCGAGCCGTCGCCGAGTAGCTGCGCCGGGTGGTTGCACACCTGCTTGAGCTTGGACATCGTCGCCAGCACCAGCCCGCGGCGTTCCATGCCTTCGCTGTCGTCGATGCGCGCCAGCATGTCGTCGACCACCGCCTGGTACAGCGACGCCTGCTCGGCGGTGAGGTTGCACAGCTGCTTCATCTCGATCTTGTCCGGCAGGTCGTCGATGATCGCCGGGTCGGTCTTCAGCCGCCGCAGCACGAAAGGCCCGGTGATGCGGCGCAACCGGGCCGCGGCGTCGGTGTCGCCGTCGCGTTCCACCGGCACCGCGAACCGGGCCCGGAACGTGCTCAGCGAGCCCAGCACGCCGGGATTCGCGAAGTCCATGATGGACCAGAGCTCGGCGAGCCGGTTCTCCACCGGCGTGCCGGTCAGCGCGATCCGCTGCCGGGCCGACAGGCCGCGCACCGCCTTGGCCTGCCGGGAGGCGCTGTTCTTGATGTTCTGCGCCTCGTCGAGCACCACCCGCTCCCAGCGGATCTCCCGCAGCACGGCCGAATCCCGCACGGCCAGCGGATACGTCGTGATGACGAGGTCCTGCCCGCCGGCCTCTTCCATCAGGTCCTCGCCGCCGAGCCGCCCGCCGCCGTGGTGGACGTGCACCTTCAGCGCGGGCGCGAACCTGGCCGCCTCCCGCTGCCAGTTGCCGACCACCGACATGGGGCAGACCAGCAGCGTCGGGCCGCGCGAGCCCTCCGAGCGCGTCAGCGCTTCCAGCGCCAGCAACTGCACGGTCTTGCCTAGGCCCATGTCGTCGGCGAGGCAGGCGCCCAGGCCCAGCCGGTCCAGGAACGCCAGCCAGGCCAGGCCGCGGCGCTGGTAGGGGCGCAGCGTCGCGGTGAAACCCGCCGGCGGCTCAACGGGTTCCAGGTACTGCTCGGCCTGCCCGGACAGCAGGTCCCCGAGCCACCCGTGCCCGCTCACCTCGACCACCGGCATCGGCAGGTCGCCGTCCTCGGAACGCATCCCGGCCTGCAGCAACGCCTCGCCGGCGGTCATCTGACCGGTACCGGAGCGCTGCAGGAACGCCAGCCCGGCGGCCAGCCGCTTGCGGTCGACCTGGACCCACCTGCCGCGCACCCGCACCAGCGGGACCTTCGCGGCGGCCAGTTCTGCCAGCTCGGACTCGGTCAGCCGCTCGTTGCCCAGCGCGAGGTCCCAGCGGTAGTCGACGACGGCGTCCATGCCGAGCCCGGATTCCTTCGACACGGTCCCGGCGGTGCCGGAACTGGTCGCGGTCAGCTTCAGCCCGAGCTGCTGCGTGCGGCCCCACCAGGACGGCAGCAGCACGCCGAAGCCGGCCTGGTCCAGCAGTGCAGCGCTGGTGAGGAACTCGTACGCCCCGTCGGCGTCCAGGAACAACTCGGTGGGGTGCGGGACGACCAGCGCCGCGTCGAGCCCGGGGAAGACCCGGCTCGCCTTGCCGAGGTCGGCGAGCAGCAACTCCTGCGGCTGCGCGACCCACCGCTGCAGGACCCGGCTTTCCTCCCGCCACACCTCGCTCGCGGACACCAGGACGCTCGGGTCGTCGACGGCCTGGAGCAGGAACTCCAGCCGCCACTGGTCGTCGTCCTCCGGGGCGTGCAACCGGAAGCAGGTCCGCACCGGGCTTTCCCGGGCACCGCTGGCGCGCCAGGTCTCCAGGCGGCGGGCGAGCTTCTGCACCTGCGCGGGGTCGCCGTCGAACCGCGGCTCGTGGGCCAGCGCGTTCAGCCACGCCGCGGCGACGGTCCGGCCGCCCGGCATCCCGACGTCGGCGACCCGGGCGCGCGCGATGCCGTCGACCAGCGAATCGAGAGCCGTGCGCAGGACGTCCGCAGGTGGATCGCCGCGCTCGCAGCGGAAGGCCTGCGGCATGGAATCCCGCAGCGCCACGAACCGCGCCGAATCCGTGCCGGACAACGCCGCGCGCCAGCGCGCTGCGGGCCGCTCGGCCTCGAAGACCAGCGCGGGCAGCACCCGGCCCTGCGACACCACCTGCTCGGCGAATCCGGCGACGCCGTGCAGGAAATGCGCGGACGCGCCCAACCGGGAGCCCGGCACGCCTTCATCGAGCAGCGCGAGCACGGCCGCGGGGCTGCACGACACGGCAGGAACCAGCCATTCCCGCAGCCGCAGCTTGCCGCGCGGTGTCGGTCCGGCCGTCAGCGGATCCCGCACCAGCTCGGGAGATGCGACCGGCGCGGAGGCGTAGGAGGGCAGCTGGAGGCGGACGGAGTCGACCTTGAGCTGCTCACCGGGCAGCGCGTCCCGCAGCGCCTCGCCGGGCACGGCGAAGGGATGTGCCACGGTGCCGTGCGGCGCGCGCCCGGCCACCCGCGCCGGAAGCCCGGAATCCTCCGCCCACAGCACCAGACGTCCGTCCACAGTGCACAATCCGTGCACGGCCCACACAGTTGCACCTCCTTCCGCCGCCGAGGGCTCGTGAGCGTTTTGGGCCGCTATGGCAACCCAAACCAATCACGACCGAAGCCCGCCGATCGGTCGCCCCGCGGCCGAGCACCTTCCGGCTGGTCACGGGGCCGTGAGTCTTTTGGGCGGCTACAACAGCCCAATAGACTCACGGCCCCGTTGCCAACTCGCCTCCTACCCGGGCGTCACCTCACGGCGCGATCTCGCGCCAGCGGTTGGTCAGCGGCAGCCGCCGGTCCCGGCCGAACGCCTTGAACGTGATCTTGGTGCCCGGCGGGTACTGCCGGCGCTTGTACTCCGCCCGGTCCACCATCTGCAGCACCCGCTCGACCAGCTCGGCGTCGAACCCGTCCGCGATCAGGTCCGCGTAACCGCGGTCGCCCTCCACGTAGCCGTCCAGCACCACGTCCAGCACGTCGTACTCCGGCAGCGAATCCTGGTCCACCTGGTCCGGCCGCAGCTCCGCCGACGGCGCCTTGGTGATCGAGTTCTCCGGGATCGGCGGCACCTCGCCGCGCTTCTCCGCGTCGGCGTTGCGCCACTTCGCCAGCTTCCACACCAGCGTCTTCGGCACGTCCTTGATCGGCGCGAACGCGCCCACCGCGTCGCCGTAGATCGTCGAGTAACCCACCGCCAGCTCGGTCTTGTTCCCGGTGGCCAGCACCAGGTGCCCGCGCTGGTTCGACAGCGCCATCAGCAGCACGCCCCGGGCGCGAGCCTGCACGTTCTCCTCGGCGAGCCCGGTCAGCTCCAGCTGCCGCACGTACACGTCGACCATGTCGGCGATCGGGTGCACCTCGAAGTGACAGCCGATCCGCTTCGCCAGCTCGGCGGCGTCGGACCGCGAGTGCTCCGACGAGTAGTTCGACGGCATCGACACCCCGTGCACGGCGTCCGCGCCGAGCGCGTCGGCGGCCAGCGCGGCGACCACCGCGGAGTCGATCCCGCCGGAGAAGCCGAAGGTCACCGACCGGAACCCGTTCTTGTGCACGTAGTCGCGCAGCCCGGTGACCAGCGCCGACCACACCTCGGCCACGTCGTCGAGCCGCTCGGCGGGCGGCAGCGCGGGCACCGGCTCGTAGTGCGGCAGCGGCTCCGGCTGCAGCACGATCCGCTGGACGTCGAAGGCGGGCATCCGCATCGGGCCCGGCTCGGCGGGCACGGTGGTCGAGGTGTGCCCGCCCGCGGTCAGCTCCAGGTCCAGCAGCGTGAGGTGCTCGGCGAACTGCGGCGCCCGCGCGAGGATCTCGCCGTCCGGGGTGGCGACCATGGAATCGCCGTCGAACACCAGCTCGTCCTGCGCGCCGACCAGGTTCACGTACGCCATCGGCGCGCCGGCCTCGGCGGCCCGCCGGATGACCAGCGGGGTGCGCACGTCGTCCTTGGCGCGCTCGTACGGCGAACCGTTGATGCACACCACGAGGTCCACGCCGACCTTGCCCAGCGCGGCCACCGGCCCGCCGTTCTGCCAGATGTCCTCGCAGATGACCACGCCGACGTCCAGGCCGTGCAGCCGCACGATCGGCAGGTCGAAGCCGGGCGCGAAGTAGCGGGCCTCGTCGAACACGCCGTAGTTCGGCAGGTGGTGCTTGTGGTAGGTCGTGACGACCTCGCCGCCGTAGAGCAGCGACGCCGAATTGCGCGGCCCTTCGTCGTCGCGACCGAGGTGCCCGACGACGACCAGCGCGTCACCGCAGCCGGCGTCCTGCAAGCGCCGGGCCAGCACCTCCAGCTCGGAGAGGTTCGCGGCGGCGAACGACTTGCGCAGCGCGAGATCCTCGACCGGATAGCCGGAGAGCACCATCTCGGGGAAGGCCACGAGGTGGGCGCCGTCCTGCACGGCGCGGCGGGTCCAGTCCAAGACCATCGAACTGTTGCCGGCGATGTCGCCGACGCATGCGTTGACCTGTGCGAGTGCGATGCGCAGCTGGGGCATGCACCCATCTTCGCGCACGCCGCACGCCTGCGTCGTGCTGCCCGGTGTGAGCCGCGCCGCGCGATGCGTGTCACGATTCGTGAGTGAACCGCCTACTGACCGTGCTGTCCGTGGTGGCCCTGCTGGGCGCGGCCGCGTGCAGCCCGCCCTCGCGAGATACAGCACCGCTGCAGCCGCACACCGAGCACAAGGGCCCGGCCGGACCGGTGCCGGCGGGCCTGGAGCGGTACTACGGGCAGACATTGTCATGGGGGCCCTGCGCCCCGTACGCGACTTCCGACAGCGACCGGACCGCCTTCGACGACACCGGCCTGGAGTGCGCGCGGCTGGAAGTCCCGATGAACTACGCCGAACCCCAGGGGCAGGCAATCACGCTCGGCATCCTGCGCAAGCCGGGCACCGACCAGGAGCACCGGGTCGGTTCGCTGCTGCTGAACCCGGGCGGCCCGGGTGCGTCCGGGATGAGCGCGGCCGCGAGCGTCGCCTCGTCGGTCGAGCAGACCGACCTGGGCGAGCGGTTCGACCTGATCGGGTTCGACCCGCGCGGCATCGGCGCCTCCGAGCCGGCGGTGAGCTGCCTGACCGGCCCGGAGCGCGACGCCGAGCGGCTCGACTCCGACGCGGACACCTCGCCCGCCGGGATCGCCGCGACCGAGCAGGAGGAGCGCGATTACGCGGGCAAGTGCGCGGAGCGCACCGGCACCGAGATGCTGGCCAACGTCGGCAGCCGCGAGGTCGCCAAGGACATGGACGTGCTGCGTTCGGTGCTCGGCGACGAGAAGCTGACCTACCTCGGCTACTCCTACGGCACCCGGATCGGCGCGGAGTACGCGGAGACCTTCCCCGGCAACGTGCGGGCGATGGTGCTCGACGGCGCGATCGACCCCGGGCAGTCCACGGTCGACCAACTCGTCGCCCAGGGCGCCGGTTTCCAGCGCGCCTTCAACGACTTCGCCGCCTGGTGCGCCAAGCGGCAGGGGTGCTCCCTTGGCTCCGACCCGGCGCAGGCCGTCGCGGTGTTCCAGCAGCTCACCCGTCCGCTGGTGGACCACCCGGCCCCGGCCGGTGACGGCCGCGAGCTGTCCTACAAGGACGCCACCATGGCGGCGATCCAGGCGCTGTACGCGCCGAGCCTCTGGGACCAGCTGGACAACGGGCTCAACGAGCTCCGGCAGGGCAGCGGCCGGCGGCTGCTGGCCCTCGCGGACAACTACTTCAGCCGCGAGAGCAACGGGCAGTACACCAACACGACCGACGCGTTCGACGCCGTGCACTGCGTCGACGACCAGCGCGTCGAGGACCCGGCGATCCTCCGCGAGGCGGACCGCCGCTACCGCGAGGTGGCGCCGTTCCTGGACAACGGGAACCCGCCCAGCGCGGCGCGCGACAAGTGCGCGTTCTGGCCCGTCCAGGTCACCGGCGAGGCCACCGAGCCGGAGGTGGGTGCGCTGCCGCCGACGCTGGTCATCTCCACCACCGGCGACCCCGCCACGCCCTACCAGGCCGGCGTGAAGCTCGCGGAAGCCCTGCACGGCCGCCTGCTGACCTTCGAGGGCACCCAGCACACGGTCTTCATGCAGGGCGTCACCTGCATCGACGACGCGACCACGAAGTACCTGGTCGACCTGACCCTCCCGGCCGAAGGAACCCGCTGCACCTCGAACGGATGACCTCGGCGGCGAAGGGCATCTCCGGGCGGCGAAGTGGCCCCGGGATGCCCTTCGCCACACCGGACCGCGGCCGGCCGGAAGCGGGTAGCGCCGCGTTCATGGACCAGTTACGCAATTCGCAGTTGGAACTCTTAGGCTGCGTGCATGAACCGCCAGCAGGAGTTCGTGCTCCGCACCTTGGAGGAACGTGACATCCGCTTCGTGCGGCTGTGGTTCACCGACGTCCTGGGCATGCTCAAATCGGTGGCGATCTCGCCCGCCGAGCTAGAGGGTGCCTTCGCCGAGGGCATCGGGTTCGACGGCTCGGCCATCGAGGGCTTCGCCCGGGTCTACGAATCGGACATGGTCGCCAAGCCGGACCCCACCACCTTCCAGGTGCTGCCGTGGGAGACCCCGGACGGCGAGCACTACTCGGCGCGGATGTTCTGCGACATCCACATGCCCGACGGCTCGCCCTGCTGGGCCGACCCGCGGCACGTGCTGCGCCGCACCCTGGCCAAGGCCACCGAGTCCGGCTTCACCTGCTACGTGCACCCGGAGATCGAGTTCTTCCTGCTGAAGAACCTGCCGGACGACGGCACCGAACCGGTGCCCGCCGACTCCGGCGGCTACTTCGACCAGTCCAGCCACGACGCCGCCCCGCACTTCCGGCGCAACGCCATCGAGACCCTGGAGGCGATGGGGATCTCGGTGGAGTTCAGCCACCACGAGGGCGCGCCCGGCCAGCAGGAGATCGACCTGCGCTACGCCGACGCGCTGACCATGGCCGACAACGTGATGACGTTCCGGTACGTGGTCAAGGAGGTCGCGATCACGCAGGGCGTGCGCGCCTCGTTCATGCCGAAGCCGTTCAGCGGGCAGCCCGGCTCGGGCATGCACACCCACTTCAGCCTGTTCGAGGGCGACCAGAACGCCTTCTACCACCCGGAGAACCCGTACGAGCTGTCCGACATCGGCCGGGCGTTCGTGGCCGGGATCCTGCACCACGCCCGCGAGATCAGCGCCGTGACCAACCAGTGGGTGAACTCCTACAAGCGGCTGGTCGTCGGCGGCGAGGCGCCGACCGCGGTCTGCTGGGGCCACGCGAACCGGTCCGCGCTGGTCCGGGTGCCGATGTACTCGCCGGGCAAGGCGTCCTCGCGCCGCGTCGAGGTCCGCAACCTGGACTCGGCCTGCAACCCGTACCTGGCCTACGCGGTGATCCTCGCGGCCGGGCTGCGCGGCGTGCAGAAGGGCTACGAGCTGCCGCCCGCCACCGAGGACGACGTGTGGGGCCTGACCGAACGGGAGCGGAAGGCGGCCGGCTACGCGAACCTGCCGCAGAACCTCACCGAGGCGCTGGCCGAGATGGAGTCCTCCGAGCTGGTCGCGGAAACCCTCGGCGAGCACGTGTTCGACTTCTTCCTGCGCAACAAGCGCGAGGAGTGGAACGCCTACCGCAGCCACGTCACGCCGTACGAGCTCCGCACCCTGATGCCGATGCTCTGAGCCGGGCCGGAGTTCGGCCTGCTCATGGGTCGTGAGTACTTTGGATCGCTATGGCGACTCAACGTGCTCACGGCCACTGACCTGCGAAAACTCTCCGCTGCTGGGCACCGGGCGACACCCGGCGCCGGTCGGCGGCCCGCAGGCGTGGGCGTGCCCGCCGAAGACCGCGCGTCCCGGTCCGCGAACTCATGGGGTTGGCCGTGTCGCTGTGGCGCGAGGAGCGATAGGTTGCGCCCGTGACTGATTCGCAGGCGCAGCCCGACCCAGTGACTGCGGGGAGCCCCGACGGCAAATCCGCCGTGGAAGCCACCCTGCAATCCGGTGTGCTGGAGCAACCGGCCGAGCTGTTCGGCGAGCCGGAGTGGCCCGCCGAAACGCCGGAGGACCGCGGTGCCCGCACCGTGCTCGGCTGCACCGTCGCGTGCCGCGACCAGCTCCCGGCCGCGCGGGTGCTCCGCGAGACGTTCCGCCGCCACCACCCGAACGCGCAGTTCGCGCTGCTGGTGGTCGACCTGCCGGGCGCGGACCGGCCGGAGCCGGACGGCCTGACCTTCGCCGACATCGGTCTCGACGCGACGGAGTACGCCCAGCTGGCGATGGGCTGCACCGCGGAGCAGCTGCGCAACGTGCTGCGCCCGATGTTCCTGCAGCACCTGCTGAAGTCCGGCGCGACGGTGCTGTACTTCGAACCGTCCGTCCAGCTCTTCGGCCGCTTCGACGATCTCGTCGCGGGCCTGACCCACGAGCGGCCGGTCGCCCTGGTGCCGCGGGTGCTGCGCCCGCTGGCGGTGGACGGCCTGCGCCCCAACCCCGCCGACCTCGCCGAATCGGGCACCTTCGATCCCAGCGCCTTCGCCGTCCGCCCGGGCGCGGAGCAGCTCCTCGCGACGTGGGTGGAGCAGCTGCGGGCCGATCCCAGCGCGGCGGCGCCGGTGCTGGACGGCGCGCCCGCGCTGGTCGACCACCAGGTGATCCGTGATCCCGGCGTCGGCCTGTCCGTGTGGAACGCGGCCCAGCGCGAGCTGGTGGTGGCGGGCGACGGCCGGCACACCGTGGACGGCACCGCGCTGCGGAGCGTCCACTTCGACGGCTTCCAACCGCAGCGGCCCTGGCTGCTGTCCACGGCCTACGCCGACCGCCCGCGGATCCTGCTCTCCGAGAACCCGGTCCTCGCCGGGCTCTGCGCGGGCTACCGGAACGCGCTGGTCGGGGCCGGGTACACCCGCGAGCAGCCGCACCCGTTCGACGCCCTCCCCGACGGCGTCGTACTGCCCGCGACGCTGCGCCGCGAGTACCTCGACGCCTGGCACGCGGACGGCGAACCGCCGCCGAGCCCCTTCGAACCGGACGGCCCGCTGGCGGAGTTCCGGGAGTGGTCGTGCGCCCCGGCCGACGACCGGCAGCGCGCGGCCGGCGGCTCCCGCTGGACCGCGGCGGTGTGGGCGGACGACCCGATCCTGCGGCGCGACTACCCGGACCCGTTCGGCACCAACGCCGAGGCCTTCCACGAGTGGTGCGTCGGCGTCGGCGTGGCCAGCGGCCGGGTCCCGGCCGAGGCGGTGCACCGCAGGATCGACAACCGGGCGGCCCTGGTCGACCAGCTCGGCGTCGCGGTGCTCGGCGACGGGCAACTCGCGGAGCTGATGCGCACCGCGGTCCGCGCATCCGGGCTGCCGTCGGCCGACACGGCCTACTACCCGGTCGTCCTGCGTTGCGAACCGGGCCTGCCGGTGCCCGCGGGCAGGTACGTGATCGACGTTTACAACGGAGCCGTCGACACCGCGGATGTGGCGGAAACCTGGGTGCTGTCGGAGAGCGGCCGCGCCGCGGCCCGCCGCAACGGCACGAAGACCAGGGTCGTCGCACTACCGGCACCGGAACGCGATCGGATCGATTTACCGACGAGGAAGGGCGCCCGCGCCAAGTTCGGGCTGTCCGACGAGTTCGTGTTCGGGGCCTTCGTGGACCAGGCGGCCGAGCGCGCGGACAACGCGCTCGGCGTGGTCAGCGCGTTCCTGGCGGCGTTCCCGGAGCGCGACGAGGTGCGCCTGCTCATCGGCGTCGTCGGCGCGGTCGACCACCCGGAAGCGGCCGAGCGCCTGCGCCTGGCGACCGCGACGGATTCCCGGGTCCTGCTGGTGGAGGAGGACCTCGACCTCCACCCGCTGCTGTCCGCGTCGGACTGCTTCGTGTCGTTGCACCGCGGCGAGGCGGGCGACGACCACGTGCTGAGGCTGCTGGAGGTCGCCGCGCACGGAGTACCGGTGATCGCGGGGGAGCACGGCGCGGTGGCCGAGCTCTTCGGCGCCGAAGCCGCGCGCCTCGTGCCCTGCGCGGGGCCCGGAGAACCGGACATCGAAGCCGCCGCGGAGCTACTGCGCGCTGCCGCCGACGACCCGGACGCCACTGCGGCATTCGGCGCGGCGGCAAAGGAAAACCTGCTCGCGGTCCACACCGTCGCGCGTGCCGGCGCACGCCTGCGCGAGCGCGTCGAGCAGGCGTACCGGAACTGGCGCACGAAGTGGTCGCGGGACAGCCACGGCCAGTTCGACGACCCGCTGCGCCCGCTGCTGGTGGCGCGGCATGCGCTGCACCGGGCACCGGACGTGGGCGCCAGCAGCCGGAACTCGATGGCACCGGCGCTGCGCAAGGCCGTGCTCAAGGCGCTGAGCCACTACGACGAGCACATCCGCGACGTGATGCGCTCGCTCGTCGACGGAGTCGAGCAGACCGCCTCCGAGCTGCTCCGCCGCCAGTACGAGGCGGACGGCGAAGGCGACATGGAGGCGGTGCGAGCGGAACTGGCCCAGCTCATCCGGCGCCAGGACCAGCACGGCGCCCAGCTGCTCGGCACCGACGACGGCATGGTCCGGGCCCGGGCCGACCTGGCCGAGCAGCACCGCAGGCTGCGGAAGCTCGAAGCGGGCGAGGGCGGTGATCAGCGCGTGGACGCCCTGGCGGAACGCCTGGACAGCCTGACCGGAGCGGTCGAGCGGATCCTCGATCGGATGGATTCGCTGGAACAGAGCCAATCGGGCGACCAAGACGTCGAGGCGAGCGTCCGCAGCGCCTCGCACGATGCGGCGAGCGCCTTGCAACGCACCGACGTCCTCCAACGCATCCTGCTCAGGGAGCACGAGCGCAACATCGGAGGCGGCGACGGCACCACGACGCCCGTCCTCTGCGACGCTGGCCTGCTGAGGCTGCCGGCCGATGACAGTTTCATGCTTCCGTGGCTGTCATCGCATTCGACCTGGGACGGCGATGTATCCGCGCTGATCGATTCCCTGCTCGAACCCGACGGCGTCTTCATGGACGTCGGCGCGTACGTGGGCTACCAGACCGTGCGAGTGCTGAGCAGGCTCGGCAACAGCGGTGCGGTCGTCGCGGTCGAACCGTGCCCGCGAAGCGGCGCACTGCTCAAGCACAACGTCGAAGTCAACGTGCCAGCGGCATGGGGACATCGCCTGGTGCTGGTGGAAGGCGCGGCATGGGACGGCTCGTGCCAGCTGGCGGCGGAATCGTCGCTCGCGGGCGGTCTGTCGGTCGGCCCAGCGGAAGGCGACAAGCCACCGTCCGTGCGCGGTGTCCGGCTCGACCGGGAGCTGGAGAACCACGAGGCGCTGCAGAACCTGAAGCTCTCGGTCGTGCACGTCGACGTGGGCGGGCGGGTGCACCGAGTGCTCGGCGGCCTGGTCCGCCTGCTGCGCCGCGATCGTCCTTCGATCGTGTGCTCCTTCACACCGGACGCAATCCACCAGCTGGGTGACGATCCCGGAGCGGCCCTGCGGGAGTTCGGCACCTGGGGCTACGACCTGGTCCCGGTGGGACGCAATCGGCCGGTATCCGCCCCTGACCTGCTGGAAGCGATCAGTTCGGCGGGTTCGGCGAGCACCGTGAAGCTCTGGCTCCGCCCGAAGCAGAAATGACCCGAGATCGCCCGAAGGAGCGACGTCAAGAGTCTGACCAGGCGATTTGACTTTCACGCAGGGTGTGCGTAACTTTCTGTTCGCCGCACGGACGGCCGGACGGAACAGGACGCAAGAGCCTGGCGAGGACGGCAGCGGGAGCGCCCTGGAGATCGGGAACGAACTCCGCGGAGCGCACACCGGCCGGGGCGCGCGGTTTGACACCGCGAAGCGCACCGGGTAACGTAAAGCGGTCGCCAAGTAGACCTCGAGTCTACGAGGCGCGTTGACAACTCAAGCAACGAGCTCGATCTTCGGAGCGATCAGGGCGGGGTTGACCCCCCTGAAAACGCCGAAATGAGGGCCTGCTAGAGTTACCGACACAAGAAAGCGAAAGAAAATGCTCCCCGGAGCTTCGATCCCTGGTTTAGGGGTTGGGTGATGGTGTGGGTGTGTTCTTTGAGAACTCAACAGCGGACTGTTTTGGTTAGTGTTCTTTTATGCCCCCGACCATTTCGGTGGTTGGTGGTT
>NZ_JBWKKH010000035.1:0-93820 GCF_056431645.1 Saccharopolyspora sp. NPDC045839
AACCACCAACCACCGAAATGGTCGGGGGCATAAAAGAACACTAACCAAAACAGTCCGCTGTTGAGTTCTCAAAGAACACACCCACACCATCACCCGATCCCTAATCAGGACCGCAGCTCCGGGGAGCACTTTCTTTCTCGCTTTTGCTGTCGACCAGAGTAGCAGACCCTTTTTTCGGCTTTCCCGGGGGGTCACTCCCACCGGATCGCCGTATTTCGGCTCGCTATTCCGCCGGCCGCAGCCAAGCACTTTTTCATCAAAGATCTGGTCGGAAACCGCAACCTCGTCGCACGGACAACCAGGTCCGGCTTCTGAATTTCGATTTCCTGATCGGGACGCCCACTCTACCACCCGGAGGCAGGAGCTTGGTTCGCGACCCCGCGTCAGTGCCCGGTCCGTTTTTCATCGGCCCGTTCCGCGCTGACCTGAAACAATTTACGCGTCGTTCAGCGCCGAGTCAAATCGGCTCGAATCAGCACCGGCGGAGCCCGAACATGCAGCTCAGCGCCCCTTTCCGGTGCTGATTCCAGGCTAGTGCACGACCCGAACGCCCGCAGTGTGACGCTTGCCACGGCGGATCACGAGCCAACGGCCGTGCAGCAGGTCGTCCTTGCTCGGCGACCACTCCTCATCGCCGATCTTGCCGTTGTTGACGTACGCGCCGCCCTCCTTGATGGTGCGCCGCGCGGCGCCCTTCCCGGTGGCGAGACCGGTTTCGACGAGCAGGTCCACGATCGTCGGGGCGTCGGCGAGCCGGGCTTCCGCCGTCGGCACCGCCGCCATCGCCGCGTCCAGGGTCGCCTCGTCGAGCTCGGCGATCTCGCCCTTGCCGAACAGCGCTTGGCTGGCCGCGATGACCTTGCGGGTCTGATCCGCTCCGTGCACCAGGGTGGTCAGCTCCTCGGCGAGCTTGCGCTGGCCGGCCCGCAGCTGGGGCCGCTCCACCGTGCTCCGCTCCAGCTCGTCGATCTCCTCGCGGTCGAGGAAGGTGAACAGCCGCAGGTACTTCGCGACGTCGGCGTCGGCCGCGTTGACGAAGTACTGGTACCAGGCGTACGGCGTGGTCATCGCCGGATCCAGCCAGACGTTGCCGCCGCCGGTGGACTTGCCGAACTTGCGGCCCTCCGAGTCGGTGACCAGCGGCAGGGTCAGCGCGTGCGCGGCGGCCGACTCCTGCTTCCGGACCAGGTCGACGCCGGCGATGATGTTGCCCCACTGGTCCGAGCCGCCGAGCTGGAGCCGGGTGCCGTACTTCCGGTACAGCTGCACGAAGTCGTTGGCCTGCAACAACATGTAGCTGAACTCGGTGTAGGACATGCCGTCGGTTTCCAGCCGCCGCTTGACGGTCTCCCGCGCCAGCATCGTGTTCACCGAGAAGTGCTTCCCGATGTCCCGCAGGAACGCCGTGACCGGCAGGTCCGCGGTCCAGTGCGCGTTGTTCTCCATGATCGCGCCGGTCGGCGAGTCGTCGAAGTCGACGAACGCGGACAGCTGGGCGCGGATCTTGTCGGTCCACTCCAGCACGGTGTTCTCGTCGTGCAGGTTGCGCTCGCCGACGTCGCGCGGGTCGCCGATCAGGCCCGTGGCGCCGCCGGCCAGGACCACCGGCCGGTGCCCGGCCTGCTGGAAGCGGCGCAGCGTCAGGATCGGGATCAGGTGCCCGGCGTGCAGGCTGGGGCCGGTCGGGTCGAAACCGGCATAGAGCGTGAGCGGCCCCTGGTCGAGTTCCCGTCGCAGCGAGTCGAGGTCGGTGGATTGCGCGATCAGGCCGCGCCAGGTCAGCTCGTCAAGGATGTTCTCACTCACGCGTCCAAGTCTCGCTCATGCGAGCAACCTGGTTTACGCCCGGGCCTGGGTGCGGCGGCGGCCGCCGCGCCGGTACGAGCTGACCGCCGACGAGTCGTCCACCCAGGTCCGCCAGGGCAGGTCCATCGCCGCGGCGACGCCGACCCGGGGTCCGCTGCGGATGTCGTCCTCACCGACCGGGGTGCCGTTGTACAGCCGGATGGGTGACTCCGGGTCGGTGAGATCGACGCCGTTGTGCTCACGGGTGATGCCGAGGACCCCGGCCAGCCGGGCGGGCCCGCTGGCGAGCTGGGTGTCCTTGCGGACCGCCGGGCGGCGGGCGCGGGCGAGCTCGGGGCCTGTGGTGATCTCCCCGGCGCGCAGCAGCACCGCGCCGGGGACACCGTCGGTCAGGCACACGACGTTGATGCAGAAGTGCATCCCGTACACGAAGTACACGTACAGGTGACCGGCCGGACCGAACATCACTGCGTTGCGCTCGGTCCGCCCGCGGTAGCAGTGCGACGCGGGGTCGTCCATGCCGCGGTAGGCCTCCACCTCGACCAGGCGCACGCCGACCTCGCCCTGCGGCCCGGTCGACCGCAGCTCGCAGCCGAGCAGGCGGCGAGCCACCCACAGTGGATCGAGGGCAAGTTCGTCGCGCGTCACCTGACTCACAGGCAAGACACTACCGGTCGTGCCCAAACCGTGATCACTTAGACAGCCACTCGCGATGTTGCCGCACGTTGTCGGCGACGCGTTCGCGCTGCTCGGCCACCCGGTTCGGGGCGGTGCCGCCGTGCGCGTCGCGAGAGGCGATGGAGCCCTCGACGGTCAGCACCTCGCGCACCTGCGGGGTGAGCGCGGGGTTGGCCGCGGCGAGTTCCTCGTCGGTCAGGTCCTCCAGCCCGACTCCGCGGGCCTCGGCGGTGCGCACGCACTCCCCCGACGCCTCGTGCGCGACCCGGAAGGGGACGCCCTGGCGCACCAGCCACTCCGCGATGTCGGTGGCGAGAGTGAAGCCGGCGGGCGCCAGCTCGGCGAGCCGCCCGGTGTGGAAGGTCAGGGTGCCGAGCATGCCCGCCATCGCGGGCAGCAGCAGCTCCAGCTGCTCGACGGAGTCGAAGACCGGCTCCTTGTCCTCCTGCAGGTCCCGGTTGTAGGCCAGCGGCTGCGCCTTCAGCGTGGCCAGCAGGCCGCCGAGGTTGCCGATGAGCCGCCCGGACTTGCCGCGGGCCAGCTCGGCGACGTCCGGGTTCTTCTTCTGCGGCATGATCGAGCTACCGGTCGCCCAGGCGTCGTCGAGCGTCACGTAGCCGAACTCGGCGGTGTTCCAGATGATCACCTCTTCGGCGATGCGCGAGAGGTTCACGCCGAGCATCGCGAGGCAGAACGCCGCCTCGGCGGCGAAGTCGCGCGAGGCGGTGCCGTCGATGGAGTTGTCGACGGCACCGGCGAAGCCGAGCTCGGCGGCGACGGCCTGCGGGTCGAGCCCGAGCGAGGAGCCCGCCAGGGCGCCCGAGCCGTACGGCGAGTACGCGGTGCGGGCGTCCCAGTCGCGGAAGCGCTGGACGTCGCGCAGCAGCGCCTGGCAGTGCGCGAGGAGGTGGTGCGCCAGCAGCACCGGCTGCGCGTGCTGCAGGTGGGTCCGGCCGGGCAGCACCGCGTCGGGGTGCTCGGCGGCCTGGGCGACGAGGGCGTCGACGATGTCGAGGACGCCGGCGACGACGCGGCGGTTGGCGTCTCGCAGCCACATCCGGAACAGCGTGGCGACCTGGTCGTTGCGGGAGCGCCCGGCGCGCAGCTTGCCGCCGAGTTCCGGCCCGACGCGTTCCAGCAGGCCGCGCTCAAGGGCGGTGTGCACGTCCTCGTCGTCGATCACCGGCGTGAAGGTGCCTGCCTCGACGTCCGCGGCCAGGACGTCCAGGCCCGCGAGCATCCGCTCGAGTTCGTCGGCGGTGAGCAGCCCGGCGCGGTGCAGCACGCGGGCGTGGGCGCGTGATCCGGCGATGTCGTAGGGCGCCAGTCGCCAGTCGAAGTGGGTCGACAGGCTCAGCGCGGCCATCGCCTCGGCCGGGCCGGAGGCGAACCGGCCGCCCCAGAGCTTGGTCGGCTCGCTGCCTTGCTGCGTCACGGTGTTCCCCCGGTCTGGTGTGGGTCGTCGTCATCCATTGTGGACCGCGGCGTTTCGGCGTCCGCTTCGGATTGCCCTTCGCCCGCGGCCATGTCGGTGAACCGGGCGGCCAGCTGGTGCCCGGTGAGGGGCTCGCGGGCGACGATCATCACGGTGTCGTCGCCAGCGATGGAGCCCACCACTTCCGGCAGCGCCGCTCGGTCTATGGCGCTGGCCAGGAACTGCGCCGCGCCGGGCGGGGTGCGCAGCACGGTCAGGTTGCCCGCGCCGTCGGCGCCGACGAGCAGCTCGCCGAGCAGCCGGCTCAGCCGCGACGTGCCGCCCTGCACGCCGCGGACCGGACTGCCGTCCTCGGGGATGACGTAGACCGCCGCCCCGCCGTCGGCACCCCGCAGCTTGACCGCGCCGAGTTCGTCGAGGTCCCGTGACAGCGTCGCCTGGGTGACCTCGATGCCGTCGCCCGCGAGCAGCTTGGCCAGCTCGGTCTGGCTGCGGATGCCCATCGACGCGACCAGTTCGATGATGCGGGCCTGCCGCGCGACGCGGGTCGTCATGGCTGTCGCACCAGCCACGCCAGCAGCGCCTTCTGAGCGTGCAGGCGGTTCTCGGCTTCGTCGAACACCGCGCTGGCCGGGCCGTCGATCACCTCGTCGGTGATCTCCATGCCGCGGTGCGCGGGCAGGCAGTGCAGCACGCTGGTGTCGGTCTTGCCGGTGGCGGCCAGCAGTTCGGCGTTGACCTGGAACGGCCGGAACGGGCTGACCCGGTCCTTGCCGTCGTTCTCCTGGCCCATCGACGTCCAGGAGTCGGTGACCAGCACGTCCGCGCCTTCGACCGCGCCGTTCGGGGTGTTGAACAGCTCGACGGAGCCGCCGGTCTCGGCGGCGCGCTTCCGGGCCGCGTCCAGCACCCAGTCCAGCGGCCGGAAGCCCGCCGGCGCGCCGATGCGGACGTGCATGCCCGCGGTGACCCCGCCGACCATCAGCGAGTGCGCCATGTTGTTGGCGCCGTCGCCGAGGTAGGTCAGGGTGAGGCCGGCGAGCTTGCCGTGCCGTTCCCGGACGGTCTGCAGGTCGGCGAGCACCTGGCAGGGGTGGAACTCGTCGGTGAGCGCGTTGATCACCGGCACCCGGGAAACCGAGGCCATCGCGTCGATGCGGGCCTGCGCGAAGGTCCGCCACACCACGGCGTGGACGTAGCGGGACAGCACCCGGGAGGTGTCCTCGATGGTCTCCTCGCGACCGAGCTGCATCATCCGCCCGTCCACGACGATCGGCTGGCCGCCGAGCTGGGCGATGCCGACCTCGAAGGACAGCCGGGTGCGGGTGGAGTTCTTCTCGAAGAGCACCGCGATCGACTTGGGCCCGGCCAGCGCGTCGGAGCCGTGCGGGTCGGCCTTGAACTGGTCGGCGAGGTCGAGGACCTCGGCCTGCTCGGCGGGCGTGAGGTCGTCGTCGCGGAGGAAGTGCCGGGGCATCAGTGGTTCTCCTTGGCAGCGTCGAGCAGCGCGGGCAGGGCGGCGAGCAGCCGCTGCACCTGGTCGGGCCGCACGATCAGCGGTGGGGCCAGCCGGATCGCGTCGGGCTGGATGGGGTTGATCAGGAATCCGGCGTCCAGCGCGGCGACGGCGATCTTGGCCGACACCGGTTCGGTGAGGCCGACGCCGATGAGCAGGCCCGCGCCGCGCACCTCGCCGATCAGCGGGTGGTCGAGCTGCTGCAGGCCGGTGACCAGTTCCTTGCCGACCTGCTCGACGTGTTCGAGCAGCCCGTCGGCGGCGATGGTGTCCAGCACCGCCTGCGCGGCGGCGCAGACCACCGGGTTGCCGCCGAAGGTGGTGCCGTGCTGGCCGGGGTGCAGCAGGTCTCCGGCGGCGCCGATGCCGATGCAGGCGCCGATCGGCAGGCCGCCGCCGAGGCCCTTGGCCAGGGTGATCACGTCGGGGACGACACCGGTGCGCTGGAAGGCGAACCACGAGCCGGTGCGGCCGATGCCGGTCTGCACCTCGTCGAACACCAGCAGCGCGCCGTTGCGGGTGGCGATCTCCCGGGCCGCCTGGAGGTATCCCTCGGGCGGCACGATCACGCCGTTCTCGCCCTGGATCGGCTCCAGGAACACCGCCGCGGTGTTGTCGTCCACTTCGGACTCCAGCGCGGCCACGTCGCCGTAGGGCACGTGCACCACGCCGGGTGGCAGCGGTTCGAAGGGCTTTTGCTTGGCGGGCTGGCCGGTGAGCGCGAGGGCTCCCATGGTGCGGCCGTGGAAGCCGCCGTGCGCGGCGACGAGCTTGGCGCGGCCGGTCAGCCGCGCGATCTTGAACGCGGCCTCGTTGGCCTCGGCGCCGGAGTTGCAGAACAGCACCCGGCCCTGGCCGGTCGCGCCGGCGAGGGCCAGCAGCCGTTCGGCGAGTTTGAGGCCCTGCTCGTGCACGTAGAGGTTGGAGACGTGGCCGAGCTTGCCGATCTGCTCGGAGACGGCCTGCACCACGGCGGGGTGCGCGTGGCCGAGCGCGTTGACCGCGATGCCGCTGAGGAAGTCCACGTAGGTCTTGCCGTCGGCGTCGGTCACCTCGGCGCCCGAACCGCTGACGAGGGTCAGCTTCGGGGTGCCGTAGTTGTCCATCATGGACGCTTGCCAGCGCTGCGCTCCCGCGGCGTTGGTGGTCATGAGTTCTCGCCTTCCTCTGCCTGCACCGGCAGAACCATCGTGCCGACTCCGGCGCTGGTGAACACCTCGAGCAGGACCGAGTGCGCGAGGCGGCCGTCGATGACGTGCGCCCGCGGCACCCCGCCACGCACCGCGCGCAGGCAGGCCTCCATCTTCGGGACCATGCCGCTGGACAGGCTCGGCAGCAGTTCCGCCAGCTGGTCGGCGTCCAGGCGCGACACGAGCGAGCCGCGGTCCGGCCAGTTGGTGTAGAGGCCCTCGACGTCGGTGAGCACCACGAGCTTCTCGGCGCCGAGCGCGACCGCCAGTGCCCCGGCGGCGGTGTCGGCGTTGACGTTGTGGACCACGCCGTCGGCGTCGGGGGCGACGGTCGAGACGACGGGGATGCGGCCGGCCTTGATCAGGTCGAGCACCGCGTCGGCGTTGACCGACACCACGTCGCCGACGAGCCCGACGTCCACGGCTTCGCCGTCGACCGTCGCGGTGCGGCGCTCGGCGGTGAACAGCCTGGCGTCCTCGCCGGACATGCCGACCGCGTACGGCCCGTGCTGGTTGATCAGCCCGACCAGTTCGCGCCCGACCTGGCCGACCAGCACCATGCGCACCACGTCCATGGTCTCCGGGGAGGTCACCCGCAGGCCGCCGCGGAACTCGCCTTCCATGCCGAGCCGGTCGAGCATCGCGGTGATCTGCGGGCCGCCGCCGTGCACCACCACCGGGTGCAGTCCGGCGAGCCGCAGGAACACCATGTCGTGCGCGAAGGCGCGCTTGAGCTCGTCGTCGATCATCGCGTTGCCGCCGTACTTGATCACGACGGTCGCGCCGTGGAAGCGCTGCAGCCACGGGAGGGCTTCGACGAGGACGCTGGCCTTCTCGGCCGCGGTGGCCAGCCGGTCGCCGGCTTCTTGCTGGGTCATGACGAGTACGCGCTGTTCTCTTCGACGTAAGCGTGGGACAGGTCGGTGGTCAGGATGGTCGCCGCGTGCTCGCCGAGGTGCAGGTCCACGACGATCTCGATGGCGCGCCCGGACAGGTCGGCCTCGCTGCGGTCGCGGGCCTTGGTGCCGTTCGCGTAGAGCGTGACGCCGTTGGTGGCGATCTCCAGCTTGGCCACGTCGATCTCGGCGTCGACCCGGCCGAGCGCCATCGCGATCCGGCCCCAGTTCGGGTCCGAGCCGAACATCGCGGTCTTGACCAGGTTGTCCTCGGCGATGGTGCGCCCGATGGCGACCGCGTCGGCCTCGCTGACCGCGCCGCGCACCGTCACGTCGATGGTCTTGGTGGCGCCTTCGGCGTCGTCCTGCAGCTGGCGGACCAGGTCCGTGCAGACGGCGGTGAGCAGCGCGGCGAAGTCCTCTTTGGACGGTTCGACGCCGGAGGCGCCGGAGGCCAGGACGAGGACCGTGTCGTTGGTGGAGGTGCCGCCGTCGACGTCGAGCCGGTCGAAGGTGACCCTGGTGGCCGCGCGCAGCGCCTCGTCCAGGTCGTCGCCTGCGATCACCGCGTCGGTGGTGATGACGCTGAGCATGGTGGCCAGGTTCGGCGCGAGCATCCCGGCGCCCTTGGCGAAACCGCCGGCCGACCAGCCCGCGTCGTGCTTCCCGAATGCCTGCTTCGGCTTGCTGTCGGTGGTGAGCACCGCGGTGGCCGCGTCGAGCCCGGCCTGGTCGGTGGCGTTCAGCGCCTTCGCCGCGGTGTCCACACCGGACAGCAGCGCGTCCATCGGCAGCCGCTCGCCGATCAGGCCGGTGGAGCACACCGCGATCTCGATGGCGCCGACGCCGAGCACGTCGGCGACCTTCTCGGCGGTGGCGTGGGTGTCCTGGAAGCCCTCCGGGCCGGTGCAGGCGTTGGCGCAGCCGGAGTTGAGCACCACCGCGCGGAGCTTGCGCTCCGTCAGCACCTGCTGCGACCAGAGCACCGGCGCTGCCTTGACCTTGTTGGTGGTGAACACCCCGGCCGCGGCCTGTCGTGGCCCGTCGTTGACGACCAGCGCGACATCGCGCGCGCCCGCGGCCTTGATCCCGGCGGCGATCCCCGCCGCCCGGAAACCGGCAGGTCCGGTCACGCTCATTGGCTCTCCTCGATATCCACGGTGTGCCCAGCGGAGGTCAGCACCTCGGCGGCCCGCACGGCCGAATCGGCCGGGACCAGGATCCAGTCGGTGTCGAATGTGGACAGGGTGAAGACGCTGATCTCGGCGTCGGCCAGCGGCGCCAGCAGCGCCGCGAGCACGCCGGTCAGCGCGAAGTCCAGCGGGCCGTCGATCTCCAGCGCCCGGAACGGCCCCTCCACCCGGACGTCCGGGCCGGACTCGGCGGCCAGCGAGTACGGGAAGATGATGGTGCGGCCCGCGCCGGTGGTCAGGCTGCCGTGGATCGGCGCGGTGCCGCCGGTCAGCGCCAGGCTGACGTGCGCCGGGACCATGCCGACGGCCAGCTGCTCGGCGTGCAGCCGGAGCTTCAGCCGGCTCATGGCGCCACCCCGACCAGCGGCAGCCCGGTGGTCTCCGGCAGCCCCACCGCGAGGTTCATGCACTGCACGGCGCCGCCGGCGGTGCCCTTGGTGAGGTTGTCCTCGGCGCCGACGATGATCAGCCGCCCGGCGTCCGGATCCACCGCCAGCTGCAGGTGCACGGTGTTCGCGCCGAGCGTCGCGGAGGTCTGCGGCCAGTGGCCCTCGGGCAGCACGTGCACGAACGGCTCGTCGCCGTAGGCGTCGAGGTAGGCCTTGCGCGCCGCGTCCTCGTCGACGCCCTCGCGCAGCGGGGCGGAGCAGGTGGCGAGGATGCCGCGCGGCATCGGCGCGAGGACCGGCGTGAACGACACCTTCACCGGCTCCCCCGCCACGGCGCTGAGGTTCTGGATCAGCTCCGGCGTGTGCCGGTGCGCGCCGCCCACGCCGTAGACGCTGGCGGAGCCCATCACCTCGGCGGAGAGCAGGTGCGGCTTGAGCGCGCGGCCGGCACCGGAGGTGCCGGTGACCGCGACGACGACGGCGTCCGGCTCGACGAGCCCGGCGGCGAGCGCGGGGACGAGCGCCAGCGAGGACACCGTCGGGAAGCAGCCGGGGACGGCGACGCGGCGGGAGCCGCGGAGCCGGTCGCGGGCGCCCGGGAGCTCGGGGATGCCGTAGGGCCAGGTGCCGGGGTGTTCGCCGCCGTACCAGCGGGCCCAGTCGGTGGGGTCGTTGAGCCGGTGGTCGGCGCCGCAGTCGATGACGATCGCGTCGTCGCCGAGTTCGGCCGCGATGGCCGCGGAGTGGCCGTGCGGGAGGGCGAGGAAGACGACGTCGTGGCCGGCGAGCTCGGCGGCCCTGGTGTCGGCGAGGATGCGGTCCGCCAGCGGCAGCAGGTTCGGGTGGTGCTGCCCGAGCCTGGTCCCGGCGTTGCCGCCCGCGGTCAACGCGCCGATCTCCACCTCGGGGTGCGACAGCAGCAGGCGGAGCAGTTCCCCGCCCGCGTAGCCGCTAGCCCCGGCAACTGCCACTCGAACCGTCATGCGGATGATTATGCACTCCCATGCAACATTAATCAAACGAGCGTTCGGCTCCGCGACGAACGCCACATTCACCCAGCTAGACGAGGCGAACGGGCCGTTCACCCCAATCCTCCCACCGCCCGGCCGGCCGCAGAGCTCGTGAGTGGTTCGAGTCGCCATAGCAGCCCAAAGCGCTCACGAGCCACGGGAGCTCGCCGGCTCCGGCAAAGGCGGGACAAACTGATCATCCCGGCGCTAATGTTCCCCCCGGAACGGGAGAAGGGGGCGCCGGTGGGCGAGGAACGCTTGTTGGCGGAGCGTTTCGCGCTTGAATCCGTGATCGGCCGGGGCGGAATGGGGACCGTCTGGCGGGCCTGGGACGCCCTGCTCGACCGGCCCGTCGCCGTCAAGGAGATCCACCTGCCTCCCGGGGCCGATCATCCGGAGCTGCGGGCACGGGTGCTGCGGGAAGCCAGGCTCGCCGGGAAGCTCAACCATCCCGGCGCGGTCACCGTCTTCGACGCCATCGAGGCCGACGACCGGATATACATCGTCATGGAACTGGTCGAGGCCGCCACCCTGCAGGACCTCGTCGAATCCGAAGGGCCGCTGCCGGCCGCCCGCACCGTCGAGATCGCCTCGCGCGTGCTGGACGTGCTCCAGGCCGCGCATCGGCTCGGCATCGTGCACCGCGACGTGAAGCCCAGCAACATCATGGTGGCCGCCGACGGTTCGGTGAAGCTGACCGACTTCGGCATCGCACGACTCGACGATGGCTCCACCGCGACGGCGTCCAGCATCATGGTCGGCTCACCCGCCTACATGGCCCCCGAACACGTCCGGGGCCGCGCCGTGGCCGCCTCCGATCTGTGGGCGCTGGGCGTCACCCTGTACTTCGCGGTCGAGGGCAAGTCGCCATACCTGCGCAGCACCGCCGGGGATTCGCTGGCCGCGGTGCTTTCCGAGGAGCCGCCCGCGCCGGTCCGCGCGGGCGAGGCGTTCGCACGGCTGCTGGGCGGGCTGATGGCCAAGCGGGTCGACGACCGGCCGACGATCGAGGGCATCCGCGCCCAGCTGAACGCCATCGGCGCGGAGAACGGCGACCAGTCGACCGTCCACCTCGGCCGCCCGCAACGCGATCCGTGGCTGGTCGTCGCCGGGGTGATCTGCCTGTCCAGCTGCATCGGCTTCGCCCTGCTGCTCTTCGACGTTCAGCAGAAGCTCCTACCCGGCGTTTTCACCCTGAGCAATGTCATGGACGCGGCTGCCCTTCCGGCCCGGTTCCCGGATCTCGCGGCTCGGCAGGCCGATGCACCCGGCAGCAGGCTCGCCGGCGTGGTGTCCTGGGCGACCGACGTGCCCCGAGCCGGCTACGCCGGAACGCTCGCCGGCGGCGGCCTCGGGCTCGCCGGGCTGATCGTGCTCGCCCTGCTCGGGGCGCTGGTCGTGGTGCTGCCGGTCGCCGGGCTGCTGCTGTTCGTCCGGCGGTACCAGGTTCCCGTCGCGGCCGTCCTCGCGGGCAGTTCGCCGTTCTGGTTGTGGAGCACCGGCTACTTCTTCGTCGGCCTCACGCGCCCGATCGACGAGCGGCTCTACCTCGCCCACCTGCTGTTCTGGGGCCCGCCGGCGGTCGCGTCGCTCCTCGCGCTGATCCGCGCGCCGCGGGCAGCCTTGCGGCTCAGCCCTCGGCAGCGAGGGCTCGCGATCACCGCAGGCGTCGCCGGGGTCGGGTGCCTGGCGCTCGGCGCTTTCACCCACGGCTGGCCGAACCTGGCAGCGACTGCGCTGTTCGTGCCCGGCTTCGCGATCTCCGTCTTCGCCATCGTCGCGACGCCGCGCGCCACCGGCATCCGCATCCTGGCCGCTTGGACGGCCGCGCTGGCGATCCGCGCGGCCGTCGATCTGGCGGTGCTGCTCGACTTCACCGCCTACGGCTTCATCGACGAGCACGCGAATCCGGTCGCAGCGGTGCCTTCCGAGTTCAAAGCCTCGGTCGCGCTCACGGGCTTCGCAGTGCTGATCGGTGTCGCGCTCACGGTCGGCCGGTCGATCCGCGAGCGCCCGCGATCCTGGACGACCCCGAGCTGAGCAACCGGGGGCACCCCGCTTCGACTTCGGCGCGGCTCTCCGGGCATCATCGTTGCCGATGACGATGACCCCACCCCGCCCCGGCACGGGTGCCCGCCGTTCGATGTCGATCATGACGTCGGGCCCGGTCGGGCAGCGGGTGCGGTTGCGGCGCGTCGAGCCGGCCGACCGGCGCACGCTGATGCGGTTCGACCGGGAATCGTCCGACACCCACTACCCGAAGTTCGACGGCTACCGGCACTGGGGAGCGCACCGGGCGCACCACGCCGACTCCGGCGACGACATCCAGCTGGCCATCGAGACGCTGCTGGACCGGACGCTGGTCGGCTCGCTGTCCGCCAGTCAGGCCGAGCCCGGTTCCGGCCGGTTCGGCTACGGCATCGGGATCGGCCCGCAGCACCGCCGCCTCGGCTACGCCGACGACGCGATCACCGCCCTGCTCGCGTTCATGTTCGGGCGGCTGCGCTACCGCAAGTGCGAGGTCGGGATCTACGACGGCAACGCCGCTTCCCTCGCGCTGCACGGCAAACTCGGCTTCCGCGAGGAAGGCCGCCTGCGCGACCCGGAATTCCTGTGCGGCGGAGCCCAGTGCCTCGTGCTGATGGGCATCACCGCCACCGAGTTCGCCGCCCGCAGCGTGCCCCATCGGTGACTGACGGCGTCGCTCTCAACATCCCCGCGCCGAATTGGGCCTACGCACTCTGGCCTCGGCCCCCTGCATTCCCGATCTCCTAACCGACCCCTGACCAGCAGCGTCTTCCGGTTCAGGATCGCCAATCATGTTTTCGATGTCGTGAGATCTCGTCGTCAATCATGAAAGTGCTCAGCCAGTGTTGACGGCGAAGAAGCAAACGACATGGCGAACGTTCCTCGTTCGGAGCATCCTCACCCAACGCGGCCATGGCGTTACTCCAAATGGGCCATGTCCTCTCAAAAAGGTCCCACCTTTCCGATACAGCCTTGAACATCCACTTTGAGGTCTGCATTCTGTTCTGTTGCCTACGAAGAGGAGACTTCATGGCCTCGGCTGGAGGACGCGACTCCGAAGCCCTGCGCAAGACCGCAAGCCTGGTCAACTACCTCGCGGACTTGACCAAAGCAGCGAACCGAACCCCGCTGCGCGACATTTCCGGAAATCACCCGAATGCCCCAACAAGCACCATCTGGTTCGACGACCTCCCAGCTGGCGTCAGGTCAGACCCCACGGCCGAGGACGTGCTCCTGCAAGTGCGTCCGGTGCCCAATGTTTCGGCCCCTCAGCCACCCGACCAACTGACGGAATTCATCGATCTACCACAGACGACCGTTGCTACCGGTCCCGAACCGAAGCTCCGCAACGCTGATGGCTCGGACTTCATGGAAAGCGACGTCGAGGACGGCCCCGAGATCGCTCGGAGCTTCCAGCTCTGGCTTGCACGCTGGCGCGCCTGGGCAGAAGAAGAACGTCGCCGGATGCCGCAGCGCGAACTTTACGAGAAGCTCGAGAAGGCGGCCCGGACCCTTGAGCAGAAGGACGACGAGTTCGAGTTCGTACTGGCCGTCGGGCTCTTCAGTCTGCGTATGCCGAGCGGCGAGGCGCTGTTCCGCCACGTCTTGGTGGAACAGGCCGTTCCCGTGTTGGACAAATCCGGCAATGTGACGGTCACCCGAATCCCAGGAAAGCGGCGCTTCGAAGATCGCGAGCTGTTCGACTGGCTCCCGGAGTACCGGCCGGATCGGGCCAGAGAGCTCAAAGGAGAGCTCAAAACCTCGATGACGCCGATTCCTGCCGAACGGACGTTGCGCGCGGTTCGCGAGTGGGCTGGTTCCGCTCTTGACAGAGGGATCGCCGAATCCGCCACCCGCCCCGGCCGAGGTTCAGCTCTACCGGACGTCCTCACGTTCAGCCCGTCGCCGGCGCTTCTGCTGCAGCGCCGGACGTCCGTACTAATCTCCGAGGCCTACCAACGCATTGCCGAGAAACTCAGGGAACCCGACGCTCCGGTGCCAGTGGCGCTCGCGCAGTTGGTCGTCAACACCGAGCGCCACGAACGCGACCAGTGGCTTTCCGCTCAAGGCGCTGAGCGCGGCGACCTGCTCGGCACGGATCCACTCTTTCCGCTCCCTGCCAACGGAGAGCAGTCGCGTGTGTTCGAACTGCTGCGCACTGAAACAGGCGTCGTCGTCCAAGGCCCGCCCGGAACCGGGAAAACACACACGATCGCCAACCTCGTGTCAGCGTTGCTCGCCCAGGGCCAGCGCGTGCTGGTCACCAGCCAGAAAGATCAGGCCCTACGGGTGCTGCGGGACAAGATCCCCTCCGAAGTCCGCAAGCTCTGCGTGCTACTCGCTGGTGGAAGCAAGGACGCGGCCGTCGAACTGGAACGCGGCCTGGACGCGCTTTCGCAGGCGGTCGCCGCCACCGACCGCAACAAGCTTTCTCAAGAAGCTGCCGCCCTGCGGGCGGAACGGGATCAACTCCGCCGTAACAGCGCCGGACTGAACGCCAGAATCGCAAAACTCCGCGAGACGGAACAGGCCCAGTTCCCACCGGTCGTTCCCGGCTATGACCCGAGTCGCTACCGGGGCACACTGGCCGACATCGTCCGAGAAGTCCTCGACAACAGTGAAATCAACGCGT
This sequence comes from Saccharopolyspora sp. NPDC045839, assembly GCF_056431645.1. Classification (NCBI taxonomy): domain Bacteria; kingdom Bacillati; phylum Actinomycetota; class Actinomycetes; order Pseudonocardiales; family Pseudonocardiaceae; genus Saccharopolyspora; species Saccharopolyspora sp. NPDC045839. The sequence continues at coordinate 14,774 of NZ_JBWKKH010000035.1, forward strand.
GGATGCCGCCCGTCCCGGAGAGCGCCCCGGACATACCTCCGCTCTCCTCTGCTGATTTGACCGAACTGCGCAATCTGCTGGCGAGCCGCACGGAAGGCCGCGCCAACCGAGTTAATCAGGAGATACCCGCTGCCGAAGAACTCCCGTCGCCGAGCGAATTGAACTCGCACGTACAGGAGGAGCGGGAAGCCATGGAGGCTGCAGAGCAGGCGGCCAACGGACCGGGACGTGAACTCGCTCGGCTTCCCGAAGAGGAACTGAACCTGCTCCACCAGCTTGAATCGCAGCTTCGTCGGATTCTCCAGGAATGCCGCTACGTGTCAGCGAGCTCCTCTTTCGAGCAGGAATGGGTGGCCAAGGCCGTCCGCGACAGACTCAGCCGACGAAACTCCGGGCTGTGGTCACATCTCCTGGAAGTACGCGACGAAGCCAGGAAACTGCAAGAACGCCTCGCCGAGCAAGGCACCGGCTTCGTAGTCGACAAACCGACGATCACGCAGGATAATCTCGGCACGACACGCGGCTGGCTCCGGACTGGGTATGCGCTGCTTGAGCACTTCGAAAGCGGGGGAAAACTGCGCAACCTGCTACCACCGAAGAAGGTGCAGAAGGAGGCCCAGGAACTGCTCGACAAAGTCCGCGTGGACGGCTCGCGTCCAACGACACAGGGCCAGCTCAAGGCTGCCATAAACCAAATCGAGGCCGAAGTCGCGGCCGTTCAGCTCGCGGCCAAGTGGGCAGATGTCGGGGTAATGGTCCCCACTGGCCAGGTCACCGTCACTCTGTCGGAACTGGCCGACAACTCCGAACTGCTAGATGCCGCAATGCGATTGGGAGATCTCTTCGACCTGACAACCAAGACTCTCGCTGACCACAAAATCGAGCAGGAGATACCAGATCTCCCAACATTGTCGGAAGTGTTGCATGCGGTGCCTGCCGCGAAGCGGCAGCTGCTGTTGGATCAAGCACGCAACCGCGTTCGTGCTCTCTACCGCAGAGTGGATGCCTGGGCAAAACGGGCTGACGCTTGCCCGGAACTCGCCGCCCTTCTCACTGCGATCGGCCAGCGGGATGTGCAAGGTTATGCCCAGCGCTTGGCCGACCTGCAAACAGCACGGACCGAGCGAGACGATGAGCTCCGATGCCAAAAGCTGACCAGGACGCTCAAAACGGTGCACTTCGAGCTAGCTGATCTGTGGGTCCGCACTGCAACCGATCCGGTGTGGCAGGAGCGCGACGTCCGTGCGGCGTGGGCTTGGTCGCGTACCGAGCAGTTCATGCAGAAGCGACGCGACGCCGCAGAGGAACGAGAGCTAGCTGAAAAGTTCAAGCGCACCGAAGACCGGATCGAGCACGTCACCGAACGTCTAGTCGCAGTCGAAGCCGTTCGCGGCTGCCTTGATCGGATGTCGGATGACCATGTGCGCGCGCTCAACACCTACCGCTCGCACATGTCGAACATCGGGGCCGGCACTGGGACGAAAACCAGGGAATTCCGCCGTTCCGCTCGCGCCGCCATGCAGAAGGCCCAGGATGCCGTTCCGGCATGGGTCGTTCCACTCCCGAACCTGCTGGAGAACATCGCGGCGGAGCGCAACAGGTTCGACGTGTTGATCGTTGACGAGGCAAGCCAGGTAGGAATCGACCACCTCTATCTGCTGTGGATGGCACCACGCGTGATCGTGGTGGGTGACGACAAGCAGTGCACCCCGGGCGCGAGTTCGCTCGGGCGGCTGGACACCGTGTTCTCCCAGCTCGATGAGCACCTCGCCGATCTGGATGAGGACGTCCGTCGCCTTTTCACCCCGAAGTCCCATCTGTATGAAGTGCTATCCGCCCGTTCCGGCAAAGACGCCCTCATCCGCCTCAGGGAGCATTTCCGCTGCGTCCCCGAGATCATCAAGTGGTCCTCGGACCAGTTCTACGACGACGGATCTGGCGCATCTGGGCTCATCGCGCTGCGCGAACGCACCGGCGACAGCCTCGCGCCACTCAAGGTGACCAAAGTGGACGACGCGGTCACCACCGGGAAGGAAACAAGGATCCGCAACGAAACCGAGGCACAGAAAGTCGTCCAGACGTTGCGCTCGTGCATCGACGATCCAGCGTATGCCGGCAAGTCGTTCGGGGTCGTGGTGCTGCGCAACGCCAACGCACACATCCAGCTCCTGGAAAACCTGATCAACGAGAAGTTCACCCCGGAAGAACGACAAGAACGCAAGATCCGCGTTGGCACAGCACCGAACTTCCAGGGCGATGAACGCGACGTCGTGATGCTGTCGCTCGTGGTTGCTGCACCTCCGCATCAGATCAGCGCCGAGTCGTTTCGGCAGGCGTTCAACGTGGCGGCGAGCCGCGCACGAGACCAGATGTGGTTGTTCACCTCCTTGGAACTGGATCAGTTCAAGCCGAAGGACCTCCGTGCCTCGTTGCTGTCGTACATGCAAGACCCCCCTTCGGTGTTCGGCCGCTCTCCTGCACTCGACGAAGTCAGCCCGGACAAGCATCACAAGCTGTTCGATTCGTTGTTCGAGCAGCGAGTGTTCCTCGAAATCAAGAAACGGGGCTACCACGTGGTCCCGCAGTACCCCGTAGGGCCCCGGCGACTGGATCTTGTCGTCGTTGGTGATCGCGGTCGACTCGCGGTGGAGTGCGATGGGCACTTCTGGCATGCGAGCCCGCAACAGCAGGACAACGACGCTCGCCGAGATCGCGAGCTCGCCCGAATGCGTTGGACGACGATCCGCATCCGGGAAAGCGAGTTCACGGCAAACCCGGATCGCGAGCTGGCGCCCGTGTGGGCGGCGCTAAGGGCCAAGGGCATCGAACCAGGCCACGACGAGAACGACCCCGACACCGGCTGGCAGCCGGTCGAGCTCGATACCGAAAACAGCGATCATCACGAGGAGGACTGGTGACCGGGCAAAACCCGTCGAACCTGTATCTGGACGACAACGTGCTGGTCGGACTGGCCACACTGATCTGCGGCGACGACAGCACCCCTTACTATCGGCGGGGCTTCGAGATCGAGAATTTCTTCCGCGCTGCCGGTCTACCCGATGCGGGTGAACTCGACGGCTACCGTAAGCCGTGGGTGCTGGACCGCCTGCGAGAGCACCGCGGCAACCCCGACTGGATTCGTGCAGTCGTTCTCCGGCTGGCCGACCCCAGGGAGTACGTCGGCGAGAAAGAGATCTGGGAGATCGTCGTAGCCGAACTCAACGAGCTGATAGAGCTCGAGGGATACCGCATCTCCTTCAATGGGACCAAACCACAGATCGTCGAGCACCAAGCAACGCTCTCCCGCCCTGCAAGCGATACTCCGGTCACCTTGACCACGAACATCGCCAAACTCGTGAGCGCCAGCGATTTCGGCAGGCAGTTGCAGGCCCGGCTCGAAGAAGCGCACGTCTGCTGGCAATCGGGTGCTCCCACGGCCGCGATCATCATGCTCGGCAGCGTCTTGGAAGGCGTGCTCTACGACGTTGCGCTGAGCATGCATACCGGGGACGGCAAAGCGCCCACCGACCACCTGCAATCCTTGATCAACCTCGCTCATGAAAAGGGCTGGATTGCCAAGGATGTCACGGACTACGCCCACGTCCTCCGCGATCACCGCAACCTGGTCCACCCCAGGAAGCAGTGGACCCAGTCCTACTCACCCAAGGATGACACCGTTCGGATCGCCTGGAACGTGGTGGTGGCGGCGCTGAATGACCTCGCCACCATGATCGGCCCCTGCACCGACGACGGCACAGCAGCATAAACACGGTGGCTCCGTCCTGCCGAGGACGGAGCCACCGTAGTTGATCTGTAACTATCCGAATTCAGCCCATGCTTCACGTGTCGCCGGGTGCGCGTCCAGGGCGTATTCCGTGGCGATGCGCAGGAGCATCTCCTTCTCCACTCGCAGCAGCTGGTTCTCGCGGCGGAGGTGGTCGAGTTCCGCTCGTTCCGCCGCCGTCAGGTCCGTGCTCATCGCAGCGGGTCGAACGGTCGCAGGAGCGCCGGGCGCTTTCCGGTGGTGATCTGCTCCGCCAGCAGGCGCCCGGTGAGCGGGCCCAGGGTCAGGCCCCACATGCCGTGGCCGCCCGCGACGTAGGTGCCGGGCATCTTCGTCGAGCCGATCAGCGGCAGGCCGTCGGGCGTCACCGGGCGGCCGCCGACCCACTCGTCGCGGCGTTCGTTCCAGTCGACGCCCTTCAGCAGCGGGCGTGCGGAGCGCACGATCGCTTCGATGCGGCCGCGGTCCAGCGGATCGTCCACCGAGCGGAACTCCATCGTCCCCGCCACCCGGAGGCCGCCCTGGTACGGCGTGCACGCCACGCGCGCCGCGGGCAGGTAGATCGGGCCCGGCACGGGCTGCTCGGTCGGCACCGTGAACGAGTAGCCGCGCCCGGCCCGCACCGCGGTGCGGACGCCCAGCGGCTTCGCCAGCCGGCTCAGCCACGCGCCGGTGGCCAGCACGACCGCCTCGGCCGACACCCGCTCGTCCTGCTCCGACTTGACGGTGACCTGACCGGAGCCCCGCAGCACCTCCCGCACCCGGAACCCGGTGCGCAGCTTTCCGCCGCGCTCCACCACCGACTTCGCCAGGCTCCGGGTGAACTCGCCGGGGTCCACGAAGCGCTGCCCCTCCACCCGCAGCACCGCCGCGATGCGCGACGACAGCTGCGGCACGTCGAAGTCCGAAGTGGACAGTTCGCGGACCTCGACGTCCTGGCCGCAGCGGCGGATCTGCTCGAACTCGTGCCGCAGCTCGGCGACCTGCTCGGGCTTCTCGAACGCCGCCGTGATCGGCGCGGGCACCGTCGGCGCGGACACGCCGCCCGCGGTCAGCGCATCGAAGGCGTCCAGGCACTCGGCGTTCATCGGGACGAACGCGCGCATCGACCGCTGCCAAGCCCAGGGCGTGCACCGCCGGGCGAAACCGGTGAGGAAGGACCACAGCCCGGGATCCACCGAGGCCGGCACGTACAGCGGCGCGTCCCGGTCGAACAGCGAACGCAACCCGTAGCGCAGCACGCTCGGCTCCGGGAGCGGGATCGAGAACCCCGGCGAGAGGTAACCGGCGTTGCCCCAGGACGCACCGGCCGCGACGTCCTCGCGGTCGAGCACCGTGACCTCGACGCCGTGCTCCTGCAAGAACCAAGCGGTCGACAAGCCGACCACACCCGCGCCGATCACCACTGCCCGGCGCGGAACCCCGTCGATCCCGTCCTCGCGCATGCTTCCTCCTCGAAACGTCTTGAGGTGGAGCCTGCCCCGGCGGCGGCGCCGCGCCAGTGTCGGAATCGCACAAATCGCGGCGCCCCGATTGGCCGGAACCGACTACACGGCGAGCGCGATGATCATCGCCAGCCTGGCGTCGGGGTCGTCCAGGTCCAGCGGCGTCAGCTCGGCCATCTTCCGCATCCGGTACCGGACGGTGTTCGGGTGGACCTCCAGTCGCGCCGCGGCGGCACCCAGGTCGCCCTGGCATTCCAGCCACGCCCGCAACGTCTCGACGTAGCTCGTGCCGTGCTCCCGGTCGTGGCGGCGGAGCTCGACGACGGGGCCTCGATCCGGCACCCGCCCGGTCGACGCGACGTGCCGCAGCCGCCGCAGCAGGATCTCGTGCCACGCCTCGTCGTAGACCACGGCCGCGACCCGGTCCGCCCGCGTCGCGTGCAGCGCCAGGCTCTCGTCCGCTTCTTGCCTGCTGTCCACCAGCTGCGCGGGCTCTGCCGGCCCGCCCACCCCGACGAGGACCGTCGCATCGCCGGCGAGTTCCCGGACCAGAGCCCGCGCCCACTCGCACGCAGGCTCGGCGTCCTCGTGCGGCAGGATCGTGTAGACGGTGTTCGCGAACAGCGCGCTGCGCCCCGGCCGCGACCAGCCGAAACCGGTCGTCGCCCGCTCGAAGGCGAGCAGCGGCGCGGCCTCCGGCGCGCCACCGGTGTGCACCTGCACCGCAACCACGCGGTACCGCGAGCTGCGCAGGCCGAGGCGGCTCAACGCCGCGGCCGGGTCCTCATGCCCCTCCAGCAGCCCGGTGACCAGATCGGATTCGACCTGCCGCTCCAGATCCGCGCTGGCCCGGGCGCGGAGCAGGTGCAGCGCCGCGGTGCGCGCGCCGCTGACCAGCGCGGCCTGGTGCGCGTCCGTGAGCGCGTGCTCCGCCACCACCCAGATCGAGCCCAGCAGCTCCTTGCCCGCGCGGACCGCCACGACCGCCCTGCCGTGCAACGATTCCGGCCCCAGCGGCGCCACGAAGATCGGTTCGTCGGAGGTCTCCAGGTGCCGGAACACGCCGCGCTCGGTCAGTTCCCGCCGGATCTCCGCGGGCACCCGCCGCCCCAGGATCGTGGCCAGCCGGGCCCGGTCGGCGCTGTGCTGCCGGCTGGAGTACGCGAGCACGCCGGAGTGGTGGTCCTCGATCGTCACCGGGCCGCCGACCGAGTCCGCGAGCGCGTCGGCCAGCGCGAACAGGTCCGTCGGGCCCCGGCCCGCCTCGGTTTCGCGGCCCTCCAGCACCAGCCCGTAGATCACGGCCGCCAGCTGCCCCCACGACACGGCCGGATCGACGAGCACCACCGTCACGTGCCGGTCGCGGGCCGCCGCGAGCGCCCGCTCGCCGAGTTCGGTGCAACGCAGCACGACCACTTCGGCGCGGGTGCTCAAGAGCAGATCCGCCGCGCCGTCGGCGTCGACGCCGACGGCGAGCAGAACGTCCTCACCGCCTGGGGCAGGATCGGCCGGGTCGTGCAGCGCCACCGACCGCAGCTCCGTGGACCTGGAGCGCGGGGCGTTGCCCAGCCGGGCCCCGAGGCCGCCGAGGACGTTGATCAACCGATCCAGCTTGACCACGGCCGCTCCCTGATGGCCAAGGCCGCAATTTCCATTGAAATCAGATCTTCGATTTCAATGGAAATTGCGGCCGAACGGTCAGGCTCGGAGGCTGGCGCCGAGGCGCTCGGTGACGGCTCGCACCGCCGCGTCGCGGGCCTCGGTGGCCTCCTCCTGCTTGAGCGTCCGGTCCGAGGCGCGGAAGCGCAGCGCCAGGGCCAGCGACTTCTTGCCCTCGTCGAGCTGCTCACCGGCGTAGACGTCGAACAGCCGCACGTCCTCCAGCAGCTCGCCGCCGCCGGCGCGGACCGCGTCGATCACGTCGGCCCCGGCCACGCCCTCGTCCACCACGAGGGCGATGTCCATCAGCACCGGCGGGTACGCCGAGATCTGCGGTGCCGGGCGGCGGTCGGTCAGCGGCAGGGCGTCCAGGTCGAGCTCCATCGCGCAGGTCCGCTTCGGCAGGCCCAGCGCCTCCACGACCTTCGGGTGCAGCTCGCCCGCGTGGCCGACGACGACGTCACCGGCCTTCAGCTGCGCGCACCGGCCCGGGTGCCACGGCGCGAGCTCGCCCGCGCTCACCGTCAGCTCCACACCGGCGGCCTCGGCGACGACGCGCGCGGCCTGCACCGCGTCCGCCCAGTTCGCCTCGCGGCCCTTGCCCCACCAGCCGGCGTGCTCGCGGTTGCCGCCCAGCATCACGGCGACGTGCTTCGGCTGCGCCGGCAGCGCCGCGTGCAGCGCGGCGATCTCCTCGTCGCTGGGCCGCGACGCCACGCCGACCGAAGGCACCGCGGGCTGGTTCTCCGCGGGCTGCACGACCTGTCCGATGTGGAACAGCGCGAGATCGCGCTGGCCGCGGGAAACGTTGCGCTGCAAGGTTTCCGCCAGTCCGGTCAGCAGCGTCGTGGTCAGCAGCGACCGGTCGCTCTCCAACGCGTTGAGCACCGTCATGGTGCGCCGCCGCGGGTCGTCCTCGGCGAGGCCGAAGTCGTCCAGCGTCGCCTTGCCGACGAACGGGAACGGCAGGACCTCGACGTAGCCTTCACCGGCCAACGCGCGGGAGACCGCGCGCTCGCGGCGCTGTTCCGCGGTGAGCCCGCGCCCGGCCGGCGCGGCTGGCAGCACCGAGGGGATCGTGTGGTACCCCTCCAGGCGCAGCACTTCCTCGACCAGGTCGTACGGCTGCTTCAGGTCCGGCCGCCACGTCGGCGGGGTCGCGGTCACCACGCCAACGCCCTCGTCGGAGGTGCCGACCTCGATGCGGCAGCCGATCTGGCTCAGCCGCCGGGCGGTCACGCCGCGGTCGTAGTACACCCCGGCGATCTTGTCCGGCAGCGCCAGCGGCATGGTCACCGGCTCGGGCTGCTTCGGCGCGCCGACGTCGGTGCGGCCCGGCGCGATGGTGCCGTCGCCGTAGCGGACCAGCAGCTGCGCGGCCAGCTCGGTGGCCACCGCGGCGATCGCCGGGTCCACCGTCCGCTCGAAGCGCTTGCCCGCTTCGCTGGGCAGCTTGTGCCGGCGGATGGTGCGGGCGATGCTGGCCGGATCCCAGTTCGCCGCCTCCAGCAGCACGTCGTGCGTGTTGTGGCCGATCTCGGTGGACTCGCCGCCCATCACGCCGGCCAGCGACACCGGGCCGCTGTCGTCGCAGATCACGATGTCGTCCGGGTCCAGCTCGCGGCTCAGACCGTCCAGGGTGGTCAGCTTCTCGCCCTGCTCGGCGCGGCGCACCACCAGCGCACCGGTCACCTTCGTGGTGTCGAAGGCGTGCAGCGGCTGGCCCAGCTCGAGCATCACGTAGTTGGTGACGTCCACGGCCAGCGAGATGGACCGCATCCCGGCCAGCGCCAGGCGGCGGCGGAGCCACCACGGGCTCGGCGCGGTCGGGTCGACGCCGGTGACCCGGCGCAACACGAACCGCGAGCAGGCGCCCGGGTCGCGCAGCTCCACCTCGCGCGAGGGCCGGTCGTCGGCCGGGACCGGGCGGGTGCCCGGGTCGCCGAACGGCACGTCGAGCGCGTTGGACAGCTCGCGGGCCAGGCCGCGCACCGAGAAGCAGTAGCCGCGGTCCGGGGTGATGGCCAGCTCGATGATCGAGTCGTCCAGCCCCACCAGCTCGACCGCGTCGTCACCGGGATCGGCCGAACCGGGCGGCAGCACCAGGATGCCGTCGTGGTCCTCGCCGATGCCCAGCTCCTTGGCCGAGCAGATCATGCCCTCGCTGACCTTGCCGTAGGTCTTGCGGGAGGTGATCTCGAAGTCGCCGGGCAGCACCGCACCGGGCAGCGCGACCACGACCAGGTCGCCCTCCTGGAAGTTGCGGGCACCGCAGATGACGCCCTGCACCCGCTGCTCGCCGGAGTCGTCCGCGCCGACCTCGACCTGGCAGAACCGGATCGGCTTCTTGAACTCGGTGAGTTCCTCGATCGCGGCGACGCGACCGGCCACGAGCGGCCCGCGCACCTGGGTCAGGTGGACGACCTCTTCGACCTCCAACCCGATCCGGATGAACGCTTCGGCCAGCGTCTCCGCGGTCGTCTCCTCGGGCAGCTCAAGGTGCTCGGCCAGCCAGGAAACCGGAATCCGCACTTGGTCAGGCCTTTCTCTCGTTCAGGTGGGTGGTGTCGGTGGGCATCAGATGCCGAACGGCTGGGTGAACCGGACGTCGCCCTCGACGATGTCGCGCATGTCCGGGATGCCGTTGCGGAACTGCAGCGTGCGCTCCAGCCCCATGCCGAACGCGAAGCCGGTGTAGACGTCGGAGTCGACGCCGCAGGCGCGCAGCACGTTCGGGTTGACCATGCCGCAGCCGCCCCACTCGACCCAGCCGGCGCCGCCCTTCTTCTCCGGGAACCACACGTCCATCTCCGCCGACGGCTCGGTGAACGGGAAGAACGACGGCCGCAACCGGGTCTTGGAGTCCGGGCCGAACATCGCCCGGGCGAACGCGTCCAAGGTGCCCTTGAGGTGCGCCATCGTCAGGCCCTTGTCCACCGCCAGGCCCTCGACCTGCGAGAACACCGGGGTGTGGGTGGTGTCCAGCTCGTCGGTGCGGAAGGTGCGGCCGGGGCACACCACGTACACCGGCAGGTCCCGCTCCAGCAGCGAGCGGATCTGCGACGGCGAGGTGTGGGTGCGCAGCACCAGCCCGGAGTTCTCCGGACCGACGTAGAAGGTGTCCTGCATGGTGCGGGCCGGGTGGTCCTTGCCGAAGTTCAACGCGTCGAAGTTGAACCACTCGGTCTCCAGCTCGGGACCCTCGGCGACCTCCCAGCCCATCGCCACGAAGGCGTCCTCGACCTCTTCGGCGAGCTGCGTGAGCGGGTGTCGCGCGCCGGCCGGGACGCGGTCCCAGGGCAGCGTGACGTCGACCGTCTCCTCGCGCAGCACCCGCTCGTCGCGCTCGGCCTGCAGGGCGGCGCGGCGCTCGTCGAATGCGCCCTGGATCGCCTCGCGGGCCTGGTTGACGCGCTTGCCGGCCTCCGATCGCGCCTTCGGCGGCAGCGCGCCGATCTCCCGGCGCGCGGTCAGCAGCGGCGAACGGTCCCCGAGGTGCGCGGGCTTGACGGCCGCCAGCGCATCGAGGTCGGTGGTCGCGGCGAAGGCTTTGCTGGCCTCGACCACCGCGCGGTCCAGCGTCTCCGGCGACAGCGCGGCGACCTCTTTCGGGTCGTACGGGTCGTTGGCTCCAGACATCGTTAGTGCGTGACTCCCGTTGATCCGACAGGCATCAGTACCCGATTCCCGGACCGGTGGCCCGGGGGCGGCGAACCTGCTCGTTGGCATACGACTCAAGCCGCAAGCTGACCCCTGGATTCTATGCGACGACCCCAACCGCTTTTCGCGGAGATCCGGTGCCGACACGCGGTCCCGGACCCGGCCGGTTCGCGATTTCACGCGAAATCGTCAACTTCCCCGAAGTGCGCGCGGGAAAACCGCCGGGCTTCACCGGTGCTGGGCGCGGGCGGAGGCGTAGAGGCAGACCGCCGCGGCGGTGGCCAGGTTCAGGCTTTCGGCGCGCCCGTACAGCGGCACCCGCAGCGTGGTGTCCAGCTCGGACTTCACCTCGTCCGGCAGGCCGTGGGCCTCGCTGCCGAACACCCACGCCGTGGGCTCGGCGAGCTGGCCGTCGCGGTCGGCCGTGTCGAGGTCGCCCGCGGCGTAGCCGTCGGCACCGACCAGCCGGAGCCCGGCCGCGCGGCAGGCGGCGAGCACGGCGGAGACGTCGCGGTCCCGCGCGACCGGCAGGTGGAAGAGGCTGCCGGTGGACGCCCGCACCGCCTTGCCGTTGTAGGCGTCGACGGTGTCACCGGCGAACAGCACGGCACCGGCACCGGCCGCGTCCGCGACCCGGACCACCGTGCCGGCGTTGCCCGGGTCTGCCACGCCGACCAGCACCGCGACCAGGTTCGGGCGTTCGGCGAGCGCGTCGGGCAGCGCGGTGTCCGGCAGGTCGCAGACCGCGATCAGGCCCTGCGGGGTCACGGTCTCCGACAGCGACGCCGCGGCGCGCTCGGTGACCAGGTGCACCGGCACCGACTCGGCGCGCGCCCGGTCGAGGAACTCGGCGTGCCGGGACTGCTCGGTGGCGAACACGTCGCGCACCCGCAGCACCCCGGCGGCGTGCGCCGTCAGCGCCTCGCCGACCGCCTGGGCGCCTTCCGCGAGGAACGCGCCGGCCTTCTCCCGGCCGGCGCGGCGGGTGAGCTTGCGAGCGACCGCGACCCGGGTCGATCGCTCCGTCAGCGGAGTCGTCGTCCCGGGTCGCGGTGCAGCGGAGGGGCCTTCGGTGATCAGGCCGCACTCTCCGGCAGGTTCTTGCGCGCAACCTCGACCAGCGCGGCGAACGCCTGCGGGTCGTTGACCGCGAGCTCGGCCAGGATCTTCCGGTCGACCTCGACCTCGGCGGCCTTCAGGCCCTGCACGAACCGGTTGTAGCTCAGGCCGTGCTGCCGGGTCGCGGCGTTGATGCGGGTGATCCACAGCTTCCGGAAGTCACCCTTGCGGGCCCGCCGGTCGCGGTAGGCGTAGGTCATCGAGTGGAGCATCTGCTCCTTGGCCTTGCGGTACAGCCGGGAGCGCTGACCGCGGTAACCACGGGCCGACTCGAGAATGGTGCGGCGCTTCTTCTGGGCGTTGACTGCCCGCTTGACGCGTGCCACGGGGTCCGTCCTGTCATCTCATCGGGGGCGGGGAACCGCCCGTGCGGGTTGCTGGAACTGCGTTGCTGACCTGCTGCCCGGGAGCAGCGGGTCGGGGTTCAGCGACCCAGCAGTCGGTTGATGCGCTTGACGTCGGCCTTGGCCACCGCTTCGGTGCCCTCGAGCCGGCGGGTGACACGGCTGGACTTCTTCTCCAGGATGTGCCGACGACCGGCCTGCTCGCGCCGCAGCTTGCCCGTGCCGGTCACCTTGAAGCGCTTCGAGGTGCCCTTGTGGGTCTTGTTCTTCGGCATCTTCTCGTCCTCGTTTCGTACTGATGCCGGGCGGGGGCGCGGACTGCGTCCCGGCCCGGCGTCACATCACGAGCCCTGCGGACTTACGCGTTCGCCTTGGGCTTGGTCTTGTTCGTCTTGTGCGGCGCAAGGACCATGATCATGTTTCGGCCGTCCTGCTTCGGGTTGGCCTCGATGAATCCGAGTTCGGAAACGTCGTCGGCCAGTCGCTGCAGCAGGCGGAAGCCCAACTCGGGACGCGACTGCTCACGACCACGGAACATGATCGTCACCTTGACCTTGTGACCCTGGTTGAGGAAGCGGGTCACGTGGCCCTTCTTCGTCTCGTAGTCGTGCGGGTCGATCTTCGGCCGGAGCTTCTGCTCCTTGATGACGGTCTGCTGCTGGTTGCGACGCGATTCGCGAGCCTTCTGCGCGCTCTCGTACTTGAACTTGCCGTAGTCCATGAGCTTGCAGACCGGCGGGCGCGCCTGCGGGGCGACCTCGACAAGGTCCAGATCCGCTTCCTGGGCCAGCCGGAGCGCGTCCTCGATGCGGACGATGCCGACCTGTTCACCGTTGGGTCCGACCAAGCGGACCTCCGGAACCCGGATGCGGTCGTTGATGCGCGTCTCGGAGCTGATGGGCCCTCCTCGGTTCGATGGCTTAGTAACTGCACCGCGGCGCGTAGAGCTCACCCCGGAATGCAGAGGTCCCGCCGGCTACCGCTTCCGCGGGCCGCGGGACCCTGACTCCAAACCGATCGAACCGGTACCGCAATACCGTTCGTGCCACCGATGGCTCGCACCACCGACAGGACCGGAACCCGGAAGCCTGTGGCGGCTACGCGGGTGGGAGCGGGACTCCACTTTGCCGCCCCCGCTTAAGCAGGGGCTGGTCGTGCGTGTCAGGGTAGCAGGCGTGACCGAACCGCAGCCAACCCCGTCCCCGAACGCGTCCGACCTGCCAGGTGAGCCGGTACCCGACGCGGACATGGAACTCAACGTCCGCGAGCTCGCCGATGTTCCCAGCGTCGAGGTGATCAGCCGGGCCGCGGTCATGCTGATGTCCGCGGCCGCGGAGAAGCTCGGGCTGGCCGCCGAGGACCCGGACACCGCGGCGGAGCGCGACCTGGACGAGGCGCGCCGGCTGATCACCGCGCTGGCCGGACTGGTCACCTCCTCCGTCGAATACCTGGGGCCGCACGCGGGCCCGGTCCGCGACGGGCTGCAGACGCTGCAGCGCGCGTTCCGCGAGGCGTCCACCCACCCGGACGCCCCGGGTCAGGGCCCGGGCGAGAAGTACACCGGCCCGGTGTACTGAGCTCACCGGACGAGCAGGAAGACGCCGAGGCCGATCGCGGCCACGCCCAGCGCGAAGCCGATGGCCTCGCCGCGCGGGGCCGCTTTCTCCAGCGCGATCAGCGCCGCCAGGACCGCCATCCACACGAGGTTCATGGCGCCCGCGGCGAGCAGCACGACGGTCAGCGCCCAGCAGCAGCCCAGGCAGTACCCGCCGTGGTGCACGCCCACCCACAGCGCGCCCGCGCGGCTGCGCAGGGCGGTGTCGCCGTGGCGCACCAGCAGGGCCAGCGGCGAGCGGCAGCGGGCCAGGCACCAGCGCTTCAGCGGCGTGAACTGGTACGCGCCCGCGGAGATGAGCACGACCGCGCCGACCCGCACCGACACCTCGTCGCCCCACATCGCGATCGCGTCGAACCCCCGCAGGACGGCGTAGGCGGGCACCCCGGTGGCGCTCCAGACGACCAGGTAGCCCGCCGTCAGGGCGGCGACGGTGCCGCGGCGGGCGTGGCGCGCCGCGGCCAGCCGGCGCACGCCGATGGTGAACGGCGTGCTGGCGGGCAGCATCATCGCCGCCATCATCACCGGCCAGATCAGCAGGAACAGCGGCATGGCGGACATCGCCATCGCGCCGGTGAGGATTCCCGCGGTCATGTCGGGCATCGCCGCGAGGCCGGTGATCAGCCAGGCCGTCCCGGCGAGCGCGAGCAGTGCGACCGCCAGCGCGAGCTCCGCGCGCGACCAGGTGCGCGGGGCCGGGATGCCGCGCCGGGCGGCGGCGCGGGTCATGCCGCGTCCGGTCCCGTCCAGTCGAACGGGATGAGCTTGCTGGAATTGCCCACGCGCTCCCAGCTGAAGCCGTACGCGTCGGCCCGGTCGGACGTCGCCCTCCCCCAGGTCGCCGGCGGCTGACCGGGGCCGACCTCCGCGCCGGGCAGGTTGTGCACCTGGACGCGAGCGCCTTCGGCGCTGGTGGGGCCGGTGAGCGCGGTGACGACGGCCTCCGCGCAGCCGGGGATCCGCACCCGCCAGGAGGACAGGTCGTCGGCGATGTCGACCTCGATCGGGCTCGTCTCCGCGGCCACGATCTCCGGCCCGAAGAGCTCGCCGAACCGCTGCGGCCAGCCGCCGGCCCGCCCGGTGAAGATCGTCCGGAGCGCGGCGTACTGCGCCTCGCCGGCGCGTTCGTCGAAGAACACCGCGGCGCGGGCGTCGCGGTGTTCCCCGGTCCAGATGTTGCCGGTGAAGGACGCGAGCATCGCGACGTTGAGGCCGCCGAGATCCAGGTCGCCGTAGTTGCCGGCGCGGATGTGCCAGAGGAGGACGCCGTCGCAATCGCCGTAGGTCGGCGGTTGGGCGAACGAGCAGGGGCACGGGATCGCGCACTTGCAGGCGTCGAACCAGACGCCCGCCAGGTGCCATTGCGCAACTCCGGGCGCGTTCATCTCGATCCCCCGAGGCGCGTCGGTGGTGGTCCGCCGCCAGCATCCATGATCCGCATCCCCATCGGCACGGCCGAAAGACCCGCGCGGCGGCACCTGTTGCACTCGGCGCAATGCACAGTGGATCGCATTGCACTTCGCGCAATGCACAGTGGACGGTTAATACCCGAAATCCTTGCACTGCCGCAAGATCTTGACCACTGCCCGATGCTGACTTAGCGTTTGTTCGCTCCACACAACAAAAAATTCCAGGGGTGAACGTGGCCGATCCGGTCGAGTTACTCGCGAACCTCGTTCGCATTCCAAGCATCAATCCGCGAGAGCGCGCTGAACCGGCCGAAACCGAGCTCGCCGAGAACATCGCGCAGTGGGCGTCCGAACGCGGAATGCAGGCGCACACCGAAGAAGTCCTCGACGGGCGACGGAACGTGATCGTCACGCTACCCGGCGACGACGACCGCCCGCTGCTGCTCGAATCACATTTGGACACCGTCGAAACCGACGGCATGACGATCGACCCGTTCGACCCGGTGGTGCGCGACGGGCGGCTGTACGGGCGCGGGGCGTGCGACGCGAAGGCGCCGCTGGCGGTCTTCCTGACCGCGATGGCGCGGCTGGCCGAACGCGGGCCGAGGCCCCGGACGGTGGTGCTGGCGGGCGTCGTCGACGAGGAGCACCTCTACCGCGGCGTGACCGCGCTGCGCGCCAGCGGCCTGCCCACCCCGGTCGGCGCGATCGTCGGCGAGCCCACCGAGCTGCGAATGGTGGTGGCGCACAAGGGATGCATGCGCTGCCGCATCGAGGCGCACGGCGAAGGCGGGCACAGCTCGCAGCCGTGGGACAAGACCAACGCCATCGAGGTCGCCGCCGACGTGGTGCGCTACCTGCAGCGCGAACACGCCCCGCGGCTGGCGGCGCTGGCCCGCCCACTGGTCGGCCCGCCGTCGCTCGCGGTCACGCTGATCGAGGGCGGGCAGGGACCGAACGTCCTGCCGGACAGCTGCGTGCTGACCATCGACCGGCGGACCGTCGGCGGCGAGGACCCGCACGAGGTGTGGGCCGCGCTGCGCGCCGAGCTCGCCGATCGCTGGCCGGTGACGGTGCACGAGCCGCACATCGTCGACTACTCGCTGGACAGCGACCCGGCCGATCCGTTCGTCCGCACCGTGGCCGGGAGCCTGCGCGAATCCGGGCTGGATGCGGCGCCGCTGGGCGTCGGTTACGGCACCGACGCGAGCAAGATCGCCCTGGACGGGGTGCCCGCCGTGGTGTTCGGACCGGGCTCGATCGCCTGCGCGCACACCGCCGACGAGTCCGTTCCGCTCGACGAGGTCCGCACCGCGGTCGACGTCGTCGAACGCGTCCTGCGCACCGGAGGTGCCCCGGCATGACGACCACCGCAACGACCACGGCCCCGACCCGCCGGCGCTTCGGCGTGCTGGCCGCGGACTTCATGATCCTCGGCCTGAACTACGCCGACCGGGCCGCGTTCGGCATCGCCGGGCCGCTGATCATCGCCGAGTTCGGCTTCTCCAACGCCGCGTTCGGCTGGCTGGCCAGCATCTTCGCGCTCGCCTACTCGCCGTTCGGGTTCATCGGCGGCTGGCTGGCCGACCGGTTCGGGCCGCGCAACGTGATGGGCTGGGCGGTGATCGCCTGGTCGGCGTTCACCGCGCTGACCGCCGCCGGCGTCGGCTTCGTCAGCCTGCTGATCATCCGGTTCCTCTTCGGCGCCGGCGAAGGTCCACAAGCGACGGTCACCGCGAAGCTGATGCACAGCTGGTTCCCGAAGCGGGAACTGGGCACCGCGCTGGGCATCGCCAACGCGGCGACGCCGCTGGGTGGCGCGATCGCCACGCCGGTCGTGGTCGGCATCATGCACGCCACCCAGGGCAACTGGCGGATCCCGTTCCTGGTCTTCGGCGCGCTGGGCATCCTGGCCGCGGTCGGCTGGTTCGCCGTCGTCCGCGACTCCCCCGAACAGCACCCGAAGGTCAACGCCGCCGAGCTGCAGGCGATCCGCGGCGACCAGGCGGCCACGAGCGTCGAGGAGCAGGCCGACGCGCCCGGCTTCTGGCACTGCGTGGGCAAGCCCGCGGTGTGGGCGACCGCGATCGCGTACTTCGGCTACGCGTGGATCCTGTGGACGTTCGTGTCCTGGTTCCCGAACTACCTCGTGCAGGAGCGGGGCATCGACCTGGACGAGCTGGCGATCTCCGGCGCGATCCCGTGGGTCGGCGGCTGCATCGGGCTGATCGTCGGCGGGGTGGCCACGGACTGGCTCGTCCGGCGGGTCGGCGACTCGGCCGCCCCGCGCCGCTGGATGGTGATCGTCTGCCTGACCGCGACCGCGCTGCTGTTCGCCCTGGTGTCGACGCTGACGAGCACGTTCGCCGCGGTGCTGGTGATGACCGTCGTGGTGTTCCTGCTGTACCTCACCGGCGCCCAGTACTGGATCATCGTGGGCGAAGCGGTGCCCGCGTCGCGCTACGGCGCCGTCTCGGGCGCGGTGCAGATGTTCGCGACGTCCGCGTCGATCTTCGCGCCGCTGGTGACCGGCTACCTCGCCGACTCGGCGTGGGGCTGGGGCGGGGTGTTCGTGGTGGCGGGCGCGATCACCATCATCGGGCCGGTCCTCCTGCTCTTCGCCGGCCGCCGCTGACCGGACGAAGCGCGAAGGGCCACCTCCCGCCCGATGCGGGAGGTGGTCCTTCGCTCGTTGCTACGGATTGACGGCCAGGAACAGGAACGCCGCCAGCAACGCCAGGTGGACGCAGCCCTGGAGACGGGTGGCGCGGCCCGGGACGACCGTGAGGACGCTGACGATGACGGTCAGGGTGAACAGCACCAGCTGGGTTCCGCCCAGGCCGAGATGCAGCGGGTCGTCCAGCCAGATCGTGGCGAGCGCGATCACCGGGATGGTCAGGCCGATGCTGGCGATCGCCGAGCCGTAGCCGAGGTTGAGGCTGATCTGCATCCGCCGGCGGCGGGCGGCGCGCACCGCCGCGATCGTCTCCGGCAGCAGCACCAGCATCGCGATCACCACGCCGACGAAGGACTGCGGGAAGCCGAACGCGTCGACCGCGGCCTCGATCGCCGGGGACTCCAGCTTCGACAGCCCGACGACGGCGACCAGCGCGATCAGCAGCAGCACGATGCTCACCACGGTCTGGCGGCCGGTCGGCGGCGGCGCGTGGTCGTCCTCCGGAGCGACGGCGCCCTCGTCGGTGACCGGCAGGAAGAAGTCGCGGTGCCGGACGGTCTGGGTGAACACGAACATGGCGTACAGCACGATCGACGCGACGGCGGCGAAGGCCAGCTGCGACGACGAGTACTCCGGCCCCGGCACCGCGGTGGTGAAGGTCGGGAACACCAGGCTCAGCGCGCCCAACGTCGTCACCGTCGCCAGCTCCGCGCCGGTGCCTTCGGCGTTGAAGCTCGTCACGCCGTAGCGCAGGGCGCCCATCAGCAGGGACAGCCCGACGATGCCGTTGGTGGTGATCATGATCGCGGCGAAGATCGTGTCCCGGGCCAGCGTCACGGTCTCCGGCCCGCCGGAGATCATCAGCGTGACGATCAGCCCGACCTCGATGACCGTGACGGCGACCGCCAGGACCAGCGAGCCGAACGGTTCGCCCACCTTGTGCGCGATGACCTCGGCGTGGTGCACCGCGGTGAGCACGGCGCCCGCGAGCAGGACCGCGAGGACGATCACCATGCCTATGCCGAGTCCTTTGCCGGGCCAGGCGACGGCCAGCGCGACGATCGCGAGCACCGGTACCAGCACGTTCCAGGACAACACCGAACGCAACGACATGTGTCCACAGTAGATCTCGTGCCGCCCGGGACGGTGGAACTCACTGGCGTCCGGCGCGGCGGCTTGCCAGGCTGTCCGAGGAGGTGTGCCGGAATGGTTTCCGTTGATCGGTTGCTGGTGTTCGCGGCGATGTCCTTGGTGATCATCGCGGTACCGGGGCCAAGCGTGTTGTTCGTCGTCGGCCGGGCCCTGGCCCACGGCAGACGCACCGCGCTGACCAGCGTCGTCGGCAACGCCATCGGGTGCTACCTGGTCGCCATCGCGGTCGCGCTCGGCGTCGGTGCGGTGGTGGCGCAGTCGATCGCGGTGTTCACCGCGATCAAGGTCGCGGGCGCGGTGTACCTGGTCTACCTGGGCATCAAGGCGCTGCGCAGCAGTCGCCCGCTGGCGGCGCAGCCGCCCGAGCAGGCGCCGGCCTTCGGCAGCCTGCGAACGCTGCGGGAGGGCGTGGTGGTGGGGGTGGCGAACCCGAAGACGTTCATCTTCTTCTCGGCGGTGGTTCCGCAGTTCGTCGATCCCGCACTGGGCAACGTCCCGGTGCAGATGCTGCTGCTCGCCCTGATCCCGATCGGCATCGCGCTGGTCTCGGACAGCGCCTGGGGCCTGTTCGCGGCCACGGCCCGCAATTGGCTCGCCAGCGCCCCGCGCCGCCTGGCGATGGTCCAGAAGGCGGGCGGCTTCGCCATGATCGGCCTCGGTCTCTCCGTCGCCGTCACCGGCCGCAAGGAATGAGCGAAGGGCGCCTCCTGCCGGAGGCGCCCTTCATCGCGAGGCGATCAGTCCAGGACGGCCAGCGCGTCGATCTCGACGAGGAGCCCGGCGGGGAGGCCGACGTAGACCGTCGTGCGGGCCGGGAACGGCTCGCCGACGACTCGCGCGTAGGTCTCGTTCATCTCCGCGAACTGCGAGACATCCGTCAGGTACACCCGCAGCATCAGCACGTCTTCCAGGGAGCCGCCCTCGGCCTCCAGGATCGCGATGATGTTGCGCAGGCACTGCTCGGTCTGCTCGGGGACGCCGCCCTCGACCACCTTGCCGGTCGCCGGGTCCACGGCGGTCTGGCCCGAGACCTGCAGGATGTTGCCCTTGCGGACGCCCTGCGACAGCGGGATGCTCGCCGGCGGCTTGGGGGCTTTGTCGGTGCTGACCACGGTCCTGGCCATCAGACTTCCTTTCCTTTCGGGTTCTTGCGCTGCCACCCCAGCTCGGCGGAAACCTCGCCGGCGGCGCGCAGCACGTCGTCGACGAGACCGAGCAGTCCGTCGAAGTCCAGCAATATCTTGGGAACCGAGAGCGACACGGCGGCGACGGCCTCGCCGCGGTGGTTGCGGATCGGCGCCCCGACGCAGTGGATGAAGTCCTCGTGCTCGCTGCGGTCCACCGCGTAGCCCTGGGCTCGCACCCGGTCCAGCTCGGTCAGGAACCGGTCGGCCGAGTCGATCGTGTTGGCGGTCATCTTCGGGTACTTGAGCTGCTCGGCGAACCGGCGGCGCTGCTGCGTCGGCCAGTCGGCCAGCAGGGCCTTGCCGACGGCCGTGCAGTGCACCGGCGCGCGACGGCCGATGCGGGAGTACATCCTGACCGGGTGCCGGCTGTCCACCTTGTCGATGTAGACGACCTGGTCGTCCTCGAGGGTCGCCAGGTGCACCGTGTGCCCGCTGATCTCCCCCAGCTCGACCAGGTGGCGGCGGGCGACGGTGCGCACGTCGAGGTCTTCCAGCGCTTGATGGGCCAGGTCGAACAGGGCGCTGCCGAGGCGGTAGTGGTGCACGTCCTCGCGGCGCACGAAACGGCCCGATTCGAGGGTGCGCAGCAGGCGCATGGCGGTGGATTTGTGCACGCCCAAACGCTGCGCGAGCTGGTCGAGCGTTTGCGGGCCGGCGGCGAGTGCGGTCAGCACGGTCAGACCGCGTTCCAGGCTCTGGCTCACCGACCACTCCATCCGTTGACGTGCTGCGCCGCTGATGGTACATACCTACCCGGCATTTTACGCAACCGGCGTTGCAGTCTACGCAATAGGAGGCCTTCGTGTCGACACGGGGGATCAACACCGCAGCGGTGCGCGCGCTGCACGACGAGCGCATCGACTGGCGTTTCAAGGGCATGCCGTCCGATGCCTTCGGCCGCACCGTCGGCGACTTCCTCGCGCAGCGCCCGAAGTTGCACGAGGCGGGCTTCGTCGGCCCGCTGCTGGTGCTCGATGATGCGGCCTTGCGGCACAACCTGCGGACCATGGCGGACTGGTGCGCCCGGCACGGCCTGCAGCTCGCGCCGCACGGCAAGACGACGATGGCCCCGCAGCTCTTCGAACTGCAGCTGGCGAACGGCTCGTGGGGCATCACCGCGGCGAACCTCAGCCAGCTGCGGGTCTACCGGGCGTTCG
Source organism: Saccharopolyspora sp. NPDC045839 (assembly GCF_056431645.1). NCBI lineage: Bacteria > Bacillati > Actinomycetota > Actinomycetes > Pseudonocardiales > Pseudonocardiaceae > Saccharopolyspora > Saccharopolyspora sp. NPDC045839. The sequence goes on from NZ_JBWKKH010000035.1 coordinate 35,982, forward strand.
GGGTGGAGCGGATCATGCTCGCCAACCAGCTGCTGGACGCCAGCGGCCTGGCGTGGCTGGCCGACGAGCTGGACGCCCACCCCGAGTTCGAGTTCAGCTGCTTCGTGGACTCGGTGCGCGGCGTGCGGCTGATGACCGAGGCGCTGGCCCGGCACGGCGCGTCGCGGCAGGTCGACGTGCTGGTCGAGCTGGGCAGCGACGGCGCCCGGACCGGCGCGCGCACGATCGCGGAAGCACGCGAGATCGCCGACCTCGTGCTGGAGAACCCGATGCTGCGGCTCGTCGGCGTCGGCGGCTACGAAGGCGCGCTCGGCCACGACATCAGCGAGCAGTCGCTGTCCGCAGTGGACGGATACATGCGCCGCTTGCGGGAGCTCGTCGCGGAACTGGCTGAGGCAGGCCACTTCTCGGGCCTGGACGAGGTGATCGTCACCTGCGGCGGCAGCGCCTACTTCGACCAGGTCGCCGAGGCGTTCACCGAGCCGTGGCCCGCCGGGCTGCCGGTGGTGCCGGTGCTGCGCAGCGGCGGATACCTGCTGCACGACGACGGCTTCTACCGGGTCCGCTCACCGTTCGGCCGCGAGCACCGGCTGACGGGCGAGGAACGGCCGTTCCACCCCGCGATGCGGGTGTGGGCGCAGGTCACCTCGCGGCCGGAGGAGGGCCTGGCACTGCTGACCATGGGCCGCCGGGACGTGTCCTTCGACCAGGACCTGCCCGAACCGCAGGTGATCCGCGGCGCGGACGGCGAGATCCGGGAGCTGGCCGCCGGTTCGTGCGAGGTGACGTCGCTTGCCGACCAGCACGCGTTCCTGACCGTGCGCGGCGCCGATCTGCAGATCGGTGACTGGATCGGCTTCGGGTTGTCGCACCCCTGCACGGTGTTCGACAAGTGGACCCTGATCCCGGTCGTCGACGGCGACACCGTGATCGACCTGGTGCGCACGTTCTTCTAGGACGACCGCGCGAACGCACGCACCTCCGGGTGCGACGAGGACCGAACTGGGAGGTTTCTTTCAAGAAGCGGCGGCAGCCGCTTGCAGTGTGGGACTCAGCTCGCACCGCCGCGGGTTCTCAGGAGTCTTCTCGCGAGGACAGCCCTGGCGCCGCGTATTGGTCATACATAAGCCGGGGATCCCGGAGTCGAGAAGGCTTCTGAGGTTCCGCCACCTGCACCGCTCCGCAAGCCGCTGAAAAGAATTCCTGATTCCGAAAGGTTCCAACATGGACATTGTGGTCCACGGGGCTCGGGTCGTCGATGGAGACGGCGGCCCGGGGTACCTCGCCGACGTCGGGATCGAGCGCGGGCGGATCGCCGAGATCGCCGGGCCGGGGCGGTTGAGCGGCAAGCGCTCGATCGACGCCGACGGCCTGGTGCTCGCGCCCGGCTTCATCGACATGCACGCGCACTCGGACCTGCAGATCCTGGCCGCGCCCGACCACACCGCGAAGGTGTCGCAGGGCGTGACGCTGGAGGTCATCGGGCAGGACGGGTTGTCCTACGCGCCCGTGGACGACGCCACGCTGGCCACGGTGCGCGCCCAGATCGCGGGCTGGAACGACGACCCGCCGGGATTCGACTGGAACTGGCGCAGCGTCGCCGAATACCTCGACCGGCTCGACACCGGCATCGCCGCCAACGCCGCGTACCTGGTGCCGCAGGGCACGCTGCGGCTGCTGTGCGTCGGCTACGACGACCGCGCGGCCACCGACGCCGAACTCGACCGGATGCGCGAGGTCCTGGCGCGATCGCTGGACGAGGGCGCCTTCGGCATGTCCTCGGGGCTGACCTACACGCCCGGGATGTACGCCGACACCGGTGAGCTCGCCGCGCTCTGCGAGGTCGTCGCGGCCCGCGGCGGGTTCTACAGCCCGCACCACCGCAGCTACGGCGCCGGCGCGCTGGCCGCGTACGCCGAGATGATCGAGATCAGCAGGACCACCGGCTGCCCGCTGCACCTCGCGCACGCCACCATGAACTTCAGCGTCAACAAGGGCCGGGCCGCCGACCTGCTGTCCATGTTGGACGAAGCGCTCGCCGGGGGCTGCGACATCAGCCTCGACACCTACCCCTACCTGCCGGGCAGCACCTCGCTGCACGCGCTGCTGCCCAGCTGGGCGATGGAGGGCGGCGTGGCGGCGACCCTGGAGCGGCTGCGGGATCCGGTGCAGCGGGCCAGGATTCGCGTCGTCCTGGAGGAGCAGGGCTCCGACGGCTGCCACGGCGTGCCGGTCGAATGGGACACCATCGAGATCAACGGCGTCCGGCGGGCCGGCAACGCGCACCTGGTGGGGCGCAGCGTCGCCGAATCCGCCCGCACGGCCGGGCAGCAGCCGACGGAGTTCTACTTCGACGTGCTGGTGTCGGAGGAACTCGGCAGTTCGTGCCTGATGCACGTCGGCCACGAGGAGAACGTGCAGGCCATCATGCGGCACCGGGTGCACACCGGCGGCAGCGACGGGCTGCTGGTCGGGGCCCGCCCGCATCCGCGCGCGTGGGGCACCTTCCCCCGCTACCTGGGGCATTACGTGCGCGAGCTCGGGGTGCTGGGGCTGGAGGAATGCGTCCAGCACCTGACCGCCCGCGCGGCCGACCGGCTCGGCCTGACCGACCGGGGCCGGGTCCGCGAGGGATTCGCGGCGGACCTGGTGCTGTTCGACCCCGAAACCGTCGCCGACACGGCGACTTTCGACGAGCCCCGCCAGCAGGCGGTCGGCATCCCCTACGTCCTGGTCAACGGCGTGCCGGTGATCGACGACGGCCACCGCACCGACGCCCTACCGGGCCACGCCCTGCGCAAGCCCGCCTGAAAGTGAATCTCCGGACTCGTTTTACGTGGCGGTGCGAGTAGCGGCCCCCCTGCGGGAATTACGGTCGCCTTCTCGCTGTGGGATCCCCGACATCATGAATGCCCATTCACCACGTCGGGGCTGTCCTCGCGAGAAGACCCCTGAGCACCCGCGGCGGCGCCGGTTGCGTGCGTGGGCTAAGCGGCTGCGCCGCTTGAGAACAAGCTCCAAGAACAAACTGAACCCGATGCTTCGCCCCTCCCCTCCCCCCTAGAGGAGCCCCGCAGTGGACACCTTCCTCCACTGGCTGCAGCACGAGACCTCCGGACTGCTCACGTTGTGCGCGGTCGGCATCGCGGTGCTGCTGCTGATGATCATCAAGTTCCGCATCGAACCGTTCATCGCCCTGATCGTCTCCGGGCTGCTGATCGCGCTGGCCGCCGGCCTGTCGGTCCAGGAGATCGTCGGCACCGCGCAGAAGAGCAGCGAATCGCTGCTGGAAGGTGGTTTCGCCGGAATCCTCGGGCACATCACCGCGATCGTCGGCCTCGGCACGATCCTCGGCTCGATGCTGGAGGCCTCCGGCGGCGCGCAGCTGCTGACCCGCAGGCTGCTCGCCGCCTTCGGCGAGCGCCGCGCGCCGCTGGCGATGGGCCTGTCCGGCTTGGTGTTCGGCATCCCCGTGTTCTTCGACATCGGCATCTTCGTGCTGGCGCCGCTGGTGTACGTGGTGGCCCGGCAGGGCAAGCGGTCCATCCTGCTGTACTGCCTGCCACTGGTGGCCGGGCTGTCCATGACGCACGCGTTCCTGCCGCCGCACCCCGGCCCGGTGGTGGCCGCCGGGCTGCTCGGGGTGGACCTGGGCTGGGTGATCCTGATGGGATTCGCCTGCGGCATCCCGGCCTTCATCGCCAGCGGTCTGCTCTACCCGGTCTGGATCGGCAACCGCATCCACCTGCCGGTGCCGGAGGACATGCTGGCCGCGGCCGACGCGGTCGCCGAGAAGAACGCCGCCGAGGGCCGCCGCGATCCGGGCCTGGGCACCGTCGGGTTCATCATCGGCCTGCCGATGGTGCTGATCCTCGGCGCCACCTTCGGCAGCGTCACGCTGCCCAAGGGCAGCACGGCGCTGAACGTGCTGACCTTCTTCGGCAATCCCACCGTGGCGCTGACCATCGCGGTGCTGCTGTCGTTCTGGCTGCTGGGCACGCGGCGCGGGATGACCGGCAAGGAGATCTCCGAGCTGACCGGCGCCGCGCTGCGCCCGCTGGGGATGATCCTGCTGGTGATCGGCGCGGGCGGGTTCTTCGGCAAGGTGCTGGCCGAAACCGGCGTCGGCGAGGCGCTGGCCGGGTCGCTGCAGTCCACCGGGCTGCCGGTGCTGGTGTCGGCGTACGTGATCAGCAGCGGCCTGCGCATCGCGCAGGGTTCGGCGACGGTGGCGATCGTGACCACCGGCGGCATCATCGCCCCGCTGCTGCACGCCGGCGACTACTCGCAGGCGCAGCTGGCGCTGATCGCGGTGGCCATCGCCGCCGGCTCGATCATCGCCTCGCACGTCAACGATGGCGGCTTCTGGATCATCAGCCGCTACTTCGGCATCCCGGTCAAGGACATGCTGAAGAGCTGGACGGTGCTGGAGACGATCCTGTCGCTGGTGGGCTTCGCGATGGCAGCCCTGCTCAGCGCACTGGTTCCGTAGCGATGATTTCAGAATGGGCTTGCATAGCGGTGCGGGTAGCGGAACCTCAGACGCCGCCTGGACTGTGGGAGCCCCGACTTACGTATGACCGAATACGCGGCATCGGGGCTGTCCTCGCCAGACGACGTCTGAGAACCCGCGGCGGTGCGAGCTGAGTCCCACACCGCATGCGGCTGACGCCGCATTCTGAAACGACCCCGGTAGCCACCGCTGGGCCGAACGGCCGGAAGGACGCCGATTTCCTTGCTGCGGCGTCGGAAATGCCCGTAATCTTCAACGGATTGTCAACTGAGGAACGGGTTCACCGACGCCGACGCGAGGAGTGTCCGCATGGGCCTGAGCAGACGGTCGTTGCTTCGATCCGCTGGTGCCGCAGCGGGTTTGGTGGGATTGACGCCGACGCTGGCGGACGCCTCCGCGCTGATCCCGGCGGATGCGCCGACCCCGCCGCGCGGCCCGGGCGAAGGGCTCGGCCCGTTCCGCAAGCTCGTGGTCCGCGGCGTCAACGTGATCGTCGGGACCGGCGGCGAGGTGCGCGGCCCGGTGGACGTCGTCATCGCGGGCAACCGGATCCACCAGATCATCCCGGCGGGCGCGCCGTCGCAACAGCTCGCGCCGAACCGGGCGCCGCACGACGCCGAGCACGAGATCGACGCGACGGGCATGTGGCTGCTGCCCGGGTTCGTGGACGAGCACGCCCACAGCGGCACGGGCGGTTCGCCGCGGACCTACGCGTACAAGCTGTGGCTGGGCCACGGCGTCACCACGGTGCGCGGTGTTTCGCTGACCAAGAACGCCGATGCCGTCGCGGACCAGGAACGCAGCGAGCACAACGAGATCGTGGCGCCGCGCATCGTCAACTACCAGACTCCGGGCAGCGGCTGGGAGGACGGCCCGGTCGATTCGCCGGAGAAGGCGCGCCGCTGGGTTGACTGGGCCGCGCGGCACGGCGTGGACGGCATCAAGTTCTTCGGCGAGGGCCCGTACGGGCGGCCGGAGATCGAGACCGCGATCGCCCGGGCGAAGCGACACGGGCTGGGCACCACCATGCACCACTCGCCGCCGATCTACCCGCAGCTCAACGCGCTGGAAACCGGTCGGCTCGGTCTGGGCACGGTGACCCACTTCTACGGCCACTTCGAGGCGCTGCTCAAGGAGGGTCGCGAACACCCGAAGCCGCCGGACTACGACTACGAGAACGAGGCGTCGCGCTGGCGCGCGGTGGCCGAGGTCATCGACTACACCTTCCCGCCGGGTTCGCCGCAGTGGCGGTCGTACCTGGCGCGGCAGCTGGACAACGGCGTGACGTTCGGGCCGACGTTCGGCGTCTACCTGGCCGGGCGGGACCTGCTGCGGGCGCGCGGCCTGGAGTGGCACCCGCGGTTCGCGCTGCCGTCGCTGTGGAACTTCTGGGAGCCGAGCCCGGAGGCGCACGGCTCGTTCTACTACGACTGGCGCACAGAGGACGAGGTGCGCTGGAAGCGCTTCTACCTGCAGTACATGCAGCTCGTCCACGACTACAAGGCGATCGGTGGCCGGATCGCGGGCGGCACCGACCCGGGCTTCATCTACAACCTGTACGGCTTCGCCAACATCGCCGAGCTGGAAATGCTGCGGGAGGCGGGGCTGTCGTCGATCGAGGCCATCGAGGCCATGACGTACGGCACCGCGCAGACGCTGGCAGAGCCGACCGGTGCCGCGCCGGAGTTCGGGCTCGTCCGGGAGGGTCTGCTGGCGGACCTGGCGATCGTCGGTGAGAACCCGCTGCAGGACCTGAAAACGCTGTACGGCACCGGAACTCCCCGGCTCGACCCCGAAACCGGCGACATCAAGCGCATCGGAGGCGTGCAGTGGACGATCCGCAACGGCATCGTCTACGACGCGAAGCGCCTGCTCGCCGACGTCGCCGAGATGGTGCAGGCGCAGAAGGCGGCCGGCGCGTGCCGGGACGTCGATCCGGACTGGAGCACCGCGGGCCCCTGTGGCGGCAACCCAGGCGCCGACGTCGCGCCCACCGCGAAACCCGCGAAGCGCGCGGCGGCGCTCCCCTGACCCGCGCGGAAAACTGCGCCGTTTTGGTCTAGTCCAATCGCGCGCGATGCGGCAGACTGACCCGCGATCATCCACCGAACAGGGAGAACATCGTGCGGGACAACGCAATGCCGCGTCGCCGGTTCCTCACCGCGGTCGGCGCAGTCGGCTTCGCCGGTGCGGCCGGGATCGCCACGACCAGCACCGCCTGCGCGGCACCCCCGGCCGCCGCGCCGCACCCCGCCGCGCCGGCGACGCACCACCAGGCGGGCCTGATGACGCTCATCGGCAGCTACACCTCGGCGAACCCGCCGGGCCGCGGCCTGGAGGTCGCGATCCGCAACGAGGCCGGCGTGCTCGAACCGTCCGGAGTGGTCGACGGGGTGCCCGACGCGTCGTTCTTCGCCTGGTCGCCGGACCACAAGTTCCTGTACGTCACCAACGAGATCCCGCAGGGCACGATCACCGCCGTGGACCTCTCCGCGCACCACCCGGTGGTGCTCAACAGCCAGCCCAGCGGCGGCGCGGGCCCGACGCACATCGCGATGCACCCCAGCGGCGAATTCCTGTTCACCGCCAACTACACCGACGGCACGGTCGCCGTGCACCGCCGCAACGCCGACGGCAGCATCGGCGAGTCCACCGACCTGGTCAAGCACCCCGGCTCCCAGCCGCACGCCCACCAGGTGCTCGTGGACCCCACCAAGAGGTGGGTCGTCGCCGTCGACCTCGGCGCGGACGCGGTGTTCGTCTACGGCTTCGACACCGCCACCGGCAAGCTCACCCAGCACCAGCACCTGGAGCTCCCGGCGGGCACCGGACCCAGGCACCTGGCGTTCAACTACACCCGCGCGTACCTGCTGGCCGAGCTGAAGTCCGAGATCACGGTGCTGGACTGGGATCCGGAGGCCGGCCGGTTCACCCCGGGCCAGGTCGTCGGCACCCGCGAGCCCGACGCATCCGGCGAGAACTTCCCGGCGGAGATCGCGATCTCCCGCGACGCGAAGTTCGCCTACGCCTCCAACCGGGGCGACGACAGCATCGCCACGTTCGCCATCGACGAAGCGGGCCTAACCTTCCAGGGCACGACGCCGACGGGCGGCAGCTGGCCCCGGCATTTCGCCCTGGACCCGGAGCAGACGTCCCTGTTCGTGGCGAACCAGCGGGCGGGCACGATCACCCGCCTGGCCCGCGACCCCGGCACCGGGATCCTCACCCCCACCCAGGACAGCTACGCCTGCCCCTCGGTCGCGGCCATCACGTTCCACGGCTGACCGGTTTCCGCCGCGGTGGCCCGGCTGGGCGCCAGGTGCCGAGCCGGGCCTCGATCCCGTCCAGGATCGTGTCGAGCCCGAGCCCGAACGAGCCGTCGAAATCGTCGTTCGCTGGGCGGCGAGGAGCCGGTCCCGGCCGGACGATTGGCCGATGACGCCGAAGCGCTGCTCGACGAGTCGCCGTTCGCACCGGATCGCGCCCGCTACCTGGGCGCACAGCTGATGGCGCTGCGCGCGGTAGCCCGGCGGCTGGCCGGAGAAGAGCCGCCGTTGCCGGAGTACGCCCGCGAATGCCTGGGTGTTATCGACCATCCACATCAACACCGATCTGCCGTTCAACCTCGCCGATCTCCTGTACGTCGTCGCGCACGAAGGACACCCCGGGCACATCGCCGAGTCGATGCTCAAAGAACGCCTGCTCGTCGACGAGCAGGGCCACCTCGACCAGCAGGTCCGGTTCATGCTCGCGCCGTCGTTCGTGATCAGCGAAGGGCTCGGCCTGCACACGGAGAGCATCGTGTTCCCCGGCGACGAGGCCCAGGCGTGGCTGACCGACAACGTCCTCGCCGAACAGGGAATCGCCCGGGATGGCAGCGATTTCGCCGCTGTCCACCGAGCTCAGAACATCCTGTTCGGAGCCTGGGCCAACGCCGCTTTCCTGGCCGCCGAGGGACGCCCGGAGCCGGAACTCGCCGCATACCTCTCGCGCTGGGCACTGCTGTCCGACGCCGAAGCCGGTGCGGCGCTGGGGTCACTGCGCGCCAGCGGGATGGCCCTGTACGTGCTGGGCTACTTCCACGGCTGGCGGCTGCTCGACGCCTGGCTCGAAGCCGCCGACCGAACCACCAGGGTCCGCCGCCTGCTCACCGAGCAGATCCTCCCAACAGACCTGGAACCCCCGGTCTGACACGCGATCACCCCTGGCCGGAACTCCAGGCGCGACACAGCAGCGCGTCGGGTTCCTTCGCCGGGGAGCCCGCTCGGGCGGTGAAGGCGACTCCCGCGATGTACTCGCCGTCCGTGCACTGTCCCTTGTAGTGGCCCGTGGCGAAGTCTCCGCCGCGGGCCTCCGGTGGGCGGGCGTCCGACCTGTCGAACCAGACCGCGCTCCCGGTCGTGCCGAGCCGGTTCGCGACCTTTCCGCACACCGTCGACGACAGGTCCGCTCCCCTGGTCGCGTAGCCGACGACGAAGGAATCCGGCGGGCACTGGAACTTCGTGAAGCCCGGCGCCCAGTCGTCGGTCACGTGCCGCTCGTCGCGGACCACCTCGTAGCCCGCATCCCAGCCGCCGCCTCCGGTGTCGGTGCACAGGCCCCGGGAACCCGTGTGGCTCAGGCCGATCAGGCGCTGACCGTCCGGGCAGGCCGCCTTGCCCGCGCCCGGGTCCCAATCCGGTTCGGCCCGCAGCCGGGCCGACTGCACGAGGTCACCGTGGTCCACGTCCAGCATCCGCCAGGTGTCGGCCGGTTTCGCCGGGCTCGCCTCGGCGTTCACCAGCCGGTGCCAGGTTTCCGCGCGCCAGTCGTCGCCGTCGTCGACGAACATCCGGTTGCCCGCGGCGTCCCAGTGCACCAGGCCCCAGCCGTTGCCCTGCCGGTTCTCGTGCCAGCCGACCAGCGGCCAGTAGGCGAAGTCGGTGTCGTTGGCGATGAGGAAGTCGACGAAGTTGCCGAACCAGGCCCGCTCCTTCGGGTCCTGCTCGTCACGACCACCCACGCCGAACTCGCTGATCCACAGCGGCGCGGTGAAGTGCTGCCCCTCCTCGGTGATGAAGAACGCCTGTCGGCGCAGCACGTCGTAGAGCTGGTCGCGGTCCATGTCCCGGTACCGCGGATCGTGCGTCTCCCCCAGGCCGGTGGCGCCGGTGTGGTTCGGGCCGGTGTAGCCGTAGAAGTGCGCCGAGTACACCAGCTTTCCCGAGTTCACCAGCGTGTGCGAGAGGGTGCGCGCCGGTTCCAGCGTCGGCCTCCCGTGCGGGAAGCCGTCCAGTGGGATGCCGGTCCAGTTGATGCCTTCGATGATGATCAGCAGGTTCGGGTTGGCCTCGGTCAGGATCCGATCCCCCGCGAGCTGCGATGCCGCGAACCAGTCGTGGTTGTCCCCAAGTCCCCAGTTCGGGTCGTCCATCACGTCGCGACGCACCTCGTTGTAGAGGTCCGCGCCCACCACCCGCGGGTTGTCCCGGTAGCGACCGGCCATGAAAACCCAGGCGTCCTGCCAATTCTGGTCGCTCTGGCTGCTGTTCCAGCGCTCGTTGCCGTCCAGCCCGCAGCACCAGCGGGTCGTGTTGGTGTGGTTGTTCAGGATCACCGCGAAACCGCTGCCGGTGAGCGCGGCAACGGCCGCGTCGTACATCTGGAGCCGGGTCTTGCCGCGCAGTTCGGGATTCGCGGCCACCGCCGCGTCCGGCACGGTCGCCGCGTCGTGGATAATGTCGCTGGAGAACGGCAGCCGGATGCTGTTGATCCCAAGCTCCCGGAAGCTATCGATGATTTCACCCATCGGGGCCCGGTCCAGTCCGAGCGGGATACCATTGCTGTTCTCACCCGAATGGTGGTTGGCGGGATCATTGATGTCGCCGCTGCCGGTCCAGGTTCCGCTGGCGCCGTGCCAGTTCCCGGCCTTCAGCTTGAAGCGGTTCCCGCCCGTGTCGACGATGTAGCGCCCTTCGGTGCGCAGCGGTCCGGCCCAGGCTTCGCCGGATTCCGCGATATTCCCGGTTTTCGCCTCGGCAGGCGGTTGGACGGGCGCCAGCAGCGGCAGCGCGAGGACGGCGGCGAGCACCCCGGCGATCATGCGTACGTCTCCACAGTCGGCTTCCCAATCAGGTCGAACGATTCGCGGATCGGCGGCGGGAACTCAATCTTCGCAGGTACAGCGGGTCGAAACGATCTGTTAAATCAACGCTTTTCCCGTTCTTCACCGGGAAAAGCTAGATCGCGGACCGGTCGCGGCGGCGCAACGACACGATCCCGGACGCGCCATGATTGGTTCAGACCTTGCCTTCGGGGAAACCGGTCCTTACGATCCGATTGCTCAATGCAAAACGGGAATTGCACATGATGCAACGGAGAATCCCCATGCGCGCCTGGAAAGTCATCACCGTCGCCGCCGTCGGCGCGCTGCTCGCGGCCTGCGGCCCGCCGCAGGTCCAGCAGTCCGCGCCCACCGAGGACGAACGCACCGGAACCCTGCGGGTCTGGCTGTTCGACGAGACCAACCGCGGCCCGAAGCAGGCCACTGTGGACGAAGCGGTCGCCCGCTTCGAAGCCGAACACCAGGGCGTGCAGGTGGATGTCCAGTACATCCCCGTGGACACCCGGTCGCAGCGCTTCACCGGCGCCTTCAACGACCCGGCCAGCGCGCCGGACGTCGCCGAGTACGGCAACACCGACGTGGCCGGGTACGTCACCGCCGGCGGCCTGGCCGACCTCACCGGGAACCTCGGCCAGTGGCCGGAATCCCGCGACCTGAACCCGGCCGTGCTGGAGACCGCGAAGGTCGACGGCAAGGTCTACGGCGTGCCCTGGTACACCGGCATCCGCGCGTTGTACTACCGCACCGACGTCTTCGCCGAGCTGGGCCTGCAGCCGCCGCGCACGCTGGCCGAACTCGCCGACACCGCGCAGCGGATCCGCAGCGCCCGCCCCGACATGTACGGCATCTCCATCGGCGGCAAGTACCACTACGCGCTGATGCCGTTCATCTGGGCCAACGGCGGCGACCTGGCCCGCCGGGACGGCGAGAAGTGGGTGTCCACTGTGGATCAGCCCGCCGCCCGCCAGGGCGTCGACGCCTACGCGTCGCTGATCACCGGCGGGGCGTGCCCGCGCGAGCAGTGCGCGGACCTGACCGGCAGCCAGGCCGTGCAGGCGTTCGCCTCCGGCAAGGCGGCGATGACGATCGGCGGCGACTTCAACCGCGCCGCGGTCGACGCCGGTGCCGCCGGCGGGAAGTACGCCGTCGTGCCGCTGCCCGGCAACACCGCCGGTTCGGTCGCCCCGGCCTTCGCCGGCGGCAACATGCTCGGCGTCATGAAGTCGTCCAAGCGCGCGACGCTGGCGCGCGAGTTCGTGCAGCTGCTCGCCGGCAAGGAGTACCAGCGCAAGATGTACGCGGCGATGGGCAACCTGCCGACCTTCACCGACGTGCAGCAGGAACTCGCGGCCGGTGACCCGAAGGTCGCGCCGTTCGTGCGGACGTTGCAGGCGGGCACCCGGTTCGTGCCCACCTCGGCGACCTGGTCGAAGGTCGACGCGCAGGGCGTCCTGCCGACGATGGTGCAGCAGATCATCACCGGCACCAGCGTCGACGAGGCGACCGGCAACGCGGCCAAGCAGATGAACACCGTCTTCGAAGGTCGCTGAGATGCCGGTTTCGACGCGACGGACCGGCGGATCCGCAATTTCCATTGAAATTGAAGGTCCAATTTCAATGGAAATTGCGCCCGTCCCGGAGAGGCACCGCTACCCGCACCGCTGCACGACACGGGTTCGAGGTCAGGTGTGATGGCCGCGTTGCTCTACCTCGCACCGGCGGCGCTGCTGCTCATCGGCATGATGGGCTACCCGCTCTACCAGCTGGTGCAGATCTCCCTGTACGAGTACGGGCAGGCGCAGGCGTCCGGTGGCGCGCCGGTGGTGTTCCTCGGCGCGGACAACTACCTGACGCTGCTCGGGGATGGCAAGTTCTGGACGATCCTGGTGCAGACCTGCGTCTTCGCCGCGGTCTGCGTGGTGGGCAGCCTGGCGGTCGGCATCGCGCTCGCGGTGCTGGCCACCAGGATCAGCCCGCTGCCGCGGCTGCTGCTGTTCCTGGCCGCCATCGGCGCCTGGGCCACCCCGGCGATGGCCGGGTCGACGGTCTGGCTGTTCCTGTTCGACCAGGACTTCGGCCTGGTCAACGAGGTGCTCACCGGCGTCGGCATCGACGGCGCGGCGGGCTTCTCCTGGACCTACGACAAGTTCGTGGCCTTCGGCCTGGTCGCCGCCGAGGTGATCTGGTGCTCGTTCCCGTTCGTGCTCGTCACCACCTACGCCGGGCTCACCGGGATCCCGGCCGAGGTGGTGGAGGCCGCGGCGCTGGACGGGGCGTCGGCCTGGCGCACCGCGCGCAGCGTGCTGCTGCCGATGCTGCGCCCGGTGCTGGTCATCGCCACCATCCAGTCGATCATCTGGGACTTCAAGATCTTCACCCAGATCTACGTGATGACCAACGGCGGCGGCGTGGCCGGCCAGAACATGGTCCTCAACGTCTACGCGTACCAGTCGGCCTTCGCGGGCTCGAACTACGGGCTCGGCTCGGCCATCGGCGTGGTGATGACCGTGCTGCTCATCTTGATCACGCTGGCCTACCTGCGGGCCCAGCGGAAGGACGAGGCCAACGCATGAGTGCATTGCGCAAACCCCGGCTGCTCGCCGCCAACTCGGTCGCGGTGCTGATCGCGGTCGTGGTGGCGTTCCCGCTGTACTGGATGGTGCTCTCGGCCTTCAAGCCGGAGGGCGAGCTGCTCTCGACCGATCCCCGGCCGTGGACCTTCACCCCCACCCTGGACAGCTTCCGCCGCGTGTTCACAGTGGACGGGCTGGGCGGGTACTTCGTGAACAGCCTGCTGGTGGCCGGCGCGGTCGTGCTGGTCTCGCTGCTGATGTCGTTCCTCGCCGCCGTCGCGCTCACCAGGTTCCGCTTCCGCGGCCGCACCGTGCTGCTGCTGATGCTGCTGGTGGCGCAGATGGTTCCGGTGGAGGCGCTGACGATCCCGCTGTTCTTCCTGATGCGCGAGGTCGGTTCGGTCGCCCCGGCGTTCGGGCTCAACCACCTCGGTTCGCTGGTGCTGGTGCACCTGGCGTTCAGCCTGCCGCTGGCGATCTGGATGCTGCGCGGGTTCGTCGCGGCCGTCCCGGACGAGCTGGAGGAGGCCGCGACGCTGGACGGCGCGAGCCGCACCCGGTTCGTCTGGCAGGTGCTCTTCCCGCTGGTGGCACCGGGTTTGGTGGCCACCAGCGTGCTCTCGTTCATCCACGCCTGGAACGATTTCCTGTTCGCCAAGACGTTCATCATCTCGGCGTCGGAGAACCAGACGCTGCCGATGGCGATCCTGGTGTTCTTCACTCCTGAGGGCAACGATTGGGGCGCGATCATGGCCGGTTCAACGCTGATGACGATTCCGGTGCTCATCTTCTTCGTGGTGGTGCAGCGGCGACTGGTGTCCGGGCTGGCCGGGGCGGTGAAGGGATGAGCTGGGACTCGCTGGTACCGAAGCCCGCGCTGGTGGCACCGGCCGCGGGGATGTTCGAGCTGGACCGGGACACCACGGTGGGCGGCGAACCCACCACGGCCGGCTGGTTCCGGCGGCACGTCGGCGCCGCCACCGGGCTGCCGCTGCCGGACGCGGCGCGGCCGACGATCGAGTTCCGCGTCGACCCGGCCGAGTCCGCGCCCGGCGGTTACCGCGCGGAGATCCGGCCGGACGGCGTGGAAGTCGTCGCGCACGACGCGGCCGGCGCGCACCACGCCGCGCAGACCCTGCGGCAGCTGCTCGGCCCGGCCGCGTACCGGAGCGCGCTGATCCACTATGGACGGTGCTTGTTGCCGTGCGGCCGGGTCGAGGACCGGCCGCGGTTCGCCTGGCGCGGCTGCCACCTCGACGTGGCCCGGCACTTCCTGCCCAAGCGCGAAGTCCTCCGGTTCGTCGAGCTGCTGGCCATGCACAAGCTCAACGTCCTGCACCTGCACCTGACCGACGACCAGGGCTGGCGCGTCGAGGTTCCGCGGTTCCCCGACCTGACCCGCGTCGGCGCCTGGCGGCGGCGCTCGATGGTCGGCCGCGGCGAGCAGCCCGAGTTCGACGAACGCCCGCACGGCGGCTTCTACACCAGCGACGACCTGCGGGAGATCGTCGCCCACGCCGCCCGGCACCACATCACCGTCGTCCCGGAGGTCGACGTGCCCGGCCACAGCCAGGCCGCGATCGCCGCCTACCCGGAACTGGGCACCGCGCAGTGGCCGCGCGTCTGGGAATCCTGGGGCGTCAGCGACGAAATCCTCAACACCGACCCGGCCACGCTGGACTTCTACCGCGCCGTCCTGGACCACCTGATGGAGGTCTTCCCATCGCCGGTGATCTGCATCGGCGGCGACGAGGTCCCGGGCGCGACGCCGGAGCACGGCCCCTTCCTGCGCTCGCTCGTCGAGCACATCCACGCCCAGGGGCGCCGGGCATCGGCCTGGGACGAGATCCTGGAAGCGGTCGACCCGCTGCCGCCGCAGACCATCATCGCGACCTGGCGCGACGAGCGGACCGCGCTGCGCGCCGCCGAGCGCGGCCACGACGTGGTGCTGTGCCCGGAACACCACCTCTACTTCGACCACCGGCAGTCCGACCACCCCGACGAGCCCATCCCGGTCGGCTTCCGCACCACCCTCGAGGACGTCTACGCCTACGAACCGCTGACCGAGCGCGCGCTCGGCGTGCAGGCGCAGGTCTGGACCGAGCACCTGGACACCCCGCGCCGCGTCGACTACGCCACCTTCCCGCGGCTGACCGCGTTCGCCGAGGTCGCCTGGAGCAGAAACCGGGACTTCACCGACTTCCGGCGCCGCCTCGTCGACCACCACCTGCCCCGCCTGGACGCCTACGGCGTCGAATACCGCCCGCTCGGCGGCCCGCTCCCCTGGCAGACCCGCCCCGGCGTGCCCGGCCGGCCGCGGTGAGCCGGCGGAGAAAACCCTGAAATCCGTCCGGATTCGCCTCGGCCACCGGTAACGTCACGTTGAATGATCTACCGGTCACCGGAGGTGAGGATGACGGAAGCGCCCGTGAGCCAGGGGGTCCCGGTCTCCCGGCTGCCGTCCCGCCTCGGGCGGCGGTGGGCCCGGCGACGCCGCGTGGAGAAGCTCCCGGACCAGCCGATCATCCACCTGCTGCGCGAGAACTCCTCCGGCCGGCTCATCGACCAGCTCTCCGACCACCTCGGCACCATCGTGCCGCACGTGGTGCTCGACGTCGGTGGGACGCCCGCCGAGACGCCGCGGCAGAAGTCGGTGCAGATCCGGAAGGTGCTGGACAACGCGGCCCAGGGGCTGCGCGACGCCGACTCCTGGCCGCGGATCGGCCGGCTGCGCTTCCGCCGGTACGCGCTGCTGAGCTGGCTGCTGAAGAAGAACCTGCCGCCGACGAACCTGGCCCAGGCCCCGCATTCGCACACCCGCCAGCTGCTGCGCGAATACCTCCGCAGCCGCCGGCCCCGGCGCGGCCAGCCCCAGCAGCAGGAGGCCGCGCTGTGGGAGTCGGCCGCGCAGAGCCTGCCCTGGTACCTCTTCGTGCTGTCGCTGACGTTCTTCCCGCTCTACTACGCGTGGTGGGTGCGCCGGAGCCGCGCCGCTCGCTGGTTCATGCGGCAGCGCTACCTGTCGCCGGGCGAATCCGCGGACTTCCCGAGCTTCGCGCAGCGCCTGATCACCACACCGTCGCGCTGGGAGAACGCTGAACAGGTGCGAAAACTCCTGGTGCACGCGTTCCTGGCGGACCTCACCGATTCCTACGCGCGGCGGCTGTGGCGCTGGCAGTGGGTGCCCAAGGACTGCTACCCGGTCCTGCTGCTGCGCAACCTCGGCGAGGACACCGTCGGCAAGGTGCTGGTCCGGCTCATCAACGACGTGCGCAACGAGACCGGCCTGCCGGATCCGCTGCTGGTGATCGGCAGCGGCCCGGAACCGTTGCAGGACAGCGAGACGCCGAGCGCGCCGGTCACCCTCGAAAGCTGGCCGGAGACGCTGCAGGAAGCGCGGCGCAAGCGCTCGAACACCGCCTGGTACGTGACGCTGCGGGTGGCCGACGAACCGCCGTCGACGGAGGACGAGCCGGGCATTTCGCTGGGCCAGACGACGTTGCCGCTGAAGCGCTCCAAGCTGCTGCGCCGCATCCCGGTCCTGCTGGTGGTCCTGCTGGTGCTCGGGGGCGGCGGCGTCTACCTGCAGCAGTACTACGGCCACTGCGGCCGGAGCTGGTGGCCGTGGACCAACACCGCGCTGTGGTCGACCGGCGGCGAGTGCGTCGGGATCGCCGACTCGGAGCACCGCTTCTCCGCCGACATCTCGGAGCCGGTCCTGCGTGATCGACTCATCGCCGCGCAGGACCAGATCAACCAGCAGAACGCCGAGTCCGAGGACCTGCACCAGCGGTCGGTGGCGGACGGCAAGCAGGTCGCGTACTTCTCGATCGTCTACTTCAGCACCCTCACCGGCCGGGATCCGGACTCGTCGACGCTGGACGGCGTCGCGGCTGAGCTGGAAGGGCTGGCCGAGGCCCAGCGGAGCGCGCGCATCAACGACCGCGTGGCGATCCGGATCGTGCTCGCCAACGGCGGCGCGAAGATGAAGCACGCCGAGGCCGTGGCCGAGCACATCGTCGACTTCACCGAGCCCCGGCAGGAAGCACCGGTGGTGGCGGTCGTCGGGCTGGGCGGCAGCTGGCGGGAGACCGGCGACGCGATCACCGTGCTGGGCAGCAACGGGCTGGCCATGGTGGGGACGGTGACCTCGGCCGACAGCTTCCCCGGTCTCAGCAGGCTCTACCACCAGGTGGGGCCGACGAACCACTGGGAATCCGAGGTCATCGCGCAGCACGTGCGGGACCTGGGCAGCAAGAACGTCACCGTCTTCTACGACGAAGCCGACACCTACAGCAGGAACCTCGCGCTCGACGTCGACGACCAGCTGGAAGGTTCGGCCGAACTCCGGAACACCCAGCACGGCATCCCATCGGACGCCGTGCAGTGCGGACCCGAATCGCTGGCCCTGTACACGGCGCGGGCGGACGACTTCAGCAACTACCTGAGCGCCGTGCAGGACCGGTGCGTCGGCGACGCCAACATGCCGAAGCTGATGGCCGGTGACGACGCGACGAAGTTCCTGCTCGACCGGGAGCTGCGGGAGGGGATCCAGCTCGACTACATCGACTTCACCGGGAAGCGCGTGCTACCAGGCGACGACGGGTTGGCGGGCCGGTCGATGCTGGCCTTCGACGCGGTCCACCTGGTCCGGCAGGCGGTGCAGAAGGTCACCGAAGGACAGGCCGATGTCGGGACGACGCCGTTGAACGGCCTGGCGGTCTGGTACGGGATCGCCCGGCTCAGCGAGAACCCCGAAGGCATCCGCGCGATCAGCGGCCCCATCGACTTCGGCTCGCCGACCGGGCAGGTCCCGGTGCGGAAGGCGATCTCGGTGATGCGAGTGGAGGGCAAGAGCGGGCGGACGCCCGAGGTCGTGATGCACTGCGGCAGAACTCCAGAGCCATCCCCCACCTGCCCCAGATGATGCGAGTGCCGGGCACCCCGGCGGGATGCCCGGCACTCGCGGCAGCGAAACGACTAGCCGCCCAGCAGCGGCAGCTTCAGTCCTCCCAAGATGCCGGTGATGGGGTCGGCGGCCGCGCTGGCGATCCCGGCTTCTCCGAGCATGACCAGGGTCGCCACCGCGGCGAGGGTTGCGAGCCAAGTGAGCTTTCGACGCATCGATACCTCCGTGCGAGCGTTGTTCGCGGGCGTGGATCACCATTTCGGAAGAGTGGCCAGACCGCCCGCTCAACAGCACGAAAGTGCGTCACGCGAAATCACCTCACCCAGCTCGCCACGGGGTGGCACGCGGCTCCCAGCAAGCACGCCTTGAAGGTTCTCCACCGATCCAGGCAACCTCGGGCCGTCACGAGCGTCGCAAGGGTGAAGACCGGCCGCATCGGGGCGGTCTTCGGATGGGACATGTCCATGACGGCCCGTTCGCCGTCTACTGCCGAGGAGGATCCTGTGCGACGAGTCCTGGCCGCGTTGATCGCGGCCCCATTGCTGGTCACCGCCATCGGATTGCCGGCATATGCCGAAGAACGAACCAGCTCGGTGTCCGGAGTCGGCTTCTTCGACCTGAACGGCGATGGTCAGCAGCAACCCGACGAGCCCGGCGCAGCCGGCTTCAGGGTATCCCTGGGTTTGACCAGCGATGGTTCGACGATCTCGACTCTCACCGACGAGAACGGGCACTACCGCTTCGCCGATCTCACCCAGAAGGGCAAGTACTCGGTCCAGTTCGACGGCGCCGGACACGTCCACACCACGCCGTGGGCCGTCGGGGGCTCGCTCGGCTCGGGTGGCGTCGACGCGATTCAGAACTTCGGCATACAGTAGTGACGTGACCATAAGTCCATTGTGGACCGATGGCGACCACTTGCCCGGTGCGGAGTTCCTGGCCGGAGCTACGGCGAGAGGTCAACCCCGCCGAAACCGGTGCGGTGACTGACAACCAGTCCGCTACACCGTGGACGGCCTGCGAAGGTGGGCAGCAGCACCGCGTATTCGATCTGCCTCGAATACGCGGTGCTGACCTGCGATTCCCGTGACCCGTGGAACGTCACCCAGCCGACCAACGAGAATCTGCGGCGCCGCGCCTTCACTGTCGTTTGAAACAGGACGTACGCCTCGGGGCGACCTTGCTTGTCCGCCGTAACCGAGAAGTGCTCCACCGACCACCCGGCGCGTTCGACCACCTCAACCTGCATGGACCAGTCCGGAACTTCCCCGGAGAGAAGGTGGTGAGTCATCGGCAGGTTCAGGCGAGCGACGAACCGTGCCTGACCGGCTTCACGTGCTGCCTGAGCTTCATCCCCGATGGCGTTGACTTTCTTGTCCCGGAAGAATCCCATGAGCCGAGTTCAACATCTGGCTTCACCTGCGCGGGCAGTGTTCATCGAACCGCAACCACTGGCGCAGCTGCGGCGCACCTTCGCCTCCGCACCGAGAACAGTGCGGAGGCGCCCGATTCAGGCCTGCTCGCCGTCCTCCAGGTGGTCCTTGAGGCGCTGCAGGGTGGCTTCGATCGACCGCTGGTTCTGCTTCGGCAGGCCGGTGCGCGCGACCAGCTTCGGCAGCATCGCGGTGAAGTCGTAGGTCTCGGTCACCTTCGTCGCCGCGTCGCCGACCGGCTCCAGTTCGTACCGCCACCGGCCGGGCAGCATGTGCCGCCACGCGATCAGCCGGTTCTCCTCGTACTCCACCACGGTGTTGGTGATCCGGTAGCCGACGCCCCTGCGCATCCGCATCCCGAACTTGGAGCCGAGCACCAGCCGCTCCGGGCCGCTCATCTCCCCCTGCACCGTGCCGGAGCCGTCGATGACCGAATGCTTGCGCGGATCTGCCAGCACGGCGAAAACCGCCTCCGGCGGGGCCTGCACGACAACGCTGCTGGAAACCGAGAACTCGTTCTGCGCCATGCCGCCGAACCTAGTCAGCCGGGGTAACGAACCCGACACGCGAAAGGCGCCTTCCAGCCGATGGCGTCGAACTCACGGATGCGGATCGAAGAACCGAGGCGGGAATTCCCGCCTCGAACTGGTCCCTGGCCCAAACCACCGTCCTGCCCGATGGCGCGATCGGCGTGCACTACACCCGAGCCTGACCGGACGATTCCGGACGGGCGAGCCTGACCTAGCAGAACACCTGCTGTCCGATTTACCGGCCGGCAGGTGTTCTACCCCGTCGATGGGTCAGTTCTCGGAGAGGACCGGGGCCAGGAAGCGGCCGGTGTGGCTCTCGTCGATCTCCGCGAGCTCCTCCGGGGTGCCCTCGGCCACCAGGATGCCGCCGCCGGAGCCGCCCTCCGGGCCCATGTCCAGCACCCAGTCCGCCGTCTTGATGACGTCCAGGTTGTGCTCGATCACGATCACCGTGTTGCCCTTGTCCACCAGGCCGTTGATCACGCCGAGCAGCTTGCGGATGTCCTCGAAGTGCAGGCCGGTCGTCGGCTCGTCGAGGATGTAGACCGTCTTGCCGGTGGACCTCTTCTGCAGCTCGCTGGCCAGCTTGACGCGCTGCGCCTCACCACCGGAGAGCGTGGGCGCCGGCTGCCCCAGCCGCACGTAGCCCAGGCCCACGTCCACCAGCGTCTTCAGGTGCCGGTGGATGGCGTTGATCGGCTCGAAGAACGATGCGGCCTCCTCGATCGGCATGTCGAGGACCTCGGCGATCGTCTTGCCCTTGTAGTGCACCTCCAGGGTCTCCCGGTTGTACCGGGCGCCCTTGCACACCTCGCACGGCACGTACACGTCCGGCAGGAAGTTCATCTCGATCTTCAGCGTGCCGTCACCGGCGCACGACTCGCACCGGCCGCCCTTGACGTTGAACGAGAACCGGCCCGGCTGGTAGCCGCGCACCTTCGCCTCGGTGGTCGCCGCGAACAGCTTGCGGATGTGGTCGAACACGCCGGTGTAGGTGGCCGGGTTCGACCGCGGGGTGCGGCCGATCGGCGACTGGTCGACCTGCACCAGCTTGTCGACGTGCTCCAGGCCCTTGATCCGCGTGTGCCTGCCGGGCACCTGCCGGGCGCCGTTGAGCTTGTTCGCCAGCACCGACGCGAGGATGTCGTTGACCAGCGTCGACTTGCCCGATCCGGAGACGCCGGTGACCGACACCAGGCAGCCCAGCGGGAACGACACGTCGATCTTGCGCAGGTTGTGCTCGCGCGCCCCGACCACGGTCAGCTGCCGCTTGCGGTCGCGCGGGCGCCGGATCTCGGGCACCGGGATCTGCTTGCGCCCCGCCAGGTACGCGCCGGTCAGCGACTGCTTGTTCTCCAGCAGCTTCTTGTACGGTCCACTGTGGACGACCTGACCGCCGTGCTCGCCCGCGCCGGGCCCGATGTCGACCACCCAGTCCGCGCTGCGCACGGTGTCCTCGTCGTGCTCGACGACGATCAGCGTGTTGCCCAGGTCCCGCAGCCGGCTGAGGGTCTCCAGCAGCCGGTGGTTGTCCCGCTGGTGCAGCCCGATCGACGGCTCGTCCAGCACGTAGAGCACGCCGACCAGGCCGGAACCGATCTGGGTCGCCAGCCGGATGCGCTGCGCCTCGCCGCCGGAGAGCGTCCCGGCCGCGCGGTCCAGCGACAGGTAGTCCAGGCCGACGTCGAGCAGGAAGCCCAGCCGCGCCTGCACCTCCTTGAGCACCCGACCGGCGATCATCTGCTCGCGCGGGCCGAGCACCAGCCCGTCCAGGAACGTGGCGCACTCGCGCACGCTCAGCGCGCTGACCTCGGCGATGGACAGCTCGCCGCGCTCGTCGTTCTCCATCGTGACGGCCAGGATCTCCGGCTTGAGCCGAGTGCCGTCGCAGGCCGGGCACGGCACGTCCCGCATGTAGCCCTCGTACTTCTCGCGGGCGTAGTCGGACTCGGTCTGCTCCAGCCGCCGCTCCAGGAACGGGATGACGCCCTCGTAGTTGGCGTAGTAGGAGCGGGTCCGGCCGTAGCGGTTCTTGTACCGGACGTGCACCTGGTCGTTGGTGCCGTGCAGCACCGCCTTCTTGACCTTGGTGGACAGCTGCCGCCACGGCGCGTCCATCCGGAAGCCGATGGCCTCCGACAGCGAGGTCAGCAGCCGGGTGAAGTACTCCGCGGTGTGCCCGCCCGCCCACGGCGCGATGGCGCCGTCGGCCAGCGACAGCTCCTCGTCGGGCACGACGAGCTCCGGGTCGACCTCCTTGCGGATGCCCAGGCCCGCGCACTCCGGGCACGCCCCGTAGGGCGAGTTGAAGGAGAACGACCGCGGTTCGAGCTCGTCCACGCCCAGCGGGTGGCCGTTGGGGCAGGCCAGGTTCTCGGAGAACTTCCGCTCCCGGTTCGGGTCGTCCTCGTCGAGGTCGATGAACTCGATCAGCACCAGCCCGTCGGCCAGCCGCAGCGCGGTCTCCACCGAGTCGGTCAGCCGCTGCTTCGCGCCGGTCTTCACGGTGAGCCGGTCGATGACCACCGCGATGTCGTGCTTCTCCTGCTTCTTCAGCTTCGGCGGGGCGTCCAGCTGGTGCACCACGCCGTCGATGCGGGCGCGGGCGTAGCCCTGCGACTGCAGCTGCTCGAACAGGTCGACGTACTCGCCCTTGCGGCCGCGCACCACCGGGGCCAGCACCTGGAACTTGGCCCGGTCGGGCATCTCCAGCACCTGGTCCACGATCTGCTGCGGGGTCTGCTTGCTGATCGCTTCGCCGCAGGTCGGGCAGTGCGGCTTGCCGGCTCGGGCGTACAGCAGCCGCAGGTAGTCGTAGACCTCGGTGATGGTGCCCACCGTCGACCGCGGGTTGCGGCTGGTGGACTTCTGGTCGATCGACACCGCCGGGGACAGGCCCTCGATGAAGTCCACATCGGGCTTGTCCATCTGGCCGAGGAACTGGCGGGCGTAGGCGGACAGCGACTCGACGTAGCGGCGCTGTCCCTCCGCGAAGATGGTGTCGAAGGCCAGGCTCGACTTCCCGGAGCCGGACAGCCCGGTGAACACGATCAGGCTGTCTCGGGGCAGGTCCAGGTCGATCCCGCGCAGGTTGTGCTCACGGGCGCCGCGAACGACAAGGCGGTCAGCCACGGTGATCCCTTCGAAAAGTTCTGGTGTTGACGTGGACGCGCGCCGGCTGCAGGCAGTGCATCGGCAGGTACGCGACGTCGCCCGCCCATGCTATTCGGGGCCTCTGACAGTCCCGGATCGCGTGCGGCGCGCAGCCCGCGCAACAACCACCCCGTACCCGAACGAGTGACACACGGGGAGGTCGACCGCGACTCCTCCGACGATACGCAAATTCCCCCGGAATGGGCACTGTCGCGCCTGTGGCCTGCGCAATTAAGCTCGATGTTCACCGGTCGCGAAATCCCCTCCTGCACGCAGAGGTTGACCTCATGGCTGATATCGCCCTCGGGACCGGTGGCCGCAGCGCTGCGCAGCCGGCGGCCGCCGCACAACTCGCCCACCAGGTCACGACCCAGCTGACCGCCATCGACGAAGCGAGCAACCGGCTGCTGGACACGGTCGCCGGACTCGACGAGCTGGCCGTGCGCCAGCCAAGCCTGCTGCCCGGGTGGAGCAGGGCGCACGTGATCACGCACCTGGCCCGCAACGCCGACGGGTTCGTCAACCTGCTGATCTGGGCGCGGACCGGGATCGAGCACTCGATGTACGCCAGCGCCGACGACCGGGACGAGGCCATCGCCGAAGGCGCGGTGCGCAGCCACCGGCTGCTGCTGGAGGACCTGGCGGCGTCCTGCGACCGCTTCGCGCACGCCGCCCGCACGCTGCCGGCGGCGGCGTGGACCGCGGAGATCGCCGACGCGGTGGGCGACCCGATGCCCGCGCACCACATGCTGCGCCTGCGCCTGCTGGAGATCTGGGTGCACCTGGTCGACCTCGATCACGACGTGGACTTCGACGACATCCCGCGGTCGGCCGCGGAGCAGCTGCTGGAGGACGTGGTCCAGCAGTACGGCGGGCGGCCGGACGTGCCCGCGCTGTCGGTGGAGGTCGACTTCGGCGACCACCGGCGGACCTGGGACCTGCGCGGCACCACCGCCCCGCCGAGCCGGGTGCGCGGCGAGCCGGGCCCGATGCTCGGCTGGCTGCTGGGCCGGACCGGACCGGAGCTGCTGGACGGCGACCCCCCGAACCTCCCGGACTGGCTCTGAACCCGCCCGCTTCCGCAGCTCACCACCCGTGCGCACGTTGTGTCGCCATAGCAGCACAACGTGCACACGGCTCCTGACCAGGTAAAACGTCCATCCTGGCCCGTAGCGGGCGCACCCGCGCCACGTTCGGGGGAAGGGTGCTTTCACGCGCGGCAGCGTCGTGCGCCGCGACCTAGTTTCAGCGGATGACCGGCCGGTTCATCCGTTGGAGGTACTAGTGCCGCTGGCGACGCTGTCGACCCTCACCATCGTGGTGGCCGCCGCCACGCTCGCCCCGCTGCTGAGCGACCGGATCGCCCGCTGGGTCGCGATCCCCTCCGTGGTGCTGGAGATCCTGCTCGGCATCCTCATCGGGCCGCAGGTGTTCGGCTGGGCCCGCGAGGACGACGTGATCGGCTTCCTCGCCGACTTCGGCCTGGCGATGCTGATCTTCCTGGCCGGCTACGAGCTCAAGCTCGGCGACGTGCGCGGCAAGCCGATGCGGCTGGCGACGGTGGGCTGGCTGATCTCGCTGGTCCTGGGCCTGGGCTTCGGGGCCCTCGTGCACGGCTTCTCGTACTCGTCGCTGATCGTCGGCCTGGCGCTGACCACCACCGCGCTGGGCACCACGCTGCCGATGGTGCGCGACGCGGGCCTGCTGGGCACGCCGCTGGGCATCCGGGTGCTGGCGATCGGGGCGCTCGGCGAGTTCGGCCCGATCCTCGCGGTGGCGCTGCTGCTCAACGACCAGAGCCCGCTGCGCACGATCCTGCTGCTGGCCGTGTTCGGGCTGGCGGCCGCCCGGATGCTGTGGGTGGCGGCGCACCGGCGGTCGGAGCGCATCAGCCGGCTGATCCGCACCACGCTGGGCACCAGCGCGCAGTTCGCGGTGCGGCTGTGCATGGTCGTGGTCGTCCTGATGCTGTGGATCGCCGGTGCCCTCGGCCTCGACGTGCTGCTCGGCGCGTTCGTCGCCGGGCTCGTGGTCCGGCTGTTCCTCGACGCCGGCGACCCCGAGGAGGCCGAAGTCGTGGAGGGCAAGATCGAGGCCATCGGTTTCGGCCTGTTCATCCCGCTGTTCTTCGTGGTCAGCGGCATGCGCTACGACCTGGCCGCGCTGCTGGCGACGCCGAGCGCGTTCGCGCTGCTGCCGGTGTTCCTGGTGCTGTTCTTCGTGATCCGCGGGCTGCCGATCCTCGTCCTGCACCGCCGCGACCTGCCGAAGCGTCCGAAGTTGACGCTCGCGCTGCTCGGGTCCGCGGCGCTGCCGAGGTCGGCGCGATGCCGCCGAGCACCGCCTCCGCCCTGGTCGGCGCGGCGATGATCAGCGTGCTCCTCTTCCCGATGCTGGGGCTGCACCTCAGCCGGCCGGCGCCCGTGGCGAAGCCGTCCGCCTGAGCACCCGGTCGAGCTGCACGAATGCCCCGAAAGCGCGACTCTGTCGGTGGACACGTCATCGAGCAAACTGAGGGGGCGTGCACGATGTCCAGTCCGCAGACCGGGCCCGAGTCCCAGGCGAAGGCCGAGGGGACGATGCCCGAACAGACCGCTGCGCCCGAGCAGGCCGTTGCTCCTGAGCAGCAGAAACAGTGGGCGATGGCGCCCGCGCAGCCCACCGGCGCGATGTCCGGGTGGCTGGCGTTCGCCGGGTCGCTGATCGCGATGATCGGCATCTTCAACATCATCGGCGGGATCACCGCGCTGTTCCGGCCCACCTACTACCTCGTCGGAACCGCTCAGCTGCTGGTCTTCGACTTCGCCGCCTGGGGCTGGTTCTGGCTGGCGCTGGGCGTCGTGCAGGTCGTGGCAGGCGTCGGCTGCATGTACGGGCAGATGTGGGCGCGGATGACGGGCATCGGCCTGGCCGCGCTGAGCGCGATCGCGCACCTGGCGTTCCTCGCGGCGTTCCCGCTGTGGTCGCTGGTGGTCATCGCGATGTCCGTGCTGGTGATCTACGGCCTGATGGTGCCGCCGCGAGGAGCGGTCGCCTGACCGGCGATCATCCGCCGGAGCCGCGAGCGCGGGGCGTTAGGCTCGGGCCGTGGAGCTTCAAGGACAGTACGACGGACACGTCGAACCAGGTGGTGCCCCGGCGCGCCGTGAACTGGACGCGCTGACCATCACCAAGATCTCGGTCGGTCCGATGGACAACAACGCGTACCTGCTGGTGTGCCGCAGCACCGGCGACGCGCTGCTGGTCGACGCCGCCAACGACTCGGAGCGGCTGGCCGACCTGCTCGGCCACGACGCCCAGCGCCCGCGGCTGCGCACCATCGTGACCACCCACCAGCACGCCGACCACTGGCAGGCGCTGGGCGCCGTCGCCGGCCAGACCGGGTGCTTCACGCTGGCGCACCCGGCGGACGCCGATGCGCTGCCGGTGCCGCCGGACCGCCTGGTCGAGCACGGCGACACCATCGAGGTCGGTGAGTCCCAGCTGTCGGTGATCCACCTGCGCGGCCACACGCCGGGGTCGATCGCCCTGCTCTACCGCGACCCGAACGGGCACCCGCACCTGTTCACCGGCGACTCCCTGTTCCCCGGCGGCGTGGGCAAGACCGGCTCCCCGGAGAACTTCCGGTCGCTGATCGACGACGTGGAGAACCGGATCTTCGCCGAGCTGCCGGACGACACCTGGTTCTACCCGGGCCACGGCGACGACTCGACGCTCGGGGCGGAGCGCCCCAAGCTCGCCGAGTGGCGCGAGCGCGGCTGGTGAGCGCCGGCCTCGCGGCCTAGGTCGAGCGGGTGCACCGACTGCTCGCGGAGTGGCTGGGCACGGACTGCGGGCCCGCAGTGCTGGAAGCGCTGCGGGCCGCGCACGTACGGGTGGATCGACCGCCTTCGTCGCCACCCGCGAAGACGACCGGCCCCGCCAGATCTAAGACGCCAGCCGCGCGGGGCTTCACCGCATCTTTATCATCCTCGGCAAATCCGAAGTAGTGCCGCAGCGAAGGTACTGCCAGCATCGCCGAAGCTCGCCCGGTAGGTCTCGGTGACCTCCGCTTCCCGCACCGGTTCAATCCGCGGTACTCCCACATCGGTGCGGGTGCGCTGAACCTGCCGGGACAGGTCTTTGCGAGTACGCAGCAATTCGATGACGCGCTGGTCGATATCATCAATTTTTTGGCGAAGCGTCGACACGTCGACCTTGGCCTGGGTGAATTCGCCCGGCATGGATACGAGAGACATGGCTTGGGCACCTTTCGACTACCGAGATGATATGAGTTTGATCGGCTGCTCAACGTGATCGGCGGCATAGCGGAGGAAACCTGAAGCGACATCGCCATCGCAGACTCGGTGGTCGAACGTCAAGCTGAGTTGCACGACCTGGCGCACCGCCAACTCACCTTCGTGGACCCAGGGCTTGGCCACGATGCGGCCCACGCCGAACATCGCCGCCTCGGGGTGATTGAGGATCGGTGTGGCACCGTCGATTCCATAACGGCCGTAGTTGTTCAACGTGATGGTCGCACCGGTCAGTTCCGACGGAGCAAGCGTGCCGACCCGAGCGGACTCGACGAGCCGCGCGATCTCGCGCGACAGTTGGGAGGTGGTCATCTGATTGGCTTTGTGCACGACAGGCACCAACAGCCCCCTGTCAGTCTGCGCTGCGAAGCCGAGGTTGATGTCGGAGAAGCGGATGATCTCCTGGCGGCCAATATCTACTGTGGAATTCAATTCGGGGAACCGGAGCGCGGCGTCGACACAGATGCGTGCCAGTAGCGCGAGCAGACCGGTCCGCTCGGTAGCGGAACTGAGTACGTCCCTGGCCGCGAGCAGGTCGGTGGCATCGGCATCGACCCAACACGTAGCGTCTGGTATCTCGCGTCGACTGCGGGATAGCTTGTCGGCAATGGCTTTGCGCACAGAGCGAATCGGAATGCGCTCGCCTTCCGCATGCTCGAGCGCATCGGCTCGGCGGCCTGCGGCGAGCGCTCTTTCGACGTCCGCACGCAGGACAAGACCACCCGCGCCCGTGCCCTGGACGGTCCGAAGGTCAATCCCGTTCTCTCTGGCGAAGCGGCGTACGAGTGGTGAGACCACGGCGACCGCTGCGCCCGCCAGATCCGCCGGGGTGGTATGTGTGACGGATGCGGGACGCACAACGGTGTTCGCAGTATGACGGGGAACAGGTACCGAGCGAACACGACCGCCGTTCCGAGGGGGAACAGCACGGACGCCAGAGCCGACAAGTACATTGCACGTATCCTGCGCCCGTTCGGGCATGACCTCGAGTGTCACCAGGGTGCTGCCAACGGCGAGGACCTCGCCCTCCGCTCCCACTCGACTGGCGACTCTTCCCTCGTACGGGCAAGGCAGTTCGACAGTGGCCTTTGCGGTCTCCACCTCGACCACCGGCTGGTCGACGTGCACGTGATCGCCAATTTCCACGAGCCATCGAACGATTTCCGCCTCGGTGAGACCTTCTCCGATGTCAGGCAGCCGGAACTCACGGATCGGTGACATGTCAGCAGGCCGCTCCTTCGGATGTGCCCGGCTCCCATTGCAGGCGAGCCACGGCATCGAGAATTCGGTCCACGGAGGGCAGGTGGTGGCTCTCCAACATCGGCGGCGGGTACGGAATGTCCAGGCCGGCGACTCGCAGAATGGGTGCTTCCAAGTGGTGGAAGCACCGCTCGGTGATGCGCGCTGCGATCTCCGCGCCCGGACCCGCGAAACCTGCCGACTCATGCACCACGACCGCACGTCCTGTCCGCCGCACTGCAGCGGACACCGTTTCGTCGTCGAACGGCACCAATGAGCGCAGGTCCAGGACTTCGAGCTGCCAGCCTTCCTGGGTGGCTTCCTCGGCTGCCTCCATGCACACCGGCAGGCTCGGACCATACGTGATCAGCGTCGCCGAAGTCCCATGACGACGGACCGCCGCGGTGCCGAGAGGATCCACTTCCGGAATGGATTCCGGTGACCACTGGGCTTTGGACCAGTACAGCCTTTTGGGTTCCAAGAAAATCACCGGGTCATCGGAAGAGATCGATGCCCGCAGCAGGCCGTAGGCGTCAGCATGGGTGGCCGGGCAGACGACGTGCAGCCCCGGCGTGTGCATGTAGTAGGCCTCAGATGAGTCACTGTGGTGCTCGACCGCACCGATTCCGCCGCCATAGGGAATGCGGATGGTTATCGGCAGCTGCATGCGGCCCTTCGTTCGGTTGCGCATGCGGGCGACGTGGCTGACGAGTTGCTCGAAAGCCGGGTATGCGAAGGAATCGAACTGCATCTCCACTACCGGGCGCAGCCCGTTCATCGCCATTCCCACGGCGGTCCCCAAGATCCCCGACTCCGCCAGGGGAGTATCCGCACACCGGTCGCTGCCGAATTCGTCGGCCAATCCGTCGGTGATCCGAAACACCCCTCCCAGCGCGCCCACATCCTCGCCCATGATGTGCACGGATGGATCCTCATGCAGAGCGTCCCGCAGGGCTGTGTTGAGCACCTGTGCCATCGTCATCGAGCGCTGGTTCGAAGTCCTTGCTTCGGGAGCTGATCCCGCAACAGCGGTCGAAACTTTGGTCACGATCGGCCGTCCCCTTCTGCTTGCGCCTGCAGCTCGGCACGCACCATCGCTTCCTGCTCGCGCAACTGGGGTGTCTTCTCGGCGAAGACGTGCGAGAACAATGTCATCGGGTCCGGGCTAAGCGGATGGTCGTGGCGCTCGCGCAAGTCCGCTGCGAAGTCCTCGGCCGAGCGAGCCGCTCCCTCGACGTCGGCGTCGTCGAGAACGCCCATGTCGCACAAGGATCGTTCCAGCACGCGAACCGGATCGTGCCCGCGCCACCGGTCGACCTCCGAAGGGTCGCGATACCGGCTGTCATCGTCGGAGTTCGTGTGCGGATCGATACGGTAGGTCATCGCCTCCACCAGGGTAGGTCCGCCGCCGTGCCGAGCGCGTACCACGGCCTCGGCGAGAACCTGGTGAACGGCGACCACGTCGTTGCCGTCGACGAGGCGTCCCGGCAGCCCGAAGCCGACCGCTTTGTCGGCCAGCGCCAACGCGGCGCTCTGCTTAGCCAGCGGGACCGAGATGGCGAACCCGTTGTTCTGAACCAGGAAGACCACCGGTGCCTGGCATACCGCAGCGAAGTTGAGCGCCTCGTAGAAGTCACCTTCGCTTGTGCCGCCGTCCCCCACCATGGCGAGGGCAACAGTGTCTTCGCCTTTCAACCGAGCGGCCCGCGCGAGCCCAACAGCGTGCGGAAGCTGGGTGGCAAGCGGAGTGCTCAGTGGGGCAACCCGATGCTCGTAGGGGTCGTACCCGTGGTGCCAGTCCCCACGCATCACTGCCAACGCCTCAACGGGGTCAACGCCTCGGACAATAGCCGCGAGCGTGTCGCGATAAGTGGGGAAAAGCCAGTCCTGCGGCGACAAGGCGCGGGCAGCCGCGACTTCGCACGCCTCTTGCCCCGTAGTTGATGGGTAAACGGCGAGTCTTCCCTGCTTCGCCAACGCCGTTGCCTGCTGGTTGTAGCGTCTACCCCGCACAACATCCCAGTACAGGGTCCGCAGAAGCTCGATGTCAATGTCGGCAGCCTTGGCCGTACCAAGGACATGGAACGGCTCACGTTCGGGAAGCAGCGAGGCAGGGTCGAGCTGCGGCGGCTGCACCGGCTCTGAGACGGTGGCATCGAGTTTCTCAACAGTAGTGGTCATGCTGGACTCCTCACCGTGTCATCGATGGACTCGCCGACCGGAAGCCGTGGTTGCGGCGGCTGAGCGACGGCGGCGAATGGCCGGTTCTTCCCCAGGGACTCGTGTGCTGCGACGAACTCGTTGCTGCATTGCGCCGCAGCGCATCCGATTTCGCCACCGAGCATCACAGCGGCCATGATCTCTGCGAGCTTCTTGGCCTTCCCCGCCCCATAGCAGTCCACTATGGACAAGGTTGTGCGGAAAGCGGGAAGTCCAGTTCCGCCACCAACAGTCCCCACGATGAGGGTTGGCAAGGTTATGGACACCTCGAGATCACCTGACGGCAGGAACTGGCAGTCGACCACTCCTTGCGAACATTCACCAAGATAAGCCATGTCCTGCCCGAAGGCCTGAAACAGTGCGGCCATGCCGTTGACCGCATGTATATTGAGGGATGGACTTCCGTGCAGGGCCAGAGCATTCTTGTAGTTACGGATGTATCTGGCCAGTTTATCCAGTCCAACTCGGGTCATCTTCCGCACCACATCCTCTTTCAGAACGGTGCGGGCGATGACCTTCTTCCCCTTCTTGCGGGCGGGGATGTTCTTCTTGTCCTCCGGGTAAGGCACGAACTCCTCACGCACCAGACCGCTGTTTTTCTTGACATAATCAGACACCAGGCTCACGGCCTTGCTGACCATGTTGCTTCCCATCGCGTCACCAGTGGTGCACCGCAGCGACAAGATGACAGAAGTACCCGCACAATCATAGGAAATTTCCGTCACGCCCAGATGGCTACTACTGCCGACAGCTATCCCGCGAATAACCTCCTCGCGTTCCCGGCACCACGCGATGAGTCGCGCCGAGTCATCGAGGGAGTCCGTGGTGAGTTGGGTAGCACGCAAGAAGTAGTCGTCATACACCAGGGTCTCGCAACCGCCCGACCGGTTCATCACCTTCGCTCCGCGCGAATATGATGCGAGCAGAGTGCCCTCAAGGGTGGCCATGGGGACCGCGAAGGTTCCTCGTGCTTCCCTACCTCGGATTTCGAGGGGACCGCACAGTCCGAGTGGGACGGGAACCGCGCCTACGAAGTTTTCGATGTTGCCTCGAACGTCCGATTCCGCAAGCCCACTTCTCAACGGCTCGTAGGATTCGTCGGTCCCGTCGAGCAGCTGCTTGATCAAACCGATGCGCTCATCGAAGCTGTGGCGGGAAACAACGATGTCCGCAGAGGACTCTACGGATGGGTAGACGTGGTCTACGGCCTGGTGTTCTTCGCTTCGTTCCTTTTCGGTGCCGGCGTCGACGCGCGTCTGGGTCTCGAGGCCTGGGCGGATGATATCGAACATGGCGACCGCTCCCACGCGCGCGCCTATGGCCAACAGCACCGGATCCGCCACCGTCGCCACGGGCTCGAGGGTTTCGATGTCGAGCACCTCGAAGTAGTCGAGTTCGACGTCGCCTGACAGCACTTCCACCGCTATCGCTGCCAGCACGCGCTCGCGCAGAACGGCTGCATCGGTTACTCCGTTGCTCAGCGAGTCGGCAGCGGCGCGCAGGGCGTGATTCAGCGCAACAGCCTGCGGCCGATGGTCGCCCAGGTGCAGGTTGCGGCTCGACATCGCCAAACCGTCGGACTCTCGTGCTGTCGGCAATACCTTGACCGACGCCGCAAGGTTCAGGTCTCGAACCATGCGCTCGACCGCAACCCAGTCCGGCAGGTCCTTCGCCTCGAAGAACGCGACGTCCGGTTGAACGATGTTGAACAACTTCGTGGCGATCGTGCACATCCCCGGCAACTGACCGCCCTTGGCCAACCCCGTACGCTGAATCGCCTCGACCAGCCGCCCACCCGCGCTTACGGTCGTGGCGAACCTATCAGGGTAGATCTCCGCCGTTTCCGGAGCGAACAACACATCCGCACCTCGTCGGGCCGCGATCTCCGCATCACGCTGCTCATCGCAGGAATAGCCCTCGAAACCGCCATCGTCGCCGCACTGAGCCAGGTCGGCAAAAAGGGACACCACCACGATGTCACACTCGCGTCGCGCCGCTTTCA
This sequence comes from Saccharopolyspora sp. NPDC045839, assembly GCF_056431645.1. Lineage (NCBI taxonomy): Bacteria > Bacillati > Actinomycetota > Actinomycetes > Pseudonocardiales > Pseudonocardiaceae > Saccharopolyspora > Saccharopolyspora sp. NPDC045839. Next base: position 68,952 of record NZ_JBWKKH010000035.1, read on the forward strand.
TCAAGGATTCATAACGTTCGTGGAACGCGCCCTTCGTGGGGATGAGACCAATGCTTCGTCCGCACAGGCGCATTTCCCTTACGTAGTCGCGGATCTCAGCGATCGTTCGCACAATCTTCATGGCCAATGCTCGTCTCCGTATCGGCCGGTGCCCGGCGGGAACTCGTCGCCGCCATGCAGCTAGCTGGCGTCGACCAAAGTCCAGAAACTAAGGAACATTCAGCGCTGACTGCATGTCCAGTGAGGTGGGGGGGCGAGAGGGTAACACTGTCCCGCCCGGCGGTGAGGGTTTCCTCGCGAAGGATGATGCCCCAACCGCCGCACCTTGTCAGCGGCCCGGGATGCGATAGCGAACTTGTTTGCCCGTATATACTGTAACGGATGTCTAAGTGGGCATCCGACTACGCTCGGATTTATTGCACGCTAACCCGGATTTTTCGCGTGGGTGACGTGCTGGCCTGGTCGGGTTTGGATTGGTGTTTAAGGCTGCTGTGGACGGGAAGCGGCATGGTGTGCCGGTGTCTTTAGCGGTGCGGACGCTGTCCTCGTAGCGAGCGCGGCGTCGGGCCTGACCATCGAGGTCGACGAGATCACCGCAGCGGCGGACGCGGCGGACTTCGCGGTGGTGCACTTCCGCGAAACCCACCACCACGAGGGCACGACGACCCGCCGCAGGACGACGGCGGTCCTGCGGCGAACCGGCGAAGGCCTCCGCTGGCAGCACCTCCACGAGACGGCGGTAGCGGACTGAGGCAGGCGCCGTGGGTCTGCCGGCTGCAGGGAGACCCACGGGCCACCGGATCTGCAAAAAACGTCGCCGCCGGCGGCCGCGCGGTGGTAGCAATGCTCGAGTGAGTGTTGAATTCCTGCTGACTTCATTGGTAATCGTCGCGACGCCGGGGACCGGCATGCTCTACACGCTGGCCGCTGGGCTTTCCCGCGGGGCCCGGGCCAGCATCATCGCCGCCGTGGGCTGCACCCTCGGGATCGTCCCGCACATGCTCGCGGCCATCACCGGGCTCGCCGCGCTGCTGCACACCAGCGCCGTCGCGTTCCAGGTCATCAAGTACCTGGGCGTGGCTTACCTGCTCTACATGGCGTGGAGCACGTTGCGGGACAAGGGCGCGCTGACCGTGGAGCAGGACACGGCGCCGCTCTCGGCGGCGAAGGTGATCGTCTCCGGTGTCCTGGTGAACATCCTCAACCCGAAGCTCACCATCTTCTTCTTCGCGTTCCTGCCGCAGTTCGTGAGCAGCGCGGAGCCGAACGCGTTCCTCCGCATGGTCGAGCTCAGCGGTGTGTTCATGCTGCTGACGTTCGTGGTCTTCGCCGCCTGCGGCGCGTTCGCCGCCGCGATCCGCAACCACGTGATCAGCCGCCCCCGGGTGCTGGCCTGGATGCGCCGCACCTTCGCAGCGGCGTTCGTCGCCCTCGGCGCCAAACTCGCCTTCACGGAGCGGTGACTCGCGTGGCCGTCGCCGGCCGGATCGTTGACCGCTGCGGCTGGTGACGGCTCGGCCGGAGCGTGATCAGCCGGCGTTGGCGGTGTGTTCGGCGCGGAACTGGCGGATGAGGACCTTCAGGGCCGCCGCGATGGGGAGCGCGGTCAGCGCGCCGAGGACTCCCGCGAGGGCCGCGCCGAGCAGGATCGCGACGAACGCACCGAGCGGGCTCAGCTCCACGGTCTTGGCGAAGATTCGCGGCGCGATCAGGTAGTTCTCCACCATCTGGTACAGGCAGAAGAAGATCAGCGTCACCACCGCGAGCGTCAGGCTCTGGCTCAGGGCGACGAGAATCCCCGTCACCGACGCCAGCGTCGCGCCGACCTGCGGAACCGCGTCGAACAGCGCGACGACCACCGCCAGCAGCGCCGCGTAGGGCACTCCGGTGAAGAAGAAGAACAGGTAGGAGGCGATCCCGGCGCACAGGCAGACCGAGGCCTGCCCGGTGACGTATCCGCCGACGCGGCCCATCGCGGAGCGCAGGGCCTCGGCCCTGCCCTCGTGAGCCGACGCGCCCCGTTCCACGGCGGCGTTGATCCGGGGCATCGCCAGCGAGAAGTAGACCGTCAGGGCTCCTGCGGTGCAGGCGGCGAAGATGCCGCCGAAGAACGTCCCGATCACGGCGAACCCCGCCGCCAGGGTGCTCGTCACGACGCCCGTGACCGCGCCCACCGCCTTCTGCAGCTGCTCGTGCACGCTCGGATCGTTCAGCTGCGCCTGCAGCTCGGGATCGGCGCTGAGCTGCGCCGCGATGCCGCTGATGAGCTCCGGGATCTCCGCGACGAGCTGCCCGACCTGCCCCACGGCGGGCACCAGCGCCAGCAGCACGAGCGCGCCGATGAGCAGCACGACCCCCAGGAGCAGCACCAGCAGGGCCAGCCCGCGCCGCCAGCCGTGCCGGTGCAGCCAGGCGATGATCGGTTCCACGCCGAGCGCCAGGAAGAACCCGAGGAAGATCAGGATCAGCATGCTGCGGGCCGAGTACGCCAGCACCGCGACGACCCCGACCAGCAGGTACACGCAGGCGATCTTCGCGTGGTCGAGCAGCGAGAGCCCAGGTCGTCCGCCGGAGGCGGCCGCCGGGACATCTCCGCTTTCCGCATCGCTCATTCCCGCGCCTCCCCAGCTGAGCCCCGGCGGGGCGCCCAGAGCGCCATCCCGCAGTACAGCCACTGTCCGTCGGCAGGGCACGACGCGCAAAACGCGAGGAGGTTCTCCGCTCTCTTCACTCTTTCGGGTTTTGTCCGGGCTGCGCCGGGGTGGTCGGACGTTTCTACTGGGCGAGCTGGGCCCGCCCGGCTCCGCGTGGAATCGATCAGGTCCGAGGAGCACCGATGGCCACTTTGACCGCCTGGAAGTTCGACAGCCCGGAAGGCGCCGAGGGGGCGGCGCAGAAGCTGCAGTCCCTGCAGAAGGAAGGGCTGATCACCATCTACGACGCGGCCACCGTGACGTGGCCGGAGTCGGCGAAGAAGCCGAAGACCCGGCAGCTGCACGACCTGACCGGCACCGGCGCGCTCGGCGGCATGTTCTGGGGCATGCTGTTCGGGTTGATCTTCTTCGTGCCGATCCTCGGCGCCGCCATCGGGGCCGCGACCGGCGCACTGGCCGGATCGCTGACCGATGCGGGCATCGACGACGACTTCATCGACGAGACCCGGAGCAAGGTCGTGCCCGGGACGTCGGCGCTGTTCCTGCTCAGCGACAACGCGGTGCTGGACCGGATCAAGGAGCACTTCCCCGGCGGCCACGCCGAACTCATCCACACGAACCTGTCCAACGAGCAGGAAGCCGCGCTGCGCCACACGTTCGAGGACACCGAAACGAAGCCCGCCGGCTGAGCGGGCGGTCCGTCAGGGCGTCGCGATCGGGAAGTTCGGGTCGGGCTCGCCCGCCAGGTCGATCAGGCGCTCGAGGGTGCTGCGGTCTCCCCGGTAGTCGATGCCTTCCGGCTGCCCACCCGCGACCAGCCCGAGCAGTTGGGCCTTCGTCAGCGTGAGGGCGAGGTCGGCGGGTTCGGCTTCCCGGACGGGTTCCTGGACCAGCACGCCGTTGGACAGCGTGGTCCGCACGTGCTCGCCGGCGTCCGTGACGTGCCAGTCGATGGCCAGGCCGGTGTCCGCGGCGCGCGGTCCGTCGATGCGGATCGCCACCGAGTCCAGGATCTGCCCGACCGTCAGCGCCGCGGCCATCCCGCCGGAGATGGCCGTCGGTGTCGGGACGATCCCGTGGCGGAGTTCGTGGGCTCCGGTGAGGTAGTAGTTCCGCCACGTCGCGTTCTCCGAGCCGAACCCGAGCCGCTGGTAGGTGTCCGCGAGCAGCTCCTCGGCGACGGCGTTGCCCGGCTCGGCGAACACGGCGTGCTTCAGCAGTTGCGCCGCGAACCGCAGGTCCCCCTCGGACGCGTACTCGCGGGCCTTCTCCACCACGCGGTCCGCGCCGCCGATGCAGTCGACGTAGCGCTTCGCCGATTCCACCGGCGGATGTTCCCAGAGCGAAGCCGGATTGCCGTCGAACCAGCCCATGTAGCGCTGGTACACCGCCTTGACGTTGTGGCTCACCGAGCCGTAGTAGCCGCGCGCGTGCCAGGCGCCCTCCAGCGCCGGCGGGAGCTGGATCAGCTCGGCGATCTCCACGCCCGTGTAGCCGAGGTTGATCAGCCGCAGCGTCTGGTCGTGCAGGTAGGCGTACAGATCGCGTTGCTCGGTCAGGAACTTCCGGACGCGATCGCCGCCCCAGGTCGGCCAGTGGTGGGAGGCGAACGCGACGTCGGTCTGCCCGGCGTAGCGCGTGATGGTCTCCGTGAGGTAGCGCGACCACATGCGGGTGTCGCGCACCTCGGCACCGCGCAAGGTGAGGACGTTGTGCATGTTGTGGGTCGCGTTCTCCGCCAGGCACAGCGCGCGGTGCCGCGGGAAGTGGAAGTTCATCTCCGCGGGTGCCTCCGTGCCCGGCGTGAGCTGGAACTCGATGCGCACCCCGTCGAGAGTCTCCTCCTGCCCGGTGCGGATGATGTCCGTCGTGGGCGGGATCAGCGACACGCGGCCCTTCGACACGGCCTGCCCCAGCCCGGTGCCGACCTGTCCGTCCGGGCCGTTCGGCAGCACCATGCCGTACTGGTAGGCACCGCGCCGGGCCATCGCGGTCCCGGCGTAGACGTTCTCCGACACGGCGTGCGCCATGAACCCGGCCGGGGCCAGGACCGGCACGTCGCCGGACGTGACGCCTTCGACGCCGCCGAAGTGGTCGACGTGTGAATGCGTGTAGATCACCGCGGTGACCGGGTGGTCGCCGCGGTGCCGCCGGTAGAGGGCCAGTGCCGCCGCGGCGGTCTCGACGGACACCAGCGGGTCGATCACGATCACGCCGCGCTCGCCCTCGACCAGCGTCATGTTCGACAGGTCGAGGCCGCGGACCTGGTAGATGCCCGGGACGACCTCGTAGAGCCCCTGCCTGGCGCACAGCTGGGACTGCCGCCACAGGCTGGGATCGACCGTCGCCGGGCAGTCGCCGTCCAGGAAGCCGTAGGCGTCGGCGTCCCACACGACGCATCCCTCGCCGTCCTGCACGGCGCCGGGTTTCAGCGCGGCGATGAACCCGCGGTCGGCGTCGTCGAAATCTGCGCGATCGGAGAAGGGCAGCTCACTCACGAGACACTCCTGAACGTCCGCGAACACCTCGCGCGCCTCGATCCTGGAGCCTCCGCGCCGGTGCCGAATCGCGCGCTGCAACAGCGGATCCAGTACAACCGCTCACCGGGGTGCCCGCATCGCGAACGGGAGCGTCCGAACGTTTCGGCGACAACCGCGCCGCGCGAGACGAAAGTCAATATCCACTTAGGACTACTCCGTTGCGGCGCGCTCGGCGGCGCTCGTGATGTTGCGGGCCATTCCGCCGAAGACCAGGCCGTGGAACGGCGCCACCGCCCACCAGTAGGCGTGGCCGAGCAGGCCCCTCGGGATGAACACCGCGCGCTGGCGGTAGCAGGACCCGGCCGCCCCGCCGGACTCCACCGACATCTCCAGCCAGGCCCGCCCCGGCACCTTCATCTCGGCCCGCAGCCGGAGATAGCGGCCGTCCACGAGTTCCTCCACGCGCCACCAGTCGAGCGCGTCACCGGTGCGCAGGCGGCGCGGATCCCGGCGGCCTCGCCGCAGGCCGACGCCGCCGATCAGCCGGTCGGCCCAGCCCCGCACGGCCCACGCGAGCGGGAACGAGTACCAGCCGTTGCCGCCGCCGATCCCCTCCACGACCCGCCAGACGTCCCGCGCCGACGCGGTGGTCCGGTGCTCGCGCACGTCCCGGTACGCGCTGCCCCCGGACCACGGCGGGTCCGACGGCAGCGGCTCCCACGGGGCACCCGCCGGTGACGCGTCCGACCACCTCGTCTCCACCTCGCCGCGCCGGATCTTCCGCAGGGCGAGACCGACCGCGTCCCGGTAGCTCGTCGTCCCGCCCTCCGGCGGCGGGACGAACTCGTCGATGTCGTGCTCGGCGCAAATCGCCTCGTTGATCAGCGACTCGATCAGCGGCGCGCCGATGCTGCGCGGCACCGGGGTGACGATGTTGATCCAGAGCGAGCTCAGCCGGGGCGAGAGCACCCCGACCGGCACCATCCGCCGCCGCGGGAGCCCGGCCACCGCCGCGAAGCCGCTCATCATGTCCGCGTAGGTCAGCACGTCCGGGCCGCCGATGTCGAAGGTCCGGTTGACCGCCGCCGGCAACCGCGCCGCGCCGACCAGGTAGTGCAGCACGTCGCGGATCGCGATCGGCTGCACCCGGTTGCGCACCCAGCTCGGCGTGACCATCAGCGGCAGCCGTTCGGTGAGGTAGCGCAGCATCTCGAAGCTCGCCGAGCCGGATCCGATGATCACCGCCGCCTGCAGGGCGACCGCCGGAACCCCGCTGCGCAGCAAGATCTCGCCGACCTCGGCGCGCGATCGGAGGTGCTCGGACAGCCGGCCGGACGCGGGGTGCACGCCGCCGAGGTAGACGATCCGCGCCACGCCCGCCCGCTCCGCCTCGGCAGCGACGATGGCCGCGGACCGGCGGTCGAGGTCGGCGAATCCCTTCTTCGCCAACGAGTGGACCAGGTAGTACAGGACGTCGACGCCGTCGCAGGCGGAGCGCACCTGGTCGGGGTCGAGCAGGTCGCCGCGCACCACCTCGACCCGGTCGCGCCACGGCACGTCGCGGAGCTTCTCCGGGGAGCGGACGAGGCAGCGGACCCGGTGGCCCGCGTCGAGCAGCAGCGGCACCAGCCGGCCGCCGATGTAGCCGGTCGCTCCGGTCACCAGGCAGAGCCGGGACGTGGATTCGGCCATTGCGGAACGGTAGGACCGGGGCCCGGCACCGACAAGTCGGGCCGCCCCTGCACCGGATCCGCGCGTCGAACATCCCGGTGGCCGGGCCTGCGACGACCTAGGCTTGCTGCGGGTGACCGAGCGGAGGGGTTGCGATGGGTGAGGGCGTCACGGTGGACGTCGGGGGGACCGAGGTCTCGGTTTCGCATCCCGACAAGGTCTTCTTCAGCCGGCGCGGCGAGACGAAGCTCGACCTCGTCCGGTACTACCAGGCCGTCGCCGGCCCGCTGCTGGGCACGCTGCAGGGGCGGCCGCTGCTGCTGGAGCGGTACCCGGACGGCGCCGGGGGCAAGTCCTTCTTCCAGAAGCGGGTGCCGAAGTCCGCGCCGCCCTGGCTGCAGACCACCGTCGTCGCCACCCCCAACGGCACCACCAGCGACGCGCTCGTCGCCGCCGACCTGGCGCACATCGTCTGGGCCGTGAACCTGGGGTGCCTCGGGTTCCACGTCTGGCCGTACCACGCCGACACGCCGGAGATCGCCGACGAGCTGCGCATCGACCTCGACCCCTCCCCCGGCGTGCGGTATCCGCAGGTGCTGGAGGCCGCCGTGGCGACCAGGGAGCTGCTCGCCGAGGACGGCATCGCCGCGCAGGTGAAGACGTCGGGATCCCGGGGCCTGCACATCTACGCTTCGCTGGAACCGCGCTGGGACAGCTACGAGGTGCGGGCCGCCGCGGTCGCGCTGGCCCGCGAGCTGGAACGCCGCCACCCCGAGCTCATCACCGCGAAGTGGTGGAAGGAGGAGCGGGGCGCGCGGGTTTTCGTCGACTTCAACCAGAACGCCCCGCACAAGACGGTTTTCGGCGCGTGGTGCGTGCGGCCCCGGGTGGGGGCGCAGGTCTCGACCCCGATCGGCTGGGACGAGCTCGAATCGGTCGACCCCGACGAGCTCACCATCGCCACCGTGCCGGGCCGGGTCGCGGAGCTCGGTGATCCGTGGGCCGACCGGCGGCCGCAGTCGATCGAGCCGCTGCTCGAACGGTCCCGGCGGGACATGGCCGCCGGGTTGCTGGACGCGCCGTGGCCGCCGGTCTACCCGAAGCAGCCCAACGAGCCGCCCCGCGTCGCGCCGAGCCGCGCCAAGAAGTCCTGACCCCGCCTCGACCCGCCTACCGAGTGGCCACTGTGGACACCCGGGTGGCGCCGACCAGTCCCAGAACCAGGAAAGCCGCGTTGAACAGCACCGCATCGCGGGTAGCGTCGCCGAATCCCCGGGACAGCGCCGGGACGACCGCGGGATCGGTCGTGCGGAGCTCGCCGATCAGCGCCCCGGCCGATTCGCGGGTGCCTTCTGCCAGCTCGTGCGCGGCAGGGGGCGGGACGTGCGCGGCGAGCAGCTCGGCTTCGGTGGCGCCCGATAGGCCGAAAGCGAGCGCCGCGCCTGCGATGGCCGTGCCCAGCGCCGCCCCGAGCTGGCGCACCGTGCTCTGCGTCGCCGATCCCTGACCGGACTTCGCGGCCGGGATGTCGGCCAGCGTCGTGCCGGTCAGCTGCGCGGCGGCCAGGCCCAGTCCCGCGCCGTAGCCGACCAGCAGCAGCGCGAGCAGCCACGGCGAGATCTCGGGGCCGACGGCGAGCGCGATCGCGAGGACGGCGATGACCTCCAGCAGCAGGCCGGCCACGACGATCTTCGGCGGGCCGAGCCGGGCGGCGAGGTGTCGTGCGGCGGCCCCGGACGCGAACGCGCCCGCCGCCATCGCGGCCAGCACCAGCCCGGCCGACATCGTGCTCATGGCCAGGACGTTCACCAGGAACAGCGGCAGCACGAACAGCAGCCCGAACTCGCCGACCGCGACCGCCAGCGCCGTCAGGTTCCCCCACCGGAAGGTCGGGATGCCGAACAGGCCCAGGTCCAGGATCACCGAGCGGCCGGTGCGGGCACGGTGGCGCTCCCACGCGACGAACAGCGCCAGCGCGAGCAGCCCGATCGCGGCGCTGGGCACGACGATCGACACCGGAGCCGTTCTCGGCCAGGTGAAGCCGAGAACGGCGAAGTCCGCCGCCGGTCGCCACCAGCCCAGCGCGGCGCCTTCGATCACCGCGAACACGACCGCGCCGAAGCCCAGCACGCTCAGCAGCAGCCCCACGACATCGCGGCCCGGCTCGGCCGCCTCAGCGCGGGTCTCGGGCACGACGAGCCGGGCACCGACGAGCACGACCGCCGCGATCGGCAGGTTGACCAGGAAGATCCACTGCCAGCTCGCCGAACTCGTCAGCCAGCCGCCCAGCAGCGGGCCGACGGCCGCCATCCCGGAGATGACCGAACCCCAGATGGCGAAGGCGATCACCCGGTCCCGCCCGCGGAACACCGCGTTGACCGTGGAGAGGGTCGCCGGCAGCACCGCGGCCCCGCCGACGCCCTGCACCACCCGGGCGGCGATCAGCCCACCGGCGCCGCCCGCGAGCCCGGCGAGCAGGCTGCCCGCCGCGAACACCACGACGCCGACGACGAACAGGCGCCGCCGCCCGAGGCGGTCGCCGAGGCTGCCCGCGGTCAGCAGCAGGGCCGCGAACACCACCGAGTACAGGCTGTTGATCCACTGCGCGTCGCTGATGTCCAGCGACAGGTCGCCGATGATGACCGGGAGCGCGACCCCGACGATCGTGCCGTCGACGACGATCATGGACAGCCCGGTGGCGAGCACCGCCAGCGCCGCCCACTTGCGCGGCGGGCCCGCGCTGCCCGGCTCGGTCACCGGATCGCTTCGGCTCGCTGCTCGGCGTTCTCCTTGCCGGGCAACACCTTTCGCAGCGCCAGGAACAGGTGGATCAGGCCGAGCGTGATCAGGATGTGGCCGAGGCCGGCGATCCCGGAGATCGCGGCCGAGCTCTCGTTGCCCAGCACGGTCAGCGTGCCGTGCACGAGCATCATCGCCGCGGTGAGGGCGAGGCCGGAGTTGTAGAACCAGAAGAACAGTGTGAACAGCTTGTTCCCGGACAGCGCGAAGGCCTTGTCCAGCGCCAGCACCAGCAGGAAGAACAGCATGCCCAGCGCGAGCAGATGGGTGTGCAGCACGGAGAGCTGGGTGTCGCCGGTGAAGTCCAGCGCCTTGGTGAACTCGCGGTAGTACAGCCCCGCGGCCAGCCCGAGGATCATGTAGACCAGTGCCGACCAGTACAGCTTCTTCATCGCCGATGCGCTTCCTTCCAACCGGGGCGTTCCGCCACCACCAACTGTGGCCGGGGCCGCCGCGCGGCACATCGCACCGCGGGATGGCCGCACGGAATCGAAGGGCGCACCGCGAAATCAACCATTCGACCGATGCGCGTGGCGCGGCGATCTCACCCGCCGGGCGATGACCGCGCCGGGGGGGACTTCAGCTGCCGCATTTCCGCTGGTGAGGGGCCGTGTTTACTTTGTGTCGCTATAGCAGCACAAAGTACACACGGCCCCGTGCCGTCAGCGCGCGAACCGCCCGGCCTTGATAGCCGTGACGAATAACCGCCACTGCTGGCCGGTCGTGGTGAAGTACCCGGCGTCCCGGTCCTTGGTGTCCCGAACCGCCGCGCCGTACTCGATACGTCCGACCTCGACGCAGTTGTCGGTGTTCGCGCTACGGCTGGACTTCCGCCAGTTGCTTGCCTTTTCGTGGCGTAAGCTCATTTCGCCGTCTCCATCCTGCTCATGGCGTCCCTGATGAGCTCCGAAGAGTCATTCGGGCTCATCGCCTCCTCAGCAACCTTATCCACGGCATGCTCGTAAGCCACCACTTCATCCGGTTCATGCAGGAACAGCGCAGAAATCCGATTCTCCAGCTGCACAACCGGGGTCCGGTCTTCGAACCGATCCAGAGAGAACGGCCCTTCCAAACCCGGATGCCACCCGCTGTTCATCGGGATAACCCGCAGGTCGACGTTCGCCATCTCGCCGTACTTCAAGAGCCCGCGGAGCTGTTCCGCCATAACGACGGGGCCTCCGACGAGTTGATGCAGGACCGATTCGCCGATGAAGGCACGGAGTTCGGCTGCATCGTTCCGGATGATCGCTTCACGACGCCCAAGCCGCACCGCAACACGCATGTCAACTTCGTCATGAGGCACTTCGGCAGCAATCATGATCGCCCGTGCGTAGTCGGCGGTTTGCAAGAGCCCCGGCACCAGCAACGGCGAGACGGTTGTGATGTGCGTTGCCTCGCGCTCGATCTCCAGAAGCGCTGCCAGCTGGCGGTGCTGATCTGGCATCCCGACGGAAAGCCAATGGGATCCGTCCGGATCACGCGCCAGCTCGACGAGCTCTGCACGGAGCTCAGCGGACGCATCCACCTTGGCAAGGTATGCGGCAACATCTTCCGGCTTGGGCGAACGAGCTCCGTTCTCCCAACGGGAGACAGTCGCGTGCGAGGTGCCGAGCTTCGCCGCGAGTTGCCGCAGACCTAGTCCCGACTCTTCACGCACTCGACGTAGTTCGGCGCCAAGCGCTCGCGCTTTCGGGGTGGTACCAGCCATGCACCACAGCCTAACGGTGTATTACTGCAGGTGAAGATCCCTCGAAAGGTTAATTGCGATCCACTCGGTTCCTCTAGTCCAATGTGTAACAGAACCACTGGTACCAGCGGAACCAACGATGAGCGGGGGTCGCGGATGTATCCGTTTCATTGGGTGCCTGCTGCTGGGCAGCGGCATGCGAGCTTGGACGAACGGCCTTGTGGTTGCTCGTATCCGACCGGCACTCGGGTCATGACGCTGTGCCGCCGGGAGCTTTCCGCCGACGACAGCGAGCTGGCTTGGCTCTGGGAGACGTGCCCGGAGTGCAACCGGATCGCTCGGCTGCTCGCCGGGGTCGGCTCGTGAGCGCGAAAACCGCCGCGCTAGCGGTGTTCCTTCGCCGGACCCAATGGCTCCTCGACGACCTCGCGTTCCACGCGGGCGCGGGTCACCTCGACGCCGAGGACATCGACCAGACCGCGGCAGCCCTCGAAGAAGTCGTTCAGCTGCTGCGGGAAACCCGGCCGTCCTCGGCCACTGCCCGACCGGAAGGGACCGCCTGATGCCGCCGCTCTGGACCGCCCTGGCCTGCCTGTGCTCGATGCTCCTCGGCATGGCGCTGATGTACGCCTACTGCAGGCGCCTCCCGCAGCACGCGGGAGCAGGCGAAGGCGCGACGAACGTCTGGCAGCTCATAGACCACATAGAGGCCGAAGCGACGCGCAACGCCGCCCCGACCGGCAGGCATCACCTGCGAGAGCCACGAGAACCGACCGAACAATCCACACTGGACACCGCGCCGATCCCCGAGCTCCCGGCACGCCCGTCCCTGGAACTCCACCACCGAGTTCTGGAAGCGCTGCAACGCCTCTGACCCCAGAGCCCGGCTCGATGCCACCTCCCCCGCCCCCGAGGCATCGAGCCGACGCGGCCGGGCGGCACACCTCCCCTCCCCCGGTGCCGCCCGGCCGCACCCCGATCAGATGCAGCTTGCGGAACCCGTCCGGCCTGCGGCGAGATCAACCATTCGACCGATGCGCGAGCTGCTCGCGGCGGTACTGGCCCGGGGCGGCGCCGTGCGCCCGCTTGAACGCCTTGGCGAACGCGTATTCCGAGGCGTAGCCGACCTCTTCGGCGATCACCGACAGCGCCGCGTCGGTTTCGCGCAGGCGGTGGGCCGCGATGATCATCCGCCACCTGGTCAGGTAGGTCAGCGGCGGTTCACCGACCAGCGCGGTGAAGCGGCGCGAGAAGGTGGCGCGCGACATCCCGACCCGCGCGCCGAGCCCCTCGACCGTCCACTGCTGCGCGGGATCGCCGTGCATCGCGGCGAGGGCCGCGGTGATCGCCCGGTCCTGGAACACCGAAGCCCAGCCCGTGATGCGGTCGCCCTCGGCCCGCTCGTCGAACCAGGCCCGCAGCGTGCAGATGAGCAGCACGTCCAGCAGGGCGGGTACCATCGCGTCCCGGCCGGGCCGGTCGCCGGCGAGCTCGGCGGTGAGCAGATCGACCGCCGCGCGCAGTTCGGGATGGCGGCCGAGGCGCGCCGGGACATGGACGACCTCGGGCAGCTCGTCCAGCAGCGGATGCGACCAGCCGGAAGCGAACTCGTACACGCCGCAGAGCAGCGTCGAACGCGCGCCCGCCCCGTCGACCACGCGCGGCTCGCCCGGCCCGGGGATCTCGTCGAGCGGCGTGTCCGGGCTGTCGGCGAGCCCGTGGCCCTCGTCCAGGTACAGGAAGGCGACGTCGCCGACGCCCAGCGGGACCGGTTCGGAGGCGCGCGGGATCAGCCAGCAGGAACCCTGCAGCACCACGTGGAATCCCGCGCCCGACGCCTTCGAGTACCTCCGCCCCCACGGCGCGTGCCGGACGAACGTCCCCGAGGCGGGCCGCCCGGTGCGCAGCGCGGCTACGGTGTCGCTCAGCACATCCACGCCGGAATCCTATCGTGCCCTCACTTGATACGACCGGACATCAAATCGAGATTCTCAGCCATCGTTCGTCTCATGATCGCGGACTAGCTTTGCTTCAGCGCGGGCCGATCGGACCCGCGGTCCGCAGATCTCACCGGGAAGACTCGTCGATGACTCAGAGCGTTTCGCAGCAACCCCGCCGGCGCGGCCTGTCGCTGGGCGTGCTGCTGACCATGCAGTTGATGGTCGTCCTGGACGGCACCGTCGTCACCGTCGCGCTGCCGTCCATCCAGGACGAGCTGGGCTTCTCGCCGTCCGGGCTGGCCTGGGTGGTGAACTCCTACCTGATCGCCTTCGCCGGGCTGCTGTTGCTGTCCGGCCGGCTGGGCGACCTGATCGGGGGCAAGAAGGTGTTCCTGACCGGGTTGATCACCTTCACCGCCGCGTCGGTGCTGTGCGGGGTGGCGGTCGACCCGGCGATGCTGGTCGTCGGGCGGTTCGCGCAGGGTGTCGGCGGCGCGCTGTCGTCCGCGGTGATCCTGGGCATGATCGCCGGGCTGTACCCGCGGCCCGGCGAGCAGGCCAGGGCGATGGGCATCTACAGCTTCGTCTCCGCCGGCGGCGGCGCGATCGGGCTCATCGCCGGTGGCGTCCTCACCCGGACCCTGGGCTGGGAAGGCGCTTTCCTGGTGAACGTGCCGATCGGCGCGGTGACGCTCGTGCTGGCGGTCCGGGTGCTGGCCGACTCCCCCGGGCTCGGTTTCCGCCGCGGCGCCGACCTCCTGGGCGCGGTCCTGGTGACCGCCGGGCTGTCGCTGGGCGTGTACGCGATCGTGCAGCTGGCCGAGCCGACCAGCGGCACCGGGACGACGCTCGGCTGCGCCGCGGTAGCCGTCGCCCTGGTAGCGGCTTTCCTGGTGCGCCAGGCGAAAACGCCCACTCCGCTGCTGCCGCTGCGGATCTTCCGGAGCAGGCAGCTCTCCGCCGCCAACGTCGTCGTGGTGCTCGTGTTCGCCGCGGGCTTCGGCTTCCAGTTCTTCAACGCGCTGTACCTGCAGCGGGTGCTGGGCTTCGACTCGCTGCAGACCGGGCTGGCCTTCGTCCCGGCACCGGTGACACTCGGCACCGTCTCGCTGTTCTTCGCCGCCCGGCTGACCGACCGGTTCGGCGCCCGGAAGGTGCTGCTCACCGGCCTGTTCGCGCTGGGCTCCGGGCTGGCGCTGCTCAGCCGCGCCCCGGTGGGCGGCGACTACTTCGCGGACGTGCTGCCGACGCTCTTCCTGATGGGCGCCGGGATGGGGCTGGCGATACCCGCCGTCATCACGATGGCCATGTCGGGCGCCGACCCGCGCGACGCCGGGCTGGCCTCCGGGCTCAACAACACCGCCCAACAGGCCGGGGCGGCCGTCGGGCTCGCGGCCCTGGCGACGCTCGCCGCCGGTCACACCGACACCCGGCTCCAGGCCGGCGCGGACGCGCTGTCGGCACTGCGCGACGGCTACAGCATGAGCTTCCTCCTCTCCGCAGGTTTCGTGTTCGCCGGCCTGGTCATCGCCTTCGTCGCCCTGCGCCCGGCGCCGAAGCCGGAGCCCGTCGTCGAAGCGGCGCGCTGAACCCCTCCTGCCCGCCGGGTGCGTTCCCGGCGGGCAAGCGTCGTGCCGGGCCGGTCAGCGGACGACCGCGGCGGCGACTCGGACCGATGTCCAGTGCAGGACTCGCTCCAGCGGGCCGCGGCCGAGGAATGGTCGCCACAATCCGCAGAACAGCATCGAGGCCAGCGCGAATCCGGTCAGCGGGAGCCACGGGTGCGCCGCCATCTCCGGCGCCGCGGTGTCCACCAGGATCTTCAGCACCACCGCCTGCGCTGTGTAGACGGTCAGCGCCAGGGCACCGACCGCCGTCAGCGGCGCGAGCACCCGGCCCAGCCGGTCACCGGCGAACAGGCAGAGCGCGAGGGCCGCCAGCGCGACGCCGGTGGAGCCCACGATCTCGAACGTCGTGCCGGAATGCGGCGCCGCCAGCAGCAGCATCGCCGGAGTACCTGCGGGCACCGTCCCGAAGTTCGCCATCTGCAGGAGCTCCATCGGGCTCTTCCCGAGCTCGGCCGCCATCGGGCTCAGCGCGTCCAGCAGCGGCGAAAGCCCTTTCATGCCACCGAAGACGTTCAGCGCGAGCCACGAACCGCCGTACCCGACGACCGCCACACCGGCACCCGCCACCAGCAACCGCAGCCGAACGGCCGTCGAGCGCAGATCGAGCCGCCCGACCGCGATGCCGACGAACACGAACGGCATCCAGGTCAGCACCGGGTACGCGCCGTCGAGCAGCAGCCGCAGCAGCCCGGACCCGGCTTCCTGCGGCGAAGCCAGGTCGCTGAAGGACAACGCGCCGCCCGCCGCTTCCGCGCTGTCGAACGAGCCACGGATGAGGAACGAGACCTGCGGGGCGACGAGCGCCCACACCCCGGCGAGCGCCGCGAGCGCCACGGGAGGCATCCGCAGCACCGGCAGAGCGAGAACGAAGTAGATCGCGTAGAACGACAGGATCACCATGATCGGGGCGCCGATCTGCGTCAGCGCCATGCCGAGCACGAACAGGATCGCCGCCCGGACGGCGATCCGGACGCGATCCCGCCGCAGCAGAGTGCCGTCGTGCGGATCGCTGCCACCGGTGAGCAGCGCGAGCGACACGCCCGCCAGCGTGGCGAACAGGATCGAGGCGTGCCCGTTGCCGAGCTTCGCCAGCACCTCCGCCGCCGTGCCCGTCCGCGGATCCAGCATCGCCGGCCCGATGTGCGCGACGAACATGCCCAGCACCGCCAATGCGCGGGCCAGATCAACCCCACTCAGGCGTGCGCGTGGGCGCACCGCTCGCGGGTCGGGTATCTCGACGGCGCCGGGCGCGGCGGCCGTTCGGCTTTCGTTCGTGTGGACCATGGACCAAAGCTATGGCGGGCCGCCCTGCGCGGACATCGACCGCGAGTCCCATTCCGTGATCATTCCCGGATCGCAGAAACCCATGCGTCGCAACGCGGGAGTCATACCTGAGTAGTACGACCGCAGGCCAATTCGGTCGGCGCGTCGTTCCCATACGCTTGTGCCGTGGCAATGCGGAGTCTGATCGCCGGTTTCCCGGGCAAGCTCACCCTCGACGAGCAGCCGAACTTCGTCGGCACGCGGCCGGCCTGGCTGGCACGGGTACCCCGGTGGGTGATCCTCGCCGTCATCAGCGGGTTCGTCTTCTTCCTCTCGGTGTGGAGCACCGTCCTGAACAACCCGGCCCGCGACCTGGAGATGTGGTGGCAGCTGGCGTGGGCGCTGGTGGGCTCGCTCGCCCTGCTCGCCATGCGGCGGTTCCCGGTCACCGTCACCTTGTTCGCCGTGGCCGTGCATCTCGCGACGCCGTTCTTCTTCGGCAATTTCGTCGCGCAGTACGCGCTGGGCGCCTACGGCCGGAAGCGCTGGCAGATCTGGGGCACCGCCGTGGTGAGCATCGTCGCGTCGCGGTCCTTCCTGCGCGAGGTCGCCACGTTCAGCAGCATCGGCAACTTCGCCACGCTGGTGGTCATGATGTCGCTGCTCAACCTGTTCCCGCTGGTCGTCGGGCTCTACATGGCCGGTCGTCGCGCGCGGCTGGCGCACTGGGTCGAGCGCGCCGAGCGGGCCGAGCGGGAGCAGGCCCTCATCGCCGAGCGGACCCGCGCCGAGGAACGCGCCCGCATCGCCCGCGAGATGCACGATTCCATCGCGCACCAGGTGAGCCTGGTCGTGGTGCACGCGGGCGCCCTGGAGCTGCTGGCCGAACGCGATCCCGCGAAGGCGGCCCAGGCCGCCGCGACCATCCAGGACGTTGGCCGCGGCGCGCTGAACGAGCTCCGGCAGATGATCGGCGTGCTGCGCTCGGACCCCTCCGACCAGCGGCCCGAGCCGCCCCAGCCGACCCTGCAGGACGTCGAAGCGCTCGTGTCCGCCTCCAGCGACGCCGGTCTGGCCGCCGAGCTGCGCATCGACGGCGACCGCCGGCGACTGCCCGACCACGTCGAGCGCGCCGCGTACCGGGTCATCCAGGAAGCGCTGACCAACGTGCACAAGCACGCGGGCGGTTCGCACGCCTCGGTCGCGCTCTCCTACCGGCCCGAGAACCTGGAGATCTCGGTGCGCAACAGCCGTCCCGCCGAGGGCTTCGAGCGCAGCCTGCCCAGCGGCGGGCAGGGCCTGATCGGGCTCGCCGAACGCGTGCAGCTGGCGGGCGGCGACATCGACTCGGGTCCGCTGCCCGACGGCGGTTTCCACGTGACCGCAACGCTTCCCACCAGCTGACGATCGTCCACAGTGGCTGGGGTCAGCCCAGCGCCGCGGCGACGACGCGCGCGGTGTCGGCGTGCAGCCCGTTGTCGACCTCGTCGTCCTTCCGCGGGCGAGTGGTCAGGACGGCGATGACGATCGCCTGGCCGCGGTCGGTCCAGGTGACGGCCACGTCGTTGCCCGAGGCGTAGTCCCCGGTGCCGGTCTTGTCGCCGGTGCGCCAGGCCGGCGGCAGGCCCGCGCGGATCCGCGCGGCGCCGGTGGTGTTGGCGAACAGCCACCCGGTCAGCCGGTCGCGCTCGGGCGCGCCGAGGGCGTCGCCCAGCACCAGCGCCCGGTAGCCCGCGGCGATGCCGGCCGGCGTGGTGGTGTCGCGCTCGTCGCCGGGGATCGCCGAGTTGAGCTCCGTTTCCCAGCGGTCCAGGCGGGTGCTGCCGTCGCCGATCGAGCGCGCGAACGCGGTGATCGCGGGCGGGCCGCCGAGCTCGGCGAGCAGCAGGTTGCCCGCGGTGTTGTCGCTGCGGGTGATCGCCGCGGCGCACACTTCGCTGACCATCATGCCGATGCCCGCGTTGGGCTTCGTGATCGGCGAGTAGTCCACCAGGTCGGCCTCGGTGTAGTGGATCAGCTTGTCGAAGTAGCCGCCGGCCAGGCCGTGCCGGTGCAGCAGAGCGCCGGCCGCGTAGGTCTTGAACGTCGAGCACATCGCGAAGCGCTCGTCGGCGCGGTACCCCATGGAACGTCCGGTGTGGACGTTGACCGCGAACAGCCCGAGCCGGGCGTCGTAGCGGCGTTCCAGGTCTGCGAAGACCGGGGCGTGCTTGCCGGTGAGGTCCGGCCCCGCGTTGCTCGGCGCCGCCGCTACGCCGCCCGAACCGCACGCGGCCACCGCCGGCGCGGCCAGCAGCGCACCCAGGATCGCTCGACGTCCGACGCGGGTTTCGTGGTGCTGCAAGGAAGTTCTCCAATCGATCGGGTCTGCCGCAAATCAAGCAGCCCGCGACCGATAGCGCCAATCCGCACCCGGCCCGCTTCCGATAGCGATTCGATATGGCCGCAGCTGCCAGGCCACGCCCGGCCGCTCCCCGCCCGCGAAAAAAGTTCGCTCACAACCGGCCGGAACGCAGGTCCGTTACCGCGATCCGGGCGCATTCCGCGATGGCCGCATCCACTCCGGGCAGCGCGGCGTCGGCGCGGGCCGCGAGCGTGAACACCGCCACCGCGACCGGCGTTTCGCCGTCGAACTCCACCACCGACACCTCGTTGCGCACCGCGCCGATCGTGCCGGTCTTGCCCGCGACCCGGACCCCGCGGTACGGGAACCCGGCCCGGATCCGGTGCTGCCACGCCTGGTTCGCCAGCAGCCGCCGGATGAACTCGCACTGCTCCGGCGACGCGACCGCGTCGGCCCAGACGAGTTCGAGCAGCCGGGTCATCTCGCGCGGCGTGGTGGCGCTGGCGTACGACGGGTCGTAGGCGCTCACCGTGCGGGCGGCATCGTTGTCGCTGAGCAGCGCGAACGCCTCGGACGCGGTGGTCGTGCCGGTGTCGCGGATCAGCGCGGCGTGCGAGTCGGCGGTGCCGCCGACCACGCGGGTGCGGGACAGCCCCAGGTCGGCGAGGGTGTCGGCGAGCGCGTCGAGTCCCACCTCGCCGAGGATCAGGTCCGCCGCCGCGTTGTCGGAGACGCCGATCATCGACGCGGCCAGGTCGCGCCAGGACACCGTGACCGGGTCCTGGAAGGCCGACATCCCGGTGGGCCCGGGCGTGCAGGACGCGGGATCGATCCGCACCCTGGCCCGCGGATCGAGGGCACCGGCGTCGAATGCGCGGCACAAAGCCACGAGCAGCGGCAGCTTGTAGACCGACGCCGTGACGACGAGCTCGTCGCCACCCACGTCGATCTCCCGCTCCGACGCGGGGTTCAGCGGCTTCGCGTGCACCCAGCCCTCGGCACCCGCGTCGGCCAGCACCTCGCGGATGCGGCGCTCGACCGGGCTCACCTCAGCGCCTCCGGACGCAGCGCGGCCTCGACGGCCGCGAGCACGTCGTCCGGCGGCGCGGGCTCCTGCCAGACCAGCCGCACCCGCAGCGCGAGGTCCTCCCCCGGCGCCTGCACCCGGGTCACGCCGGAGGCCTCCAGCGACGGGTCGGTGGTGAAGGCGAAGGCGCGACCGGCGGCGACCGCGGTCAGCGCGTCGCGATCGCCCGCCGCGGGCAGGAAGTCCGGGTCGAGCCCCTTGATCCGCAACGTGTCGACGAGCAGGTCGAACGCGGCCGTCCCGTGACTGCGCGGGGCGGTCGCGCAGGCCAGGCCCGCCAGCGAGCGCAGCGACTGCTTCCGGCGCGCCGCCGGGTGGTCGGCGGGCACCAGCAGCGAACGCGGGATCTTCCGGACCGGACCGGCCTGCAGGGCACCGATCAGCGCCGGGTGGTGCACCACCGCGCAGTCGAGCCGGCCGGCGGTGACCGCGTCGACGAGGTCGACCGTCGAGGACGTCGTGATGATCACGGTGCGGGCCGCCGGATCGGGCGCGGCGGCCCGCACGGCGGCCGTCAGGGCCGCGACCTGCCGGTCGCTGAGCGCCGCGACGACGCCGACGCGAACCGCGCCGCGGTTCTCCCGCTGGCGGCGCGCTTCCTCCTCGAACTGCTCCGCGCCGTCGAGCAGGGCCCGCGCCCTGGGCAGCAGCTCGGCCCCGGCGGTGGTCAGCCCCACGCCGCGAGAGCCCCTGGTCAGCAGGGTGACGCCGAGCCTGGTCTCGAGCCGTTGGACGCCCTGGGACAGCGGCGGCTGCGTCATCCCGAGCCGGTCCGCGGCGTGTCCGAAATGACCTTCCTCGGCCACGGCGACGAAGAAGCGGAGGTGACGCAACAGATCCACGCCCCGATCCAAACAGGCGCTCACCGGGCCGGTTCGGCGGGCTCCGCGCTCGGCGTTCGGGCGCCGGCCATCCGCAGCCGCGCGAAGCGGCCTGCCCCTCAGCTGTCCTGGAGAGCGGGCAGCACGTTCGTGATGATCAGGAACGCGCAGATGCAGAAGTTCACGATCTTGTGCGACAGGAAGACCGCCACGAACTCGCGGATCGTCGCGCTCGGCCAGAAGTAGCGCGCCGTCGGCGAACCGAGCACCTGGCCGTTCACCTTCTCCTTGCGCGCGATGGTGGCGGCGCGCATGACGTGGTAGTTGTTCGTCACCACCACGCACCGGTGCTCCGGCCGGTGCTGCTGCATGATCGCCTTGCTGAACCGCAGGTTCTCCTCGGTGCTGCGCGACTGGTCCTCGACCAGGATCCGGTCTTCCGGCACGCCCTCGTCGATGAGGTAGTCGGCCATCGCGCGCGCCTCGGGCAGGTCCTCGCCCGGCCCCTGTCCGCCGGAGGTCACCAGCACCGGGTCGCGCCCCTTCGCCCGCTGGGCGTCGAACACGGCGCGACCGCGGTCGAGACGGCTTGCCAGCAGCGGCGGCACGCGCGAGCCGATCAGGCCGGAACCGAGCACCACGACGAAGTCGACGGCGCGGCGGTGCCAGATCCGGCCGTAGACGAAGGAGTAGAGCAGGAAGCACATGAACAGCAGGGCAACGTACGAGATCACGGCACCGATCGCGTCCATGGTCGCCTGCAGCGGCGCCCACTGGACGGTGTTGGCCAGCGCCCGCAACCCGATGTAGGCGAAGATCCCGAGGCCGGCGGCCAGCGACAGCAGGTTGGCCAGGCGCCTGCCCTCCCGGCGGATCATCGTCACGCCGTTGGCGACCAGGAAGATCGCGAGCACCAGGATCATCAGCAGGAAGAGCAACAACAGCGAGATGAGCACGAACTCGGCGACGGCCAGCGACTTCGAAGCGAGCGCCATCAGCGACGCGCCCACCAGGAACACGAGCGCGAAGAACAGGTAGAGGCCGTTGCGCACCTTCCGGCGGTCGAAGGCGAAGCTCACCAAGAATATTGCGAAGAAGACACCCGCCGGCACGAAGAAGAGCGCGGTGGGGACCTGGTAGTCGTCGTGCACGGCGGAAGCGTAACCGATGGTGGTTTTGGACCGTGGCCGCACGTTTCCGCAGGCCCGGTCCCGTGACTACTTTGGGCTGCTATAGCGGCCCGAAGTACTCACGAGCGTTCTAGAGCCGGCGCCCGAGTACCGGGAGTTCTCCGCATTCGGCCTTGAGATCGCCGGGACCCCGGACGGACAGCCGGCGGGCGATGTCCACAGTGGAGCATCACATCACACCACGCGCCGGGCTCCGCCGTCGATGTCCCACCCGGTACTCCGCGTCCCGCGCAGAGCACGATGCACACCGAGAACCACGCCCCGCGCCTCGCCGGAACGGCGGTTTCAATTGAAACCGTCATCCCACCGGTCACAGGCCGGGGAAGGATTCGAGGTCGATCTCGGCGCGGGCGACCGCGGCGCGCATCTCTCGCACCAGCACCGGGATCCGCTTGGGGGCGAAGCGCGCCGCGGGGGCCGCGATCGACAGGGCCCCGACGGGTTCGCCGGAGCCGCCGTGGACGCACATGCCGACCGCCGCCACGCCGTCTTCGGTCCGCTCGCGGTTGAGGGCGTACCCGGTCTCGTGGGCCGCTTTGAGGTCGCGCAGCAACGTCTTCCACTCCCGCTCCGGGAGTTGCCGGTCCGGCTCACCCGGCCGGTAGAGCTGCTCCAACTGTGCGCGCTCCAGCTCCGCCAGCAGCGCCTTCCCGCCCGAGGACAGGTGCGCGGGCAGGATGGTGCCGCGCCGGTCGCCGACGTGCAGGACCTGCGTCGACTCGACGCTGGCGAGGAACCGGGTCTGGGTGCCCACCCGGACCATCAGGTTCACCGTCTCCTGCACCCGCTCGCACAGCGCGTCCATGTGCGGGTGGAGCGCCTTGCGCAGTTGCTGGTTCGGGTGGCCTGCCACCTGGTTCGCGGCCAGCGCCGGGCCCGGCACGTAGGTGCGCCGGTCGTCCTGGATCGCGAAGTCCCGGTACACCAGCATCGACAGCAGGCGGTGCGCGGTGGAGCGGGCGATGCCGAGCTCCTCGGCAACCTCGCTGACCCGCAGGCCGCCCTGGTCGCGCAGCATCTGCAGGAGCAGCAGCGCGTTGTCGACGGACGTCAGCGCGTAGGGCGGCTTGTTCTTCATGCTGGAATTCTATTCTTCTCAAGCGAACATCGTCCTGCGACTGCGCATGAGCCGGACCCGTGTGCACTTTGTGTCGCCATAGCAGCGAAAAGTACGCACGGGTCCGAGCGGGAACTGCCGGTGCGATCCACTTCGGAGCTCCGGATCACTCCTTCTTCTTGTCCTCCTCGTCGATGATCTCGGCGTCGACCACGTCCTCTTCCGCCTGCTTCGCCTCGCCGTCTCCGGCCGCCGCCTGCTGGTGGCCGTAGATGGCCTGGCCGATGGCCTGCGACGTCGCCGCGAGGTGGTCGACCGCCGCGCGGATCTTGTCGACGTCGTCGCCCTTGAGCGCCTCGTTGACTTCCTTGATCGCGTCCTGCACCTGCGTCCGGGTGTCGGCCGGGATCTTGTCGGCGTTGTCGGTGAGGACCTTCTCCGTCTGGTAGACCAGTGTCTCCGCCTGGTTGCGGATCTCGGCCTCGTCGCGGCGCTTGCGGTCCTCCTCGGCGTGCGCCTCGGCGTCCTTGACCATCCGGTCGATGTCGTCCTTCGGCAGCGCCGAGCCGCCGCTGATCTTGATGGACTGCTGCCGGCCGGTGCCGAGGTCCTTGGCGTTGACGTGCACGATGCCGTTGGCGTCGATGTCGAAGGTGACCTCGATCTGCGGCATGCCGCGCGGCGCCGGCGGGAGACCGGTCAGCTCGAACATGCCGAGCTTCTTGTTGTGCGCGGCCATCTCCCGCTCACCCTGGAAGACCTGGATCATCACCGACGGCTGGTTGTCCTCGGCGGTGGTGAAGGTCTCGGAGCGCTTGGTCGGGATCGTGGTGTTGCGCTCGATCAGCTTGGTCATGATGCCGCCCTTGGTCTCGATGCCCAGCGACAACGGCGTCACGTCGAGCAGCAGGACGTCCTTGACCTCACCGCGCAGCACGCCGGCCTGCAGGGCGGCGCCGACGGCGACGACCTCGTCCGGGTTCACGCCCTTGTTCGGCTCCTTGCCATCGGTGAGCTCGCGGACCAGGTCGGTCACGGCGGGCATCCGCGTCGCCCCGCCCACCAGCACCACGTGGTTGATGTCGCCGACCTTGATCCCGGCGTCGCGGATCGCGTTGTTGAACGGCTTGCGGCAACGCTCCAGCAGATCGGAGGTGATGCGCTCGAACTCGGCGCGGGACAGCGTCTCGTCCAGGAACAGCGGGTTCTTGTCCGCGTCGACCGTGATGTACGGCAGGTTGATGCTGGTCTGCGAGGAGCTGGAGAGCTCGATCTTGGCCTTCTCGGCGGCTTCCTTGATCCGCTGCATGGCCATCCGGTCCTTGTTCAGGTCGATGCCCGAGGAGGCCCGGAACCGGTCCACCAGCCACTCGACGACCCGCTCGTCCCAGTCGTCACCGCCGAGGTGGGTGTCGCCCGAGGTGGCCTTGACCTCGACCAGCCCCTCGCCCACCTCCAGCAGCGAGACGTCGAAGGTGCCGCCCCCGAGGTCGAAGACCAGGATGGTCTGCTCCTTCTCGCCCTTCTCCAGGCCGTAGGCCAGCGCCGCCGCGGTCGGCTCGTTGATGATCCGCAGCACGTTCAGCCCCGCGATCTGGCCCGCTTCCTTGGTCGTCTGCCGCTGCGAGTCGTCGAAGTACGCGGGCACCGTGACCACCGCGTCGGTGACGTCCTCGCCGAGGTAGGACTCCGCGTCCCGCTTGAGCTTCATCAGCACGCGGGCGCTGATCTCCTGCGGCGTGTAGGACTTGTCGTCGATCCGCACCGACCAGTCGGTGCCCATGTGCCGCTTGACCGACCGGATGGTGCGGTCCACGTTGGTGACCGCCTGGTTCTTCGCGGGCTGCCCCACCAGCAGTTCGCCGTTCTTCGCGAAGGCCACCACCGACGGCGTGGTCCGCGAGCCCTCGGAGTTGGCGACGACCGTCGGTTCGCCGCCCTCCAGCACGGCCACCACCGAGTTCGTCGTCCCCAGGTCGATTCCAACCGCGCGCCCCATCACGCCCTCCCCTCCGACCCGCCGGCGGGCGGGTCCTGCGAGGCCGACACCCTCAGTATGGGAACCCCCCACGACTGCGTCCACCTGGGCAAAGACCACCCGAGTCGCACCGGCCCGGGGACGCTGCGCTCGGTGACCAGCACCAGCGTGCGGACCACCGACGAGTGGGGCCGCACGGGGGGGGGGGGGGGGGGGGGGGAGCGGGGGGGGGGGGGGGGGGGGGGGGGATGGGGAAAGGCCTTCCTTTCC